>NZ_CP011304.1:2454907-2761458 GCF_000981785.2 Microcystis aeruginosa NIES-2549 | reverse complement strand
AATGATCCCTGTGGTGAACAACAGGGAACTTTAGTTTTATCTTTATCTTCTGAAACCCCAAAAGATAAAGAAGAAGCTGTCAAAAAATTAGCTAAACATTTGACTTGGTTTTTAGCTGATATGGGTGGTATTGGTCAAGGTGCAAGACGACCTAGTTATTCTCGCAAAAGTCGTGAACACGCCCCCTGGTTTCGTGGTTCGACATTGTATATTGACAGTGAAGAAGATTTTTGGGCAATTCCCAATGATCTGCAGGGTTTTAAACAACAATTTCAGCAAAGATTGCGAGATTTTTATGGTATTTTGGATAACATTAGTGAAACCAATATCAATACTAATAATCTCAGAACAGTAGATCAAGTTTCACAAAATCAATGGATTGATGCAGCCGATAGTAACTGTCAAATTTTTGTCTGTGCAGGAAATGAACAAAGAGGTAAACCCCATGCTTTAGCGATTCTTCACAGTGATACTTTGAAAATTACCAGTAAAAATGGTCAAAGAGAATATGATGGTAATCTCTGTGGTAAAGTCAGTGGTGGAGCTAAACCTTCTCCTGTGTGGATTGCTGATTTAGGAGATTACCAAATAGTTACTGTATTCGGAGCGACGGCAGCTCCTCGTAAAAATTTCGTCAGTGAATTGAAAGCTAAAACTATTTCTCAAAATTTCGCTCAAATCTTCCCTTTATAATCCTAGGCTGTGGGAAGTGGGAAGTGGGTTTTTAAAGTTCGCTTGGGAGTTAACCAGACTATTAAAAACGGATTTGCTATTATTCAGACAGTCCTATTTAAAAATCAAACTCGTCTAACCCCGATTCTGGGGGAGAAAAGCGACTGCGAGGAGATTTTTTCGACTTTCGCAAAAAAGCGGGAATAACTGCGGCGATAAAAAATCCCATTGCCAAAGAAAAAGCCAATAAAATGCCGATGGGTAGTTTAATTGACTCAAATTGTAGAAACTTTAAAGAAACTGGTTGGATATTTTGGATGGCAAAAACTGCCATAGTCATAATCCAACCACCGACAATAGCACTAGCTAAAAAATTAGTGATTGTATTCATGCTTGTCCTCGCCAGGTTTGTAGGAGATTTTTTAATCTTTTGTAGGCTAATTTGGGAGTTAGACCCCTATTAACTTAACCTCCGTGGGGCGGAAATTACCGTTAATTGACTAAAACGTTACAATTGTCGATCGATCTCAAATAAATCTCGATCGCGATCATATAATTGTAGTCTGATCGCCCTAAGCTAGAGCTAGTAAATATAAATAGCACCCTGTTGATTGATGTTAAAGGTGGTATAACCGGGGGTACTCCCCGGAACTTTGGTGACAGTAATCGTGACTAAATTATCATCATTGACCTCTACGGCATAGATTAAACTAGAAGAATAGCGATCCGCGGCGGCATTAGCTCGATTAATCAGAATATATGCTGGAATTACCAAACCTCTTAGAGTTGTCTCCGTACCAGGAGATAATAATTGGGGAGAGGAATCAATATTGGCCGATAGGTCATAATTGAGGTCAATATCGGTTTGATTGATAATTTTAATCTCCACAGGACGACTGATATTCACCCTCGCAACCGGCTGCCAAGGACCTGGTTGAAAGGTGGTAGCGGGGGGATTTTGAGCGGGTAAAGAGGGGGGAAAAGCTAATCCCAGACTTAACACTAGGGAAAAAGTCAAAAAGCGATCGCATTTCATAGATGAATCCTGGTCTAGGGTTTTTATCCTATTTTAGAGAGGTATCTCCAGTGTTTTATACTTTAAGTAGAAGCTTTTGAAATTGTCTATAGCGGTTAGTCATCAGCTATAGGGGGGAATATCCTAAGCTTCCCTGATTCTGCTCTATAAACAAGGCTAAATACAGTTATTTTTCCCTAGAAGTTTTCCTAGTAACCCCTATCAACGGTTTAATTTAGGTTGAGATTGATTATATGCCTACCATCGACATATCGGGAGTATCCCACAGTTACGAGTTATTTTCGCCCCGAGCGGATAAACCGGTTTTAGTCTTTATACACGGTTGGCTGCTGAGTCGTCACTACTGGCAGCCTTTGGTAGATATTCTCTCCCCAGATTATCCCTGTCTAGTTTACGATCTCCGGGGCTTTGGCGACTCCCAAAAAATCACCTCTAACAGTCCTCCTAGTAGTTATAATCTTGAATCCTACTCCCAAGACGTTATCACCCTTCTTAACCGCTTAAACCTCGATGCTGCTTGGTTAGTCGGTCATTCCCTCGGTGGCAGTGTGGCTTTGTGGGCCGCGGATATCTGTCCTGAACGCATTAAAGGGGTAATCTGTATGAATGCCGGCGGCGGCATCTATCTAAAGGAGGAATTTGAGCGATTTCGGGAAGCTGGAAGACAGATTTTACAGAGAAGACCGCCTTGGTTGCCTAGTGTTCCCTTGATTGATGTTTTATTCTCGCGGATGATGGTCAAGCAAACCCTAAGTAAAAAATGGGGCAAACAGCGAGTGATTGATTTTGTCCGGGCCGATTACCAAGCAGCCCTAGGATCACTTTTGGAAACCACCACTATCAGCGAAGTTCATCTTTTACCCCAGATTGTCTCCCGTCTCCCGCAACCGGTCTATTTTCTGGCGGGGAAAGAGGATACGATTATGGAAGTTAAGTACGTTAACCATCTGGCCAGTTTTCATCCCTTGTTTGAAACTGGCGGCAACGTGATTGAGTTATCCGGTTGTGGTCATTTTGCCATGCTCGAACAAACAGCAGCGGTGGCCGAAAAGATGATGGCTATTTTAAGTAGGTAGGCGTTAAAAGTTGTCAGACACCCCCCTTATCAAGGGGGGCAGGGGGGATCCCCCCGCCTATCGGCACCCCCCTGATCAAGGGGGGCAGGGGGGATTAAAGGCAAAATCCATTTTTAATTTAATTATAACCAGCTACTTAAATCAGCATCGGTGTTAGGTGTTGGGGTTTTAGGGTTTTGGGTGAAATTCCCCCATTTCCCCATTCCATCCACAGATACTGTTAGGAAGTGAAAATTTATGTCACAATGACTCTATAAGGGCGATTTTTTAGTGATCGCCGAGGCCGTCTATTAATCGAATCGATGTCTTTAAAGAACGTAGCCCCAAACCGGAAACCTGACTTTTCTTTCCCATTTTTGCCACTACTAGCGGAATTTTTCTCCCTTTTGTGTTATCCGCGGGAATTTTTGAGCTATTGCTGAGATTGGCATTTTTTCACTTCCCGTTAGTTAAATCCAACAAAAGAAGCTGTTTAGGAGCAATTTATGTTACACCGCAAGATTTATCAATTCTGTATGGATGGTCAGGAAGTCTGCATTTTCTTGCGCGATCAGCAAAGATGGATTGATAATGCTCGTATTGTCGATCTAGAAAGCGATCTCGTCACCATTCGCTACGAAACAGAAGAAGAAGACGAAATTAGTTCTTGGGAAGAAATGGTGCGTTTAGAAAGTATCGGTGCGGTGAGCAGAAAACTGGCATCGGTGTCGCGGACGAATCCTGATATTAATGTCTCGGAAGATTGTCCAGAAGCAGAACAACTTTATCCCCATTCTCCCGATAGCTTAGATTAATTTTGTCGATTTAACTGACAGTGGCTAGAAGTCCCGCGGTTTGAACAGTGGCCAAGGGACTTTTAGGGAATGGAAGGGAAGAGAGCCGGAAAGAATCACCACTTGTTCTAAAATTATCGTCAAAGCCGCCGGATTTTCTCTATTATAAGCTGGAGGAGCAAAATGAATTCTAGTCCCTACTTCCATGCCAAGGATATCTATCAAAAATTTGTGGCAGTAGTAATAGTTTTAATTAGTTGTTGGTTAGTAACTTTTCCGGCCTTTGCCGGATCCGCCCCTCTAGAAGTTAAAATTAGTCTAGGCTCCGGGCAAGGAGAATTAAAATTCTTTCCTAGTCAATTAGACTTTATTGCTGGGCAAAAATACAAATTAATCCTCGATAATCCCAGTCCCACTAAACATTATTTTACCGCTAAAGACTTCGCTGATGCTAGTTGGACGCAGAAAGTTGAAGCGGGAAAAGTGGAGATTAAAGGGGCAATTCACGAACTAGAATTAAAACCTAATGCACAGGCAGAATGGGTCATAGTTCCTCTCAAAACTGGTAAGTATAAATTAATCTGTACTATTCCGGGTCATGCCGAAGCGGGAATGGTGGGAGAAATCGCCATTAATAACCCATGAATTTAAGAAAAATTGTCTCCTTTGCTTTCCTATTATTTATTCCCCTATCGGTGGTCGCTAGTCGTCTTAATTGGGGAGATCAAGCTATTTTTATCACTGCCGCTTTATCGATCATTCCCCTGTCAATTTGGTTAAGTACGGCTGTCGAAAGGGTTGCCGTAGTCACCGGGCCAACTTTGGGAGGATTAGTTAATGCTATCTTCGGTAATACTACCACTTTAGTTATTGCCTTAATTGCCTTAAAAAAAGGCTTGGTGGACATCGTACAAGCCAGTATTACCGGTAGTATTCTCAGCGATTTATTATTATTTATGGGCATGGGAATGCTCACGGGAGGAATTCGCTACAAAGAGCAAGAATTTAAACCGATTTTAGCGCGGGTAAATGGTTCTTCCATGACTTTAGCAGTAATAGCGATCGCTTTACCAACTTTGGTAATATATACTTCTAACGTGGTGGAAGTTGCCGATATTCTCAGTCTTTCCCTAGTCACCGCTACGGTTTTATTAATAGTTTACGGGTTAACTTTATTATTTTCCCTCAAAACCCATAGCTATCTCTACGAAGTGGGATTAAGTAACGAAAATACCCCCGACAATCAGGTTAGTGAGGAAGAAAAAGCTCAAGTGTGGATTTGGTTACTTGTGCTGCTTACTTCCACCGTAGCTGTAGCCTATGAGTCAGATTTATTTGTTAATGTAGTGGAATCGGTTATGGAAGGATTTAATCTCACTCCTCTCTTTATCGGGGTGATTTTTATTCCTTTAATTAGCGATGTTTCTGGAATAGTTACCGTCACTCAATTAGCCCTAAAAAATCAGATGGATTTAACGGTTTCCGTGGCGATGGGGGATAGTTTATTGGTGGCTTTATTCGTGGCTCCTTTATTAGTTTTTATCGGTCAATTTTGGCAGCAACCGATGGATTTAAACTTTAATCCCTTTAACGTGGTGGCTTTAATTGTAGCGGTGGTTGTCACTAATTTAATCAGCTTTACTGGTCGTTCCAATTGGTTAGATGGAACCCTATTACTAGCCACCTATTTAATTTTGTCCGTGGCTTTTTATTACCATCCCACCTAGCAAAAAAAAGAGATTTCGCTATTTTCTGAGATTTCTGTCTTAAAATGGATCGATATCACCTTACCGCCGCAGGATTGCTGATGATGAAAAGAGGGTTTTGGTTTGTCGTCGGGTTAGTAGTAACGATAATTCTGCTTCCTTCCCTAGTTCTTTCTAATTCCATCGGTGAACAGGGAATTTATGCCGATCGCCTGCGGGGGGAACCCTATAATTTATTAGGGCGAAAAATTGCCATTGGTCAAGTGGAAATCGGCCGACCGGCTCAGTTCGGTTATGATAAAGTGGCAGCTTGGCAGCCTCCCTATAAATTAGCTGGTGTTTTTTTTCGCGATCAAATTGCCAAACCCAACACCTATCTCGATAATCACGCCGCTATGGTGGCAACGGTGATGGTCAGTGATGATAAAAAAATCCCCGGAGTGGCCCCAAAAGCGAGATTATATTCGGGGGCGGTGGGTTCTTTGCGACGCGGCGGACAACCGGAAGAATGTCTTACCAGTCAAAATATTGCCCGACAAAATAGCGGTGATGTGCGAGCAATTAACTTTAGTTTTGGGGAATCTTTGCAAAGAGATCAGCGACAGGAACCAAAATTAGATGGTCAAGCTTTATTAACTCAATGTGTTGATTGGTCATCGCGAGTTGATGATGTTCTTTATGTAATTGCCGGTAATCAAGGTAAGGGAGGAATTCCCATTCCCACCGATCATTTTAACGGCATTACTACCGCCTATACAGCCAAAAGAGAAGGAAAATTTACTAAAGTTGATTTTGCTAATATTAGTGCTTTACCGGTGGGTATTGGTCGCAGTTTAATTAAACGGGAAATTAATGATGGTTTGCGGCGGTCAATTAATTTAGTTGCCCCCGGCAATAAAATAGAGCTTTATGACCTCAAAGGTAAATTAAATACTGTTAGTGGCACCAGTTTCGCCGCTCCTCATATTACGGCATCCGTGGCGCTTTTACAAGAATACGGCGATCAACAAATTAATCAAAAAAATCCCCATTGGAGTCTCGATTCTCGTCATCATCAAGTGATGAAGGCAGTAATGCTTAATGCTGCCGATAAAATTAAAGATACGGGGGATGGGTTACGGTTAGGTATGAGACGGACAGTCTTAACTAAAGACCAAAAAACTTGGTTAGAGTCTGATGCTTATAAGAACCCGAAAATTCCTTTAGATATGCAGATGGGGACGGGACATCTTAACACTTTTCGCGCCTACCAACAGTTTAGTAATGGTCAATGGTCCGCCACAGAATCTATTCCTGCCATTGGTTGGGATTACGCTACAGTTACCGCTAATAGTTATCAAGATTATGCCCTAGAGAAGCCCTTAAAAGCTAATAGTTTTGTTTCGATAACTTTAGCTTGGGATCGTTTGGTAGAACTAATCGATACTAATCGCAATAATCTCTATGATATCGATGAAAGTTTCCAGGATCGCGGCTTGAATAATTTAGATGTTTATCTGTTACCTGCTCAAGAGGATAATAATGTTAAATACACCTGTGCTTCCCTGAGTGATAGTGATAGTTTAGAGCATATTTTTTGTCCTGTCCCCATCTCTGGAAAGTATAAAATTCGGGTTCAATATCGTCAACAAGTTAACGAGAAAGAACAAGCTTTTGCTCTCGCTTGGTGGACGGTTCCCGAATAATAAAAATGATAGTAAATCCTGTTTAAAAAGTATAGGAGAGTGAGAAGATGGGAGCGAGTTTGTCAAGTTCGATTGGCAGTTAATCGTACTATCTCTGAGAGACACCTCGTTTTCTTTTCGGGATAACATCGTCAGAGATTCCCCAATAGTTTGATGCCTGAGACATATTATACAGCAATAAGTCTTCGGGCATTTTTTCTAAAATAACTCGGTTGAGATTAGCGGTATTGATATTCATTGCTCCCATCACAGAGGAGCCAAGTTCTTTCGATAATAGCGGAATAACTGCGTTACCAATCTCACGAAAACCATGCCATATTGTGCGGTGAAACTGAAACCAATCGGGGAATGTATGTAATCTGGCGGCTTCTCGTACAGTAATACAACGAGGAATAGAATAGTGAATGGGTCTAGGAGCAGTATAGGCCCCTTTATCACTATTAGTTCCGGCCCGGAGAGTGTTACATAAACCAGTGGGAGAAAGCTTGAAAAAGCGACTTTTTGGTTCCACTGTACCCGGTTCGGTTAAGATAAATCTATCAATTGATCTTTGGGTATGAACTGAGCCTATATGTCCATAGATTTTTGTATCTACTGTTCTTTGATGGCAAAGTTTAAAAATATCCCTTGGCTGCACTGAATATTTTTTCCTCTTACCACTATAATCTAATTTTGATGCGGGTATGCCTAAATCAGTATCGATAAAGGCCGGTATTAATTCTAAATCTGAAATCGCATCATAGACGCTGGTAAAAGCTGATTTTTTGGCCCAGTTCAAATCGACGGTCTTTGCCAGGGGATATTTAGCCATCGTCACGTCTTTTCGACTACCAATTAAGATTAATCTTCTGCGCTTTTGTGGTGCGCCGTATTCACTGGCATCAAGGATTTTAATTGGCTGATTGATTGCATAGCCAATAGCTTCAAATTCAGAGATTAACTCCTCTAAAAATTGTTTATGTTTACCCGTCGCCATGCCGGGGACATTTTCAAAGATAAAATACTTTGGTTTAATTTCCCCTACAATCCGCAGATATTCAAATACAAGAGAATTTCTAGGATCATCTATTTGTCGTTTACCAATCAGTGAAAAACCTTGGCAGGGGGGACCACCGGCAATTAAACTAACATCGGTGGCATAGCCTTTTAGTTTTAATAATTCCCATATTTCTCTACTTGTTACTTTGGCTATATCCCGGCAAATAGTTTGACAATAGGGAAAGTTAAAATGATGAACCAAGGAATGGACTGCATCAAACTCCACCGCTACAGCAATATCAAATCCCGCCGCTTCTAGACCAAGGGACATCCCACCGCAGCCGGCAAATAAATCGATCGCAATTGGTCTATGTTTCACTTTGATGATTAGCTCTCTATTGTCTGCCTTTTATTATACTGTATTTCTGATATAATTAACAATTTAAGTTTTATTAAGAGTGGAATTACTTGAGCAAATTAGTAATCAATTGATCGACTTTCTCTAATTCTTGAATAATTTGTTTAACTCTTTCTAATTCGTCGGCAGGGTTAGGCGGTTTTTTCGTTTTTATTGCCGAAGAATGAGCGATTTCACCGCGTTCTTCTCCAAAAGTATTCATATTGGCTAACCAAACTTTATCTAAGTCATCACTATCGATGCCGATTGGTAAGAGTAATTTTAATAGGTTAGTTTCCTTAATCCCATGATTTTGATCGATAACTGATTTAAAACATCTAATCACTATGTCAATTTTTTTAGTTATTTTTAGTTTATCTTCAGGCAGATTTTTCTTACCTTTAAGAGGAGTAAGGGTGTCGGGAGGAGCTTCCATTTCTTGACCAGAAAAAGCGATTACACATAACAAAACTCCACTAGCTTTACCTTGATTATCCCAGATATTTTTTGCTGTCTGTACTGTATCCCAAACTCGATCTTCAAGATAAGATTCAATCTCAGCATGAGCAAAAACTCGATAGGCAAAAGTTAAAGCTAATTGTCTTTCAGAATATTCATTTATCTCGCTAAATTTACGAGGTAGGAATTGTTTTTTTAGTCGATTCAATTCTTTGGTTAGTTGTCTAAATCTTAGAGATTTCGGCATAGTAAAAAAACTAACTATCTTAACCCCTTAAAAATAATACGATTGTCTTCCATCTGAGGAATATTGAAGTTAATATCTAATACTTTTGATAAAGCTTGACCCCATAAATTAAAACGATTGTAAGTTGCTCTAATACTTTTAGTAGTTTTTTCTACTGAGTTCCTAAATTCATTGTCAGGGTTAGATAATAATTCTTTAAAAGCATTTTCTATCTGTTCTTTGTTTTTCTCGGCAGCTGCTCTAATTAGATCATCGCAAAAGTAAAAAACCATCACATCTAAAATTGCTCGATTGAACTGACTTCGATACTTTCCTTCTTTATATAACCAGAGACGAGAAAAGTTTTTCTCTCCAAAAATATTAATTGTTGTTTGGACAGCTTTTTCAAATTGATCAACAACATTGATAATTTCATCTGAGCGTTTTTCCCATTCTTGATTGAAATTTTGACAGGTTTTATCTAGAAGTATCTTAACATCACCGCGATAATCGGATAAATAATAATGAAAAGCTACATAACGCAATAGTGTATCAGTGTCGCGCATCCGGAAATCGGGATAGGAAGATTTAAATATTTTCTTTAATGCTTGACTTTCGATCGCTCGATCATCTAAAAAATTAATAAAACCCCCTGGGTGTAATGCTTGTCTTAATTCTTGAGAAGACAAAGGGGTATTTTCCACATTGAGACGCAGAAAAATTTTATGGAGGAAACTCTCCGTTTTCCAATTACGGATAACAATCGTGCGGATAGTTTGATTATCCAGTTGGTCTAAGAAATCATTTAAATTGAAGTCATTTTTTAGATCTTGATATTGGCAGCCATTGAGATTATCTAGAAATTCTAAATCTTTTAAAGTAAAACTATTATTAGGTGTGTCACTGTCACCATAAAACTGTAAAATTGTTAGTAGGCGTTGTTTGCCATCAAGAACGATAAATTTACCTTTTTCCTTATTATTAGCAGCTAAGACAATCAGTGGGACTGGAAACCCTAGAATTAGGGATTCAATAAATCGACTTTTACGAGTAATATTCCAAGCATCTCGTCTTTGAAAGCGCGGATTGAGTTGAATATTTTCTCGAGTTAATTGATCGCGGATCGTTGCGGTAGTCCAATCACTTCCAGCAACAACAGTCTCGGAGATTTCTTTGAGTTGTAGCTTTTTTTGGTTTGCTGATTCTCCTTCAATATCTTCTTCTTCTTCCGCAAAATCCACCTCTTCTCTTTCTTCCAACATCTCTAACTGTGCCATGGTAGTAATTAATCTCCTCAATTGTCTATTCTGCAAAAATCCCGCCCCAATATTTGGACGGGAATAACAATCAATCAATAATTCAATACTACTCCCATTCTATAGTTCCGGGTGGCTTAGAAGTAATATCATAAACCACGCGGTTAACTCCCTTAACTTCATTGACAATGCGATTAGAAATTGTCTCCAATAAATCATAGGGAACCCGCGACCAATCGGCAGTCATTCCGTCTTCACTGCTGACTAAACGTAGGACAATAGGATAAGCGTAGGTGCGTTGATCTCCCATCACTCCCACACTGCGGACAGGCAATAAAACCGCGAAAGCTTGCCAGAAATCGTGATACATTCCCTGCTTATTAATCTCATCGCGCACCACCCAATCTGCATCGCGCAAAATATTTAATTTATCTGCGGTGACTTCCCCTAAAATGCGAATCGCTAAACCAGGGCCGGGGAAAGGTTGACGACGAACAATTTCTTCCGGAAGACCGATCGATCGACCTAATTTTCTCACCTCATCCTTGAATAATTTTCGCAGGGGTTCGACCAATTTAAACCGGAGATTTTTCGGCAGTCCACCAACGTTATGATGACTTTTAATTTTAACCGCGACTCTTTCCCCGGTTTTGGGATCGACATTACTATCGGCCGATTCAATCACATCGGGATATAAAGTTCCTTGGGCCAGATAATCAAAGGGTCCCAAACGATTCGATTCTTCTTCAAACACCTGAATAAATTCATGGCCGATACGACGGCGCTTTTCTTCGGGATCGGTGACACCGGCCACTTGCGCTAAAAATCGCTCTCTAGCGTTGACATACTCGACTCTAATATGGAATTGCTCGTTAAATATCTGCATTAATCGTTCTGGTTCACCCTTACGCATGAATCCCTGATCGATAAACATACAGGTTAGTTGATCACCGATCGCTCGATGCAACAAGAATGCTAAGGTAGAGGAGTCCACACCGCCAGATAAAGCCAATAAAACTCGCTTATCGCCCACTTTTGCCCTAATTTCTCGGATCGATTCCTCGACAAAAGCTTCCGTGGTCCAAGTGGGTTCGCATTTGCAGATATGATAGACGAAATTGCGAATTAAGGCGATTCCTCCCACAGAATGGACAACTTCCGGGTGAAACTGCACTCCAAAGAGTTTTTTCTGGTGATCGGCAATGGCCGCACAATCGGTATTATCGGTATGAGCGAGAATTTGAAAACCTGGGGGCAATTCCACGCAGGAATCCCCGTGACTCATCCAAGCGGTGGAACCGTTGTCGACATTGGTTAATAAATCGGTAGGATCGTTGATAAATAGGGATGCTTTGCCGTATTCGGCCCGTTTTGCCCGTTCTACCCTGCCCCCTAACTGCTGTACCATCAATTGCATCCCGTAGCAAACTCCGAGGATGGGTACACCTAAATTCCAAATTTCGGGATCACAGTGGGGCGCCCCCGGATCATAGACGGAATTGGGACCGCCCGAAAGAATTATTCCTTTCGGGTTGATTTGGGCCAATTGTTCGGCACTGGTACGATAGGAGAGAACTTCGGAGTAAACGTTCGTTTCCCTGATTCTGCGGGCGATTAATTCAGAATACTGGGAGCCAAAGTCAAGAATGATGATTATTTGACGATTAAGGCTATTAGTGAAGGACTCTGAGGGCAAAGTCTCTTGAGGGGTAGGAAGGGGGGTTTGAGTTGTCACTGCGATCAAAAAAAGAAACTGGCAGGAAAAGGTTAAAGATTTGTAACCTAAATCGGCTATTGTTCTGAAAATAAGCTATAATAGTCTAGCCTTATTAGTTTCATTTTTTAAAACTAAATATTCCCACGATCATAGCACGGTCACTGGGGAGTAACTTATAGATTTTGCAAAAATTTAAGGCCATTTTCGCTTTTGCTGATCAAAGAACGAGAGCGATCAAATAAAATACAACCGACCCCAAGATGACCGTTACTGTGGTTATAAACGTATTCTTGGCAACGGCGATCAATAGTATTAGCCATTTCTCCATAGATGCGTTCCACCCAATTATCGCCCGTTTGCTGGTCTAATTGACGCAGATATTCCAGACCGTTTTCGCTGGTGCTACTGTCAAAAATTTGCCGGAGATGGGGGGTAGCTAAACCCATTTTAGCGGCGTAGGCGGTGAGAATTTCCCGACGACCATCGGCCAGATGATGGTGAGTCTGAAAGATTCCCCCGGCAAGTTTAATTAATTTACCGTGATAACCAAACAAAAGAATTTCAGAGATTCCCTGTAATTGTGCCTCTAATAACATCGGCCCGATCCAATTGGCTGTTTTTACCAAAATATCAGGATTAATGCCCATTTGAGTGGCTAAATCTAAGCCATTTTCCCCGATACAAAACACCAAGCGATCGAAACGACGGGATAAAATTTTTAATTGCTCGCGAAAGATTTCCAACTGTCCGGGAGCGCTCAGGGGTTGGGAAATGCCAGTGGTACCCAACAAAGATAATCCCTCTACCACCCCAAAAGCGGCGTTAGAAGTCCTTGTGGCCAGTTTTTTGCCTTCCGGCAGGATAATCGTCACTTTGATGCTTTCTTGGGGCAGTAACAGGGGTCTGAGGTTTTCTTGCAGCAGACGCTGGGCATAACTATAAATAGCTGATTTTCCACCATTATCAATCTGTAGGCCGATTCCTTCGCCGCCTTGAATCTCTATCTCTTGATTACCCGTCTTTATTTCTACTAACGCCCATATAGGGGTATTTCTAGTTAAATCTAAATTGTCCCCCGGATCGCTGCGGGTGATGGCTAGGGCAGCATCGGGGTTGAGTCGGGCAACTTGTTCGATGGCAATTGTAACGGCTTCTGGCGGTTCTAAAAGATTAAAAGTAACGGAATTTAGCTCATTTTCGCCGTGGAGATGCTGGAGAGATGCGATCGCACTGGCACAGGCAAAAACTGGTAAAGTGTAACCGGAACGGGGTGGGGAGATAGACATGAATAGGATCGATAGCCAATCAAATTAGCCGTGATCTCATTATATAACTAAGGGGCAACCTCTGCTATTTTTGATGATTGTTTGACATCCTCACCCTGGGTGCAGAGGATGTCAAACGCTATTGGCAATTGGCCAATTTTGTGATACACTTGCCTATAAGAATTTTAAGGGATACTAGCAATTAGAATAGTTACAAACTCGACTTATTTGGTCGATTGTTGCTTAACAATTGAGATGGCAAATTCTACAATGAGACTAATTTATGATATGATGAAAGAATGTATGATAATGTTTGTCGAATCTTAGCGTCACTTTTTTCAAGGGATATAGCCACTTGGTTAATCGGAGAACCGATTACATTAACCGAGTTGGAACCGACTGAGTTACTGCTAGATCCAATTAGAGTAGATAGTTTGATTTTTTTACAATCAGAAGACTTAATTCTTCACATCGAATTTCAGACAGATCCGAAAGAAGATATTCCTTTTAGAATGGCTGATTATCGTCTGAGGATTTATCGTCGGTTTCCTCGAAAAAGAGTTTATCAAGTGGTTATTTATCTGAGAAAAAATCAATCTGCTGCTGTCAAAATTAATACCTTTGAGTTATTAGAACTACAACATCGTTATAATGTAGTTAGACTCTGGGAAGTTCCCAGTGAAACTTTTCTAGATGTATCAGGTTTACTTCCGTTTGCGGTGTTGTCTCAAACTGATAATCCAGAAAAAGTATTACAACAAGTAGCTCGTCAAATTGAAAAAATTTCTGATAACATAGAGAGAAATAACATTGCTGCCTCAACTGGTATTATTGCAGGGTTAGTTTTAAATCAATCTATCATTAAAAGATTACTCAAGGAGGAAATTATGAAGGAATCGGTTATTTATCAAGAAATTCTCGCTAAAGGAATCACAGAAGGTGAGATTTTAGGCTTTAAAAAAGGCGAAGCCAATCTAATTCTTAAACAAATTAATCGCCGAGTTGGTAATATTTCAACTGATTGGGTCAACAAAATTCAAGAATTATCTTTAGAACAATTAGAAGATTTAGGAGAAGCTTTATTAGATTTTACCTCTCAATCTGATTTAATTAACTGGTTTAATTATCTTGAAGAAAATAAAAAAAATATTAGATAGTTACACCCTGCAATCTAATAAATAATACTTGTCATTGATGAAAATTTTCTTTCCTGATCATAGCATTTTACCCGTACACAACCAATAACGCTATATTTGAGGAATTAAATCAAAGCGATCGCCTATAGCATTGTATAATAAAGTTGTCTTGAAATAATTAAGAGAAATTTACATAACTACTGATATAAATTAACGGAAGTTCTAGTAAATCTCGCTGATAAATGCTAGTAATAAAGAAACGTGCAGCCTTTTTTCGATGCTGATTTAGTCGTTGAATTTGAGACTGTACGGGGGTAAAATAACGATGATAAACATAACTGTCTTTTTCTTGCCAATTAAGGTATTGATAATGAGGATCATAAGCTAGTTTTTTAGCTTCTTCCGTGAGATTAATCGGACAGAGATCCACTTTATTTAAACAGATTAATAAGTGAGAAACTTGAGAGCATTCTTTGAGCAAAAAGTCAACCCATTTTTCAAATCTTTTGATCCATTGTTGACGAGTAATAAAATGATCTAGATTGTCTTTTTCAGGATTAATAATCTCTCGATAAGGTTCTAAAATAACTAAAACCGCATCTGCTGTCTGAATTTTATTTAATGTTTCTTGCCACATCTCATCATGAACATCTTGCCAAGATTTTCGCCAAATTTCTCCTAATGTATCAATTATATCTAAGTCAATTGTTTGAAGACCAGCTGTTAAATAAGCCTTAAACTCCATATATGTTTCAGAAAACCCGCATTTTCCTCCGTTTCTTGTTCCGGCTATTGTAATTCCTCTATCGTCAAGTATAAAAGATTTCATGAATTTATAATCGGGTTCTACAACTTTGATATAATGACCATCAGGATTAAGAATTTCTAGACAAAGATGTGTTTTTCCTGCAATGCAATCGCCGATACAAATAATTTGATTCACTTGTTTAACCTCCATGTTGTCAACTAATTGTAATTCTTTTCATTGGCAATAATTTGATGATTGAATTAATAAAGATTGATAGAATCTGTCTTTTCCCTCCTGTGTATAAGATTCGATTCGTTCAATTCTGTCTAAAATATCACCTAAATAAATTAAGTCATCATTCATAAAGGAATCACCTCTTTCATGATTCTTTCCCGAAAACAATCTCGTAAACTGTTAATAGTAGCCACATCAACCTTACAGCCTAAATAATCTTCTAAGTCTTGAATTAAACCAATTCTATCTAATAAGTTGCGCCCTTGTTCCATTTCTACTAAAAAGTCAATATCACTGTCATTACCGTCTTCTCCTCTGGCAACTGATCCAAATATTAGAATATTAAATGCTCCATGTTTTCGAGCAATTTTTATAATATTCTCTCGTTTTTCTTGAAGAAGTTGATAGCGTTTCATTTTCATAATTTCCCGAATATTTTTTTAAGCAAGATGAGTTTTTCCTATTTTTAGAGAAAAATGGACTCTTTCTTACTAATCTATAAATTCTTTGCTCGATGACCTTTACCAGGAATTACTGTCTTGTCTTATATGACTCCCAAAAATCAAAAATCAGTGTAAGCAAAAGCACATTACCCCATCATAAAACTAGGGGGTTTTAAACCCGAATTTTCGATAACCTGAGATGCCCACGATACTGAAAGACTTCATCCCCAAACCTTCCCACTCCTCTATACCTTTTAAATAGAGATAAAAAGCCAAATAGAACAGACAAAAAGCCTGTTCTATCCCTGAGTAGAAAAAAACTTAAACCGTCATGATATCTTTTTCTTTTGTCGCTAATAAATCCTCGATTTTGGCGATAAATTTATCGGTGGATTTCTGCACCTGATCCTGTAAATCCCTGGATTCATCCTCAGAAATCTCGTGACTTTTCTCCTGTTTACGGATAGCATCGATCGCATCCCGGCGAATATTGCGGATCGCCACCTTTCCCTCTTCGGCCAATTTCGCCACCGATTTGACCAATTCCTTGCGGCGATCGCTAGTGAGGGGAGGGA
The DNA here is from genome assembly GCF_000981785.2 of Microcystis aeruginosa NIES-2549. Classification (NCBI taxonomy): domain Bacteria; kingdom Bacillati; phylum Cyanobacteriota; class Cyanophyceae; order Chroococcales; family Microcystaceae; genus Microcystis; species Microcystis aeruginosa. The sequence continues at coordinate 2,745,076 of NZ_CP011304.1, read as the reverse complement.
TATTCAAACGAATGGTCTGACCGTCATTACTGGGGGTTAAACCCACGTCCGAGAGAGAAATCGCCTTTTCGATCGCCCCCATACTGGTACGATCGAAGGGTTGAATAGCGATCGTGGTTGCGTCGGGAGTGCTAATAGTGGCCAGGGACTTGAGGGGAGTTTCCATGCCATAATACTGCACCATGATCCGATCTAAAAGAGAAGCATTTGCCCGGCCAGTACGAATCGTATTAAAACCTCTCTGGGTTGATTCGACGGTTTTCTGCATATGGTCTTGAACTTCAGCTAACTTCACAGAATCCTCCTACCAATGTTCCAACGGGTTCACCTTTGACAGCGCGAACAATATTACCTGTCACCGACAGATCGAAAACGACTATCGGGATATTATTTTCCTTGCACAGAGCGATCGCAGTTCCGTCCATCACCCGCAGATCATGGGTCAGCACATGACCGTAGGTGAGACTTTGAAAGCGTCGCGCGTTAGGGTTGTGAGAGGGATCGGAATCATAAACCCCATCCACTTTCGTCGCTTTAAACACCACTTCCGCATCGATTTCGGCAGCGCGCAGGGCTGCCGTGGTATCGGTGGTAAAGAAAGGATTACCCGATCCCGCACCGAAAACCACCACCCGACCTTTTTCCAGATGACGGATGGCCCGCCGGCGGATGTAGGGTTCAGCTAATTCCTGCATAGCGATCGCCGTTAATACCCTGGTCGGTACTTGCGCTCGTTCTAGGGCATCCTGCAAGGTCATGGCGTTCATGACTGTTGCTATCATACCAATATAATCGGCCGTAGCCCGATCCATGCCGGCCGAGGCGGCTTTCACCCCGCGAAAAATATTGCCGCCACCGACCACGATCGCCAATTGGATGCCTTGGTCAACCACTTCGGAGATTTCCTGAGCGATAGCGGAAACCACCATCGGGTCGATCCCATAGCCGAGATTGCCCATCAGGGCCTCCCCACTCAGTTTTAATAATACCCGCTTGTACGCCATGCCCTTACTACCACTCGCTAAAACAAGATCTAGATAATTTTTGTCTCCCCATAAGATAGCAGGTTTTGGCCTTGATTTAAGCTGACCAGTTCACTCTCCCCCGGGGCCGACAAGTTAAGATTAATAAATCTTTTCCTTGGCAAATTAGTATTTAGTGATACCTTTGTTATCAAGAGAAGCTTAGTTTTATTGAGAATTAATAACCGTGGTCAGCGATCGATTACTATTGGTTAACAAAAACAATCAAAAGGCCGCTAACATCAATACCTTTGATTGGGTGTATGGGTTTCAGGATGGAACTCGTCTGATGGGCAAGGTTTGCGGTTACTTAGACCCCGATAGTAATCGTCTTCTCGATCCCGAAAACTGCAGCGCTATCTACCAGAATGCCCAGGGACAAGTCCTTAGTCGTTGGCAAGCTGGAGATTTTATCGCTTTTGAACTAACCACCACCGGGGAAAATCTCCTGATTGTGGCTTCTAATGACAATTGTATCGGTAATAGTCTCTGTTTGGTTTCGGGCATTAGTCGCAGCTGCGCTCAAGTTACCGATGAAGGAAAATCCCTCGTCCTGGAGGTTTTTCAATGCCCCGCTTGGTCTTTGCAGGGCGATAATACCACTTCTAAGCCGGCTTTCAGTTGGAATTGTTCCGTATCTCCCTTTTTCCCCTTTGTTTCCCTGCGTTTTAATCTCCAGTCCACCAGCAGCAAAAAATTCTATCGTTGGACGGTTTCTCCCTATTTTCCCTTTTGTCCCCTCTTAGAAGTGGGAGAATCCCTTGCCTAATTGGCTTTTTCACTACGATAGTTCTAGAAGATTTCAACACATCGGGAATGGTTAAAACCGTAAGCTATCCCGTGCTATATCAGACTTAGGATGGCGTTCTTCCAGAGATATGCTATCGGCGAAATCCGCTTAATATGGTCGGTATTCTCGCTTAATTTCTCAATGGCAACCAACAAAGCCAAAAGTCTGACTGTTGCTGTGGACATAGGGACCAAAAAGCCTTAAATGTCCCTAGAGATGTTAGAGCAGTTATCTTAATGGTGAGCTACGAAGTTTTCCTTTTGGGGAGTCAGGAGTCAGCTTTTATTTATTCTTCCCACTTGATAATTCATAATTCCTAATTCCCAATCCCTTCCCACAATGCCTTCGTCAGAATCCGCTCCGTTATTAGCACAACTGCAAAGAAAAGTCAATAGTTTAGATGTACCATTTTATGCTCCAGGGCATAAGCAGGGGGAAGGAATCGGGGAAGATTTAAGTAATTTACTGGGAAAAAACGTCTTTAAAGCCGATTTACCCGAATTACCCGACCTTGATAATTTGTTTGCCCCGACGGGAGTGATTAAAGAAGCGCAAATTTTAGCAGCCGAGACATTTGGGGCAGATAAAAGCTGGTTTTTGGTCAATGGTTCCAGTTGTGGCATTATTGCGGCGATTTTAGCCACTTGCGACGAGGGAGATAAAATTATTTTGGCGAGAAATATTCATAAATCGGCAATTTCGGGCTTAATTCTCTCCGGGGCGCAACCTATCTTTATCAATCCCGAATATAATCCCACTATCGATCTAAATTTAAATATAACCCCCCAATCCCTCGCAAATGCCCTGAAACTCCATCCCGATGCCAAAGCGGTGATGGTAGTCTCTCCCACCTATCAAGGGGTTTGCTGTGACTTAGAAACTATCGCCCAGATTACCGATCATTATTCCATCCCGCTGCTCGTTGATGAGGCTCACGGGGCCCATTTTGCCTTTCATCCCGATTTACCTCCGGCTGCCCTCTCTCTCGGCGCCGATATGGCTATTCAGTCCACCCATAAGGTTTTAGGGGCCTTAACTCAAGCATCGATGTTACACTTAAAAGGCGATCGCATTAGTTCCGAAAAAGTCGATCGAGCCTTACAATTAGTTCAGACCACTAGCCCTAGTTATTTGCTTCTCGCCTCCCTTGATAGTGCTAGAAAGCAAATGGCGACGCAAGGCCTAGATTTACTAACCAAAACCCTCGATTTAGCCGCTACTGCCCGAAAAGAACTCGATAAAATCCCTAATATCTCTGTTTTAGACTTTCCCCATTCTATCCCGGGTTGTCACTGGTTCGATCGCACTCGTTTAACGGTAATCGTCAAAGATTTTGGCTTAACTGGTTACGAAATAGACGATATTTTGCGAGAAAAATACGCTGTCACGGCGGAATTACCGACTTTAAGCCAACTTACTTTTATTATCTCCATCGGCAATCATCGCGAACACATTAATCGCCTAATTACTGCTTTTCAATGCCTTCAATCCCCTTGCTCTACCAGTTTACCCCCCACTCCTCCTCCAGTCACGGCAAATTCGGCTATTTCTCCTAGAAAGGCTTTTTTTGCCCCTACAGAGATAGTATCCCGGAAAAATGCCCTCGATCGTCTTAGTGCCGATGTTATCTGTCCCTATCCCCCCGGTATTCCCGTTTTGATGCCGGGAGAGTTAATTTCTCAGGAAATCCTCGACTATCTGCAAACTATTTTAGACCTCGGTGGCACGATTACTGGCGGTAGTGATGATAATTTTGCAACTTTTAGGGTTTTAAAATAATCGCAAAATTATCTGATATATTAACCGGAAAAAGGCGGTAATAGCAATTGCTCCGATGGCTGCCATCACGGCAATGATAGCAATTTCAGGAAAATTTAGGCTTCCTTGCAGTCGCGAAAGAAAGAAGAGGAGGGTGAGGGTAATTGCTGCGATAATTGGTAGATCTTTTCCTTCAATCACTTTTTTAAATAATGCCAAAACTAAGCCACCTAAGATCATAAAGGCGATGACAATTCCTGCCGAGGGGACTAAACTATTTAAGGCAACTACTAATAATGTCCCCTCAAATCCTGTAAAGGCAGCATTAGCGAAAGTTTCCCCAAGAGAAAAGCGGGAAGTTTTTCTAATCACTGGAGAAGCTGGAGGAGGTGGAGGAATTGGAGAAGGTGGAGGAGATGGGGGAGGTGTATTTAAAGCGGTTAAAACTTCTTCACAGGATTGAAATCGATCCAGCGGATTTGCCAGTAACATTTTATTGAATACTCGTGCTAAATCTGCACTGATGTTCGAGACATAATTTTGCCAATTCCAGACCTGTTTTCGCGGATCGTATAGCTCGTCAGGATCGCGATTAGTTAAGAGCATAACACAGGTAGCTGCTAGGGCATATAAATCCGTGGCTGCCGATACCTGATTGCCTAATTGTTGTTCGGGAGGAGCAAATCCGGCTGAATAAATTGTTGTGGATTTCTCTTGTGTATTATTGGGATTATTGGTAGCCTGTTTTACTGCCCCAAAATCGAGCAAATAGAGGCGACCATTTTGGTCGCGCATGATGTTAGATGGTTTTATATCCCGGTGAATGGAACCATTTTCATGGATAAATTTGAGGATAAGAAGTAATTCTTGGAGAAGGTTTTTAACTTCACTTTCTTGAAAGGGTTTTTGTTGCTGTTGGAGAATTTCTTCTAGGTTTTTACCGTCGATATATTCCTGGGCCAGATAGAAAAATTGCTCTTCTTCTCCCGTTAATTGATTCTTGACTGTTAAAGGGAAAAAAGCATAGAGATCAGGGATTTGGCGATGTTTTCTTCCTAAATCTTCTAAAACCCGCGCTTCTTGAAAAAATAAGTTTTTCGCTTTTTCTAAAGCTTGCGGACTTAAATTACCGGAAGGTTGAAATTGTTTGATTACACATCTAGCTCTTGTGGGACTATAACGATCTACTGCTAAAAATGCCGCCCCAAATCCTCCTTTTCCCAATAGACGTTCCGGCAAATAACGTCCCCCTAAAATTAATGGCATCCCGCAAGCAGTACAATATTTCTGCTCGATCGAGGTTAAGCGATTGCTATCGTCTAGGTCTGGGCATTGATTACGCGGTCTCGGACAGTGGGGACGCGTACAAATAACTTCCATAGTCACCGTTTCCCGTGGTACTGCTCTTAGTTTAGCTACTACCGGCAATTCGGGTTAAAATTTTTATTCTTGAGAAAGGGTTAAAAAGAGCGTTCGTAGGCCGACACGGATTCCCATTCTACTACAAGGTTAGCAGAAATTTTGGAGTTTGTCAAGTCTTTGGCTGAAAAAAATCCAGCCAGATAAGGGCGATTATCGAAAAAATCGGGTTACGCATATCACCCAAGGCAAGGGTTCTGGCCACGACTTGAGCGAAACGGTCTTGAACCATCCCCTCCCGTGTCACCTCGTTTTGAGGCTCTTGAAAATATTGCTTTTTTTTCTCAAAGACATTAAACTCAAATGTATTGTAAATGTATTTGAGATGAATTATGACTCTATATCTAGTAGAGGATGATCGACAAGAAAGGACAAAAGAAGAGGTGAGCGAGATATTGGAGCGCATTGCCACACTGGCATCAAAATCCCAGGGAGAATTAATCGAAGCCCTAATCGGTGAAACAGAAGGGCGGTTATTCCTGATTATCAAAGCGATCGATCGCGCCTCCCTCGAACAAGTACTAGAAAACGCTGGGCTAGGTTGGCAACTAATCAAGGAAATGCGCTTGATTGGGCAGGACTTAGCCACTGTGCGAGAGCGCAAAGACAAAGCCAACTATCTAGTACAGTGGAATTTACCTCCGGGGCTAACGATGGAAACTTACCTGCAACGAAAAGCCGAGAAAACCCCCCTTTATGCTCAAGTGCCGGAAGTCAGTTTCGAGCGTACCTATGTTTGCGAAGACTTGAGTAAATGTCTCTGTTTCTACGATAGTCCCGATGAAGCGGCGGTAAAAAGAGCCAGAGAAGTGGTCGGCGCACCTATAGATAGTTTGACCTCGATTGAAAATATTCACCCCTAGGAGAGAACAATTATGCTCGATCGAGGCTCCGAAATTCTTTCTTTTCTGGAAGAAAGAGCCACTGACCTCAACAACGGTACAGCTAATCTCAACGTCGGTTGGGCCCTAACCAAGCTAGGAGAATCGGGCTGGTTCGGCTATGCTATACCTGAAAACTTAGGAGGCCGGGGTGGCTCCTTATTACAGGCAGTAGAGGCGATCTCCTCTGTGTCCCAATGCTGCCTGACCACCGGTTTTGTTTTCTGGTGTCAGCGCGTCTTCATTCAATATCTGGCCGCCAGTAATAACACTTACCTACAAAACAAAATTCTACCTGCTGTTCTCAAGGGAGAGATAGCCGGAGCCACAGGACTCTCCAACGCCATGAAGTACCTCGGCGGGATCGAGGAGCTGCGTTTACAGGCAAAGATCGAGGGAGAAAACGTCACTGTTAATGGCTTCCTGCCCTGGGCCTCTAACCTCGACTCTAAGGGAGAATTTATAGTGGCCGTTGCCGCTCAAACTACATCGGGAGAAACTCTTATCCTCGCCCTTCCCTCCTTCGCAGAGGGGTTAAAACGGGGTGAAGACCTACAATTATTGGGTTTACAAGCTTCCCGCACCAGTACCCTTGAATTCGATCGAGTTCAGTTATCTCACGACTGGATTATCAGCTTGGAAGCAGCAAAATTTTTACCCTCAGTCCGCCCCTGTTTCTTGCTGTTACAATGCGGACTGGCCCTTGGCATTACGCGTAAATCCCTCGCGGAGACAGAGAAAAGTTTAGGGGGAAAGGCAGCGGTAGCCAGCGATCGTTATTTCTTCGCCCGGGAGCGTCTGACTCGTCTAGAAAAGACAATCGAGCAATTCAGCACCCTAGAAAGCTTCGATCTCGGACGAACACGCCAACTATTCACCCTCAGAGTGGACATTACCCGGTTAGCGGTGGAATCCGTAGGGTTAGAAGCGGAAATTAAGGGAGGAAAAGGCTATTTTCGTAATAGCGACACGGCCCGACGGCTGCGCGAGGTCGCCTTTTTACCAGTGTTAACTCCGAGCCTGATTCAACTGGAAAGAGAATTACAACGTCAGTCCTCTACCGATAAAATTCTCACTGGCGAACTCGAGCGAGCGGGGGTGAGGGAATGAGTATCGCCACGGATTACCCCGTCCTCAATCTAAAAAATCTCCATAAACGCTATAAAACCCGCCATGGCTACCGTACCGTTTTTGAGGATATTAACCTACAGGTGCGCTGCGGTGAGGTGGTTTGTTTGCTCGGGGCCAGTGGTTGCGGTAAATCTACCCTCCTTGCTACCGCCGCTGGTTTGCAAAGTGCCGATGGCGGAGAAATACAATTGCACTCACGACCCCTACAAGCACCAGACATCCGCAGCTCGATCGTCTTTCAATCCCCCGCCCTTTTACCTTGGTTAACCGTTTGGCAAAACGTGGCCTTTGGTTTGAAATTAAAGCGGATGCCCCGCCTCGATCATCAGCAATTGCGCGAAAGGGTTCACACCGCCGTTAAAAGCGTCAAACTAGAGGGCTTCGAGCGTGCCTATCCTCATCAACTATCGGGCGGTATGGCTCAGAGAGTTTCTCTAGCCCGCGTCCTCGCCCGCCGCCCCTCTCTCCTGCTCCTGGATGAGCCGTTTAGCGCCCTCGACGCGATCACCCGTTTCGAGATGCAAAAACTCCTCCTAGAAGTCATAGCTCTCTATAACAGCACGGTTCTCCTCGTTACCCACGACATCGACGAGGCCCTATTAGTGGCCGATCGAGTTCTTCTCATGGGCCGTCATCCGGTGGGCATCCGCCGAGAATGGACGATCACGATGCCGAAACCCCGTTTCGAGTCAGCCAAGCTTTTGAGTGATCTACGCCTGTCAATTTTTCAAGAATTAGCCCTTGTGATGACACTGTAAATCTATGAACCTACACGATAATTGTGCTTGTTGCGGCATGAGCCGTCGAGATTTCCTGAAACTTTCGGCACTGTTTACCAGTTCCTTCGGGGCAGCGATCGCCGCCGATAATTGGAATCTCCCTGTTCACGCCAATGCCAAAGATCAGCCTGTGAAAATCGGTTATCTACCGATTACGGATGCCGCCCCCCTATTGGTGGCCCACTCGCGAAAACTTTATCAAGCGGAAGGTTTAACTACAGAACAACCGCGCCTATTCCGCTCTTGGGCGCAGATTGTTGAAGCCTTTCTCGCTCGGCAGGTGAACGTTATTCATGTTCTTTTTCCCACCTCGATCTGGATTCGTTACGCGCGCAATTTCCCCGCTAAAATCGTCGCTTGGAACCATACCAACGGTTCAGCCCTCACCGTCCTTCCCGATATTGAAAATCCCAGGGAATTGGGAGGCAAAACGATCGCGGTTCCTTTCTGGTATTCGATTCATAATTTGGTCTTGCAACAACTCTTACAACGTAACGGGCTGAAAATAGTTCGCAAACCCAAAGACGCGCCGATCGCTTCTAACGAGGTTAATCTAGTGGTTCTCCCGCCCCCGGATATGGTATCAGCCCTCGCCAATAAGAGCATCGGTGGTTATATCGTTGCTGAACCTTTCAACGCAGCGGCGGAAAATCTAAAAACCGGTAGGGTGCTCCGTTTCACCGGCGATGTCTGGAAGAATCACGCCTGTTGCGTTGTCTTTGTTCACGAGGAGGATATTAGGCAACGGAAACAATGGACGCAGAGGGTGGTAAACGCCCTCGTTAAAGCCCAACTCTGGTCCCGGGGCAATCGCTCGGAAGTGGCCCGGATTCTCTCTAAAGATGGTGGAAAATATACCCCTCACCCGCTGCCAGTATTGCAACGGGCGCTTACTTACTATGATCGCAATTTCTATAAAAAAGACGGAGCGATCGAGAATCCAGACTGGCAGGTCAACCGGATCGATTTCCAGCCCTATCCTTTCCCTTCCTATACGGAGGAACTGGTACGCTTGCTCAAAACCACTCAGGTAGAAGGAAATACGGATTTTCTCCAAAAACTGCAACCCCGACAGGTGGCGCGGGATCTCGTGGATGACTCTTTTGTCCGTAATGCCTTGCAACAGGTGGGCGGACCGAAAGCTTTCGGCTTACCGAATAATCTCTCCCGCATCGAGACGATCAAATTTTAAGAATCCGAACCTATGAAGTCACAATCTTTGACCTCCCCGCCAAGAGCTTTACTACCCTTATGGGGTATCGGTTTTGGATTATTGCTCTGGTGGCTATTTACCAGTCCTCTATGGCACTCAAACGCGATTTTAAATGATTTTTCCCCTGAGCGATCTTTTGTCGCTTTATTACGTCTTTTTGTTGGGGGGGAGATTATGCCCCATATCCTCACCAGTTGCCGCCGGGTTATTGTGGGCTTGGTTCTCGCTAGTGCCATCGGTGTGCCTTTGGGGATATTAATCGGGTTGTATCGCTCCCTTGAATCGGCTTTGTCGGCCCTATTTCAATTTCTACGCATGATCTCGCCCCTTTCTTGGATGCCTTTAGCGGTGATGGTTTTGGGCATTGGTGATCTACCCGTGTATTTTTTGCTGACGGTGGCGGCCATCTGGCCGATCCTTCTCAATACGGCTGCTGGGGTTAATGCGGTTGATCGCTCTTGGTTGACTTTAGCCCGCAGTCTCTGTGCTACGCGAGGGGAAACGGTTTTCCAGATTATTCTGCCTGCGATCCTCTCCCATCTCTTAACTGGTTTCCGTTTGGCTATCGGTATTATCTGGATCGTTCTTGTCCCGGCGGAAATGCTGGGGGTTAGTGCGGGTTTGGGTTATTATATTCTCGATACACGCGATCGACTCGCTTATTCAGAGTTGATGGCGGTGATTCTCGTTATTGGCGCGATTGGTTATCTGCTCGATTGGGGTTTGCGTCTGGCCCATCGCTCTTGGACGCATCAAGATTAGCCTATTGGTTCAACTATGGGGGAAGTGGGAAGTGAGAAGTCTTGGCACTTTTCCTTAGTTGAAAGAGCGGGCCAGACGACTAACCCCGGTGTGTAATAACTGTTCCAAGCTTTGGCGATCGCTGATGGCTTGAAAATTGATCACAAAACAGGTTAAACCCAGTCCAAAGAGGATAAAAGTGGGGGCCATAACCACACCAATCATTAACCAAGTGGCGACGTGGAGAAACATGGTGACAGCGAACAACAAAGCTAGGGAAGCAATGGGGAAGATTTGACGGGTAGGACGACCGAAATAGAGAAAAAGAACCGTTAAAAGGGTGGTTACTAAGTTAGCGGGTACTAAAAAGGCACAAATCGAGACGCAATAGTTGCGGGAAAATTCAGCGAGAGTATTAAAATCTATCATTAATATTACTTTACAATTGCCTGAGTCTTAGTACTCTCGATTGTAGCGGAAAATTTAGATGATCGGGATGAAGGCGACTGAAGAGGGATGAAGCTGTGGTCCCATAGATTTTGGAGAGGGAGCTAAAACGAGGATCGGGGTATAGATCCTCCGGTTATAATGAAATCTGGGAAAATGACACCGCCCTTCGGCTTCTCTCAGGGTCAACCCCATCCCGAAAACTCTTACCCCTTGCTAGGTATAATCGATCGCAGGAAAAATTTTATGAGTAAATTTGTCTTTGTTACTGGGGGAGTTGTCTCCAGTATTGGGAAAGGAATTGTCGCCGCTAGTTTGGGAAGATTGTTGAAAAGTCGCGATTATTCCGTCTCAATTCTGAAATTAGACCCCTATATCAACGTGGATCCGGGTACAATGAGTCCTTTTCAACACGGAGAGGTATTTGTCACCGATGATGGGGCTGAAACCGACCTCGACCTTGGCCACTACGAACGTTTTACCGATACGGAACTCTCCCGTCTCAATAGCGTGACTACTGGCTCGATTTATCAAGCGGTATTGAATAAAGAGCGCCGTGGTGCCTATATGGGGGGAACGGTGCAGGTAATCCCCCATATTACCAACGAAATCAAGGAAAGGATTCTCCGGGTGGCCAAGGATACCAACCCCGATATTGTCATCACAGAAATTGGTGGTACGGTGGGAGATATCGAATCTCTGCCTTTTTTAGAGGCAATTAGGCAATTTAGGAAGGATGTAGGTCGAAATAACGTGGTTTATATGCACGTTACCCTAATTCCTTGGATTCCGGCGGCCAAGGAGATGAAAACTAAACCGACGCAACACTCGGTCAAGGAATTAAGATCGATCGGTATTCAACCGGATGTGTTAGTCTGTCGTTGTCATCTACCCCTACAACCGGGGTTAAAAGAAAAACTCTCAGCTTTCTGTGATGTGCCGGTGGAATCGGTGATTACTGCTCAGGATGCCAGCAGTATCTACGAAGTTCCCCTTAATCTGGAAAAAGAGGGATTAGCGCAACAAACCCTAGAATTATTAAACCTCAGTCCCCGATACCCCCATCTGGAGGAGTGGGAAAATCTCATCCGACAGATGCAATCCCCCAGTCAAAAATTAGAGATAGCTATCGTTGGTAAATATGTGCAGTTGGGGGATGCTTATCTCTCGGTGGTGGAGGCCCTCAAACACGCCGCTATTGCTCTTAATAGCGAGATAGAATTGCGTTGGGTAAGTGCCGAAGATGTGGATAATGATTCGGCCGAAGCCCATTTAAGCGGTGTTGACGGTATTGTTGTACCAGGTGGTTTTGGTATTAGGGGTGTGGATGGCAAAATTAAGGCGATCGAGTATGCTAGGGTCAATAATATTCCTTTTTTGGGTCTCTGTTTAGGGATGCAGTGTTCGATTATCGAATGGGGTCGCAATGTGGCCCGATTGGAAAGGGCCAATAGTTCCGAATTTGAAGAGGATACACCGAATCCAGTGATTAATTTACTGCCAGAACAGGCAGATGTGGTAGATTTAGGGGGAACAATGCGCTTAGGTCTCTATCCCTGTCGTTTAAATCCCGATAGTCTAGCTTTCTCTCTCTACGGTCAAGAGGTTATCTATGAGCGCCATCGTCACCGTTACGAGTTCAATAATGCCTATCGTAGTCTCTTTTTCGAGACTGGTTATCTGGTGAGTGGCACTTCTCCCGATGGTCGTTTGGTGGAAATTATCGAACTACCAAAACATCCTTTCTTTATTGCTACCCAATTTCACCCCGAATTTCGCTCTCGTCCCAATAAAGCTCATCCTCTCTTTTCTGGTTTCATGAAAGCGGCCCTCAAGAGTGCAGAGCAAAAGTTCTCCCTTATTAGTCAGCATTCGGCTATTAGTTAGGGTTTGCTGGTCTGATTGGCTCAAAATCTGTTTTTTTGGGGGGAAACCCCCGAAAATTTCTCATCTTAACCCCAGTTTGGCCTAGGGTTTTCCGAATTGACGTTGATAAACTACTTCTTCCTTGCCAGATTCCAGTTTAATATCCGAGCGAGGATAGGCCACACATAACAAAGCATAGCCTTCTTTTTGCAGGTCGGGGGATAATCCCATGCCCTCACCTTGTTCGACGCTACCCTGGGAAAGTTGAGCGGCGCAGGTAGTACATACGCCCGCATTGCAAGAACTGGGTAAGTCAATCCCCGCATCGTAGGCCGCCTGTAGTATAGTTTGATCTTCCCTAACTTCGATCGTTTGTGTTGTTCCTAAATGGGAAATTTCTACTTTGTAGGTTGTGGTCATAGCTAATGAATGATGCTTTTAACGTCACCTATTTTATCATTCTAGATTGCGGATATAGGAGAGAGGGGGGAAATCTTTACCTAATCAGATTTTCACCGGTCGGTAGATAATTGATTGTCATAAAAGCTGATAAAATCCTCAAAAGTAGTAACTTTTTCTGGCAATTTGTCCTGTAGTTAAAACAAACAAAAGAGAGAAATAAATTCTCTCTTCTGCAACCGAGGGGAAGTTATTCTATTTGTAATTGGCTCTCGTGTCTTTAACCGCCGCCCAAAAAAATAGGGCTGTTAGTGGTATGCTTGCCGCTAAAATTAAGCCAGTAGTGGTATTGCCTAAATCCGGTTCTCCCGAACTAATTTCAAAGACACAACCCACACCAGCGATTGCTGCAATACAGGATAATAACAATAAAACGCCGCTTTTCGGGGTCATCTTCACTCCTCACCTAAATTAACTAATGCCTTTATTTTGTCACTTTCTCGACGGGTTTCACCGCCTGCACGGAAAAACCGTGTTTTTTTAATTCTTCATTCAGTGCCAAATCGTTATCTACTCTGTCCACGAACATGACACCATTGAGATGATCCATTTCGTGTTGAATTACCCGCGCTAGTAAACCGTTAGCTTGCAGTTTTCGCGGTTTCCCCTGTTCATCTTTATAACTCACTTCGATCGCTTGGGGACGGATGACATCTAAAAACACATCGGGAATACTCAAACAACCCTCTTCCGCTTTGCACAATTCCCGACCATAACCGATAATTTGGGGATTAATCAGAATTAGGGGCGGATTTTCTGGTTTATCGGGTTCACAATCGATGACAATCAATTGTTTATTGACTGCCACTTGCGGAGCCGCTAACCCGATACCATTGGCACTATACATAGTTTGTAGCATTTCTTTGGCTAATTGGCGAATGCTGTCATCGACTTTAGCAATCCGCTTGGCCGGTTGACGCAGGACTCGATCGCCGAGATAATGCAGTTCTAAAGGGGGTTTTTCTAATTTGCGTTTTTCTACGGTAATAGTGGCGCTCATAAACTTAATTATCGATGGGATTACACAATGTTGATCTTAGTCACTGGCTCTGGGGCATTTCTCTGGAAAAGGGAGAAAAAAGCCCAGACTCTTCATAAAATTTTACACTGATCACACACAGTTCGTCCATATCAGGGGATGGGAAGTGGGAAGTGGGGAGATTTTTCAGTTATCAGTAAGCAGTAATCAGTGGGGGAGTGGGGAGAGGGGAGAAAAAAGCTGATTTTAACCAGCTACTTATTAGTAATTGGTATTCCTAACCATTGGCTCAATTCCGCTGCTAACCATTCAATTTCGGGTTGACTCAGATATTCTTTTGTCTTACTGCTAATAGTATATTCTTTAGTCCCCGCCCAAATAGTTAAAGCCATCGGCACATAAACTCGATCGCCATCACCATCTTTGGTATGATAACTATCAGCTTTCACCAGTTTATTAATATGTTCTCGTGCCATTTTCTTTTTGCCCGGAAGTGTCAAACCAAAAATTCGCTGAATGGCCACAATTTCTTGACTATCAATAGTGATAATTTCCTCCCCTTTGAGACAATAAATAATCCCGCCAAGCATTCCTAAACCCACAAACCAAAAAGGCAAAGAAAAGAGCAGAAAAAACCAACTCATCCACAGAGGAATAGAAACGGCTCCTCCTGTCCATACTAATAAAAAAGCGTTCCAAGCGATGGCAAAAGCTCCAAGAAAAATTAATTTAGGGGTAAAACCTTCGGGAGGTAAAGATATTTTAATTTTCTCCTCATTTTTTTGCAACTGTACCCGACTCCCGGCGGGTTTTTCAAGGTTCGAGGAAGTTAATTGCATTTCGTGGAGAGTATTTAAAGCTTGATTTGCTGCCTGTGCTGAAACAAACCTTTTTTCGAGACTAGGTTCGATTAACTGCCCTAACCAATGAACAAAAGCAGGGCTTAAATTGGCTAAATTATTTAATTGAATTTTGCCATCTTTTTGGGGTAAATCGGCGGGATGAATGCCTGTAGCTAGATAGATTAAAGTGGCTCCTAAACTGTATAAATCAGAAGCGGCAACGGTGCGACCACCAAATTGTTCCGGTGGCATATAACCGTAGGTTCCGACAATAGTTAAAGTGGCCTGTTCCTGTTGAGCAACAGTCTGGACAGAACCAAAATCAATTAAATAAACATTACCGATACTATGACCCGATCGATCTTTTAGTAAAATATTACTAGGTTTCAAATCTCGATGGATAATTGGCGGGTTAAGTCCATGGAGATAAATTAAAATACCTAGAATAGATTTAGCTAATTCTTGTAGGTCTGCTTCACTAAATTTGCGACCAGTTTCTATCTGTTCCTTGAGAGATTTAGCCTCGATATAACTCTGAACAAGGGCAAAACCTTGGTAGGTATCGGTGCGAACTTCAAAATAGTCGATATATTCGGGAATCGAGCGACAATCTAGATGTTTAAGAGTTTCGGCCTCCCGTTCAAAAAGTTTTAAATCTGTCCATTCAAAATCGGTACTAAAGATTAATAATTTGACAACAACAGTAGCGCCCGTTTTTAGATCTTGGGCGAGAAAAGTGCGTCTTCCGGTTTGTTTACCTAACTGACTTTGAATTTGGTATCGATCGCCTAAAATTTGCCCTGGCAGCATACAATATATTACTAGGATAACCCTAATTATAGGCTAATCGAGAAATTTCCCAACCGCAATCCCTCTACTAGGCTGAGGGAGGTATTTTTTCAGGTTAAAAGAGAAAATAGGCATCAGAAAAGAAAATTGACGGATCTTCTGGGTTTGGTGGGTAAAATGTATTCTAAGATACATTGCTGCTGGCGAGCGAGTGGAACGAACCACAAAGACACAAAGAACACAAAGATTAAGCGCTCCTCTATAAGTTAAACTGGTTACACAAAGAATAAGAGAGCCAATAGACCTCTCTCCGTCTAGAAAATCTTAGTACAAATGCTCAGGCTGTCAACTGCGGAGCTGCCATGCAGTCTGAAGGGGTAATTTAGATACTCAACAGCTTAGGGTACAAGGGAGCAGTCAGTTTAATTCCCATCGAGGTGGAGTTTCCTGATATAGTTTTAAAAGCAGTCGGTTCAAGACAAAAAGACATGGTTACTAGGGGCGAACAAGGGGTAGAAGTGAGGAAAAACGAGAACTTTTCTCTGGCTTCCTATCTGGAGGAAAAGCGGTTGATTGTCGAGTCAGCTTTAGATAGCTCTTTAGTTATCGGCAATCCTGCCAAAATCTACGAGGCGATGCGCTATTCTCTCCTTGCTGGGGGCAAACGTCTGCGACCGATTTTATGTCTGGCTACCTGTGAACTGATGGGGGGTTCCCTAGAGATGGCTTTACCCACCGCTTGCGCCCTAGAAATGATTCACACTATGTCATTAATTCATGACGATTTACCCGCCATGGATAACGATGATTACCGACGCGGGAAATTAACCAACCATAAGGTTTTTGGGGAAGATATCGCTATTTTAGCCGGGGATGGTCTCCTGGCCTACGCTTTCGAGTATGTGGCTACCCAGACTCGTAATGTGCATCCCGTACAGATTTTAGAGGTAATTGCTCGTTTAGGTCGCACGGTCGGGGCAGCGGGTTTGGTAGGGGGTCAGGTTTTAGACTTGGAATCCGAAGGAAAACCCGATATTTCGGCGGAAACTCTCGGTTTTATCCATACTCAGAAAACCGGGGCCCTCTTGGAGACTTCTGTGGTGTCGGGGGCAGTTTTAGCGGGGGCAAAAGGGGAAGATATAGCTAAATTAGCCCGTTATGCCCAAAATATTGGCTTGGCTTTCCAAATTATCGATGATGTTCTCGATATCACGGCGACAAAGGAGGAATTAGGCAAAACCGCCGGTAAGGATCTACAGGCACAAAAAGCCACCTATCCTAGTCTCTGGGGGATAGAAGGGTCCCGCCAGCAAGCTCAACAGTTAATAGATAGTGCCATCGGTGAATTGAGTAGCTACGATGAGGCCGCTGAACCTTTACGGGCCATCGCCGAGTATATTGTTAATCGTAAAAATTAAATTAAACGAGTGAGATGATGCAGGACTTCCAGCAGGTGTTACACAATCAAATACTGCTAATCTCTCTTTTAGCTTGTTTCACTGCCCAAGGACTAAAAGCGCTGATTGAGTTAATCCGCGATGGTAAGGTGAGTCTGCGCTATTTAGTCTCGTCGGGGGGAATGCCTAGCGCTCACTCGGCGCTGGTGGGGGCCTTGGCTACTGGAGTAGGATTACAGGTGGGTTGGTCTAGTTCCGAATTTGCCATCGCCGCACTTTTTGCGGTTATTGTTATGTATGATGCGGCTGGAGTGCGTCAGGCAGCAGGAAAACAGGCCCGGATTCTCAATCAAATTATCGATGAAATGTTCCAGGAGGGCAAGGAATTTAACGAGGAACGTTTAAAGGAATTAATTGGTCATACTCCTTTTCAAGTGCTGGTCGGTTTAAGTTTAGGTATCGGTATCGCCATGGTGCTGCTCTGTCGTTAATTGAGGTGTTTTCTGAGGTTGAGATAAACTAGATTTAATAACGGAAAATCCGGGGTAATTACTCATGTTAGAATCCCTAAAAATTGAAGGCTTTCGCGGTTTTCAAAATTTTGAGATGGCCAATCTTGGTCGAATTAATCTCTTAGTAGGTAAAAATAATAGCGGTAAAACTTCTATTTTAGAAGCGATTCAGTTTTTGTATGCTCAGAATAATATAGATATATTTCTTGAAACTATTAGCTATAGAGGTGAGTTCGCTTGGTTGGAAAATAAGTTAGCTGGTCGCACTAAAGTTTTTGAAATTTGTCATTTATTTCCTGGGCATGAAATCATCCCAAGTAAGGAAATTATTATCATTGGATCTAGGGAATCACATCAGGAAAGTGTTACTATTTCTGTTAAAAGTATTCCTATACAACTATCTCTATTTTCAGACAAAAATGATGATTTAAATAATGATAATATTTTCGACGATGAGGAATGGAATAAACTTCTTTTAAGTATTAGATGGAGTCAATCACAAAAACCTATTGAACTGGAACTTCTTGCCAACGGTACTCTTGCCAGAGATTCCAGAAGAATGGCTAGTTTAAGCAGAATTTCCCATAAAATAGGTATTGATAATAAAATTGAATTGAGGTTCTTAACACCATTTTCTCTAACAAGTTCTGATATGGCGGCACTTTTTGACAACATTGTTCTCTCTCCTTTAGAAGATTTAATTATTGAATCTTTGAAAATTATTGAGCCAAAAATTGAAAGAATAGCCAGTATTGGTTCTGGCAAGTATTCAACTGCAAATAACCTAGGTGTTAGAGGTGGGTTTTTAATCAAAATTAAAAATCATGATCAACCTATACCTATTGGCAGTTTAGGCGATGGATTTTGGCGAATGTTAGGATTAGTTTTAGCGATGGTTAATCTTGAAAATGGAATTTTATTAGTTGATGAAATTGATAGCGGATTGCACTTTACTGTCATGACTGATATGTGGAAAGTCGTCTGGGAAACCGCTAAAAAACTCAATATTCAGGTATTCGCCACCACTCACAGCCGGGATTGTTGGCAAAGTTTAGCCGAATTAATTACCGAAGAAAAAATTACCGATAACGAGATTACTATTCAAAGGATAGATAGGGACAAAGAAAAAGCAGTTTCCTTCAATGCTAGACAAATTTACCTCGCTTCTGAAAGAGATATTGAGGTTCGCTAAAAATGCCCAGAATACATCCTAAAAAACTTTTGGTAGAGGGAAGAGAAGACATGAGAGTGATTCCCGAATTAGCAGAAGCCCATGGCATCTCTTGGGGAGAGACAAAGGACACAGCTATTATCTATATTAAACCCGCTGGTAGCATTGAGAGTTTACTCGATAGCGATAATATTTACAACGAAATCAATGATAGTGGACTAACTCATTTAGGAATTATTATGGATGCAGACCAAGAACCTGATAATCGTTGGAAAAGTTTATATAATGCCTGTTTACCAAATATACCTAACTTCCCTCAAAATTTACCAGCAGAGGGATTAATTATAACTCTAGAATCGGGTATAAAATTCGGTGTGTGGATGATGCCTGACAATCAATCTAGAGGGATGTTAGAGACTTTTTTAGCCTATTTAGTTCCCGATAATAATCTTTGGCAATATACACAAAACAAGGTGATAGAGGCAAAACAACAAGGGGCAACCTATAGAGATTATCATCTAGATAAGGCTAATATTCATACCTATTTAGCTTGGCAAGATCCGCCGGGGAAACAACTTCACGATGCAGTAAAACAAAAAATACTTAATTGCTCCCATCCCCAATCGGCAATTTTTTTGAGATGGTTACAGGAGTTATACGAGATTTGAGAGAACTATGGCTCCAGATGGGAATGACAGCCTCATAATATTTCTCTGTGCTTTATTAATTTTCTATATAGTTCATCTTGATTATCTACTAATAAGGAATTAGAGACTATTTGAGATGGCAATTGAGAAATACCATTTGACTTGACGACAAACTTTGTAATACCCAAAATTGCTGCAACGATAATGCCCGCTATAACTGTCTCAACTATTCCCAGGTTAGCTTGAAACCCCTTTTTTAGTTGCACGCCTGACCATATTATACGGAAACTTTCTGTATATCACACCAAATACACATTTTTTTTAAAATCTTTCTGTATATTACTTTCAGATAGAGCGATCGCCAGAAAATTTCCACATAACATCAAAATAAGCCTTTTATGCCGATTGGGGATGGGGAAGTGGGGAGCAGGGGAAATTCAACTAAAACCCTAAAACCCAATACCCAACCGCCAAAACCTAAAGCTCAACAGTTAAACCCTAACAGCTAACGCACCGATCGAGCGCTCAATCATTATTATAGAGACAGTAACAAATATTTATGAAACTTCATGCTTATTAATCGCCTTGGCATCGATCGCGGGAAAAAATTCCTTAAAGAGACTATCTTGTTCGGAAATGACCCTAATCCCGAATTAATCGGCATTTTAGGGGTTTATTTCGTGCAAGGCATTCTCGGACTCTCCCGATTAGCGGTTAGCTTCTTTTTAAAAGACGATTTGGCCTTGAGTCCCTCCCAGATGGGGGCATTAATCGGAGTGGCGGCGATTCCTTGGGTGATTAAACCAGCTTTTGGCTTTCTTTCGGATGGTTTGCCTATTTTCGGCTATCGTCGTCGGCCTTACCTCATTTTATCAGGAATTCTCGGTGTTTTAGCGTGGTTGGCCCTAGCCACTGTGGTGGAGAATGCTTGGCAAGCGACGGCGGCGATCCTGCTTGGTTCCCTTTCTGTCACCATTAGTGATGTCATCGTCGATTCTTTGGTAGTAGAAAGGGCCCGCAGAGAGTCCTTCACTCAATCCGGCTCTCTACAGTCCTTAACTTGGGGAATATCGGCCCTAGGCGGCTTAATTACAGCTTATCTCGGTGGTTGGTTACTCGCACACCTCGGCACTCGTCCCGTCTTCGCTCTCACGGCTATTTTTCCCCTGATTGCCTCAGCCATGGCGTTTTTAATTACAGAGGAAAAAGTCAAGAATAATGATGATGCACAATCCACGCCCAAAGTCAAGGAGCAAATAGGGCAATTATGGTCAGCAATTAGACAAAAATCAATTTTATTACCCACTGCCTTTATTTTTCTCTGGCAGGCTACTCCTAGCGCCGATTCTGCCTTTTTTTACTTCACCACCAACGAGTTAGGATTTGAACCGGAATTTTTAGGACGAGTGCGCTTAGTCACCAGTTTAGCCTCGATCCTGGGCATCTGGGTATATCAACGGTTTTTAAAAGCGATTTCCTTTCGTTTAATTTTGGGTTGGAGTACGGTGATTTCTGCGCTTTTAGGCATGACTACCCTACTCTTAGTTACCCATACTAATCGAGCGCTCGGTATTGACGATCATTGGTTTAGTTTGGGGGATAGTCTCATCCTCACCGTCATGGGACAAATTGCCTTTTTACCCGTCTTAATTTTATCAGCGCGTCTTTGTCCCGTGGGCATTGAAGCATCTCTATTCGCTTTATTAATGTCTATCTGGAATATGTCGGGATTAGTTTCCCAAGAAATCGGCGCTTTATTAACCCATTGGTTGGGAGTCACCGAAACTAATTTTGATAACCTTTGGTTATTGGTGGTGATTACTAATCTCTCTACTCTCCTACCTTTACCCCTAATTAAATGGCTACCTTCTACGGATCCGCAATCTCAGGAAGTCAAGAAAACTTTTCCCCCCGCAGAAGTCTTTGAACATCATGTTACCGGTTCTTTAGCTGAACCCGGTTTTATTCCCGAACTTGTCCCCGAATTAATCGAGACAAGAGATTGACAGTCCAGAAAAGGGGTTTCTCAAAGAAACCCCTTTTCTATGGCATTCATCTTGCTTAATTGATAACAGTTTTTAACTTTTCCAAGACAGAATTGTTTAACGTAATTTTTCCCATTCTTCTCTACTAATATTTGCTTGTTGTAAAATTTTAGCCAGCAAGCTTTTACTGATATCTCCTTGGTGTGGATTAGGAATCCAGATTTTTAATTTTCCCTGCACCATATATTGATGATTTCCTCCTACCAGAGGACCAGAAAATCCCAGCTTTCTCAACTGGCGAATTAACTCTTTCCTTTTGATGGGGGCAAAAGGTGGCATCAGGCGATTTTTTGTTGAGGGGTTAGATTGATACCGTCAACAATCGGTAACTGATGCTGTAAGCGTAGTCCTAAAATAACCCAGCCTTCCAAAACTTCCTGTAACTGTTCCTTAGTAGCTTCGAGGGTTGTTTCATTAGCATATACTCCCTCAAATCCCGGAATTTCTCCATAAAAAGTACCGTCTTCTAGAACTTCATAGGTTGCCAGTTCCATTGCTTGTTTTAGATATTTTGTTAGCATCATTGACAGGAATAAAGCTCGGTGATTGTCTCGAAGATTGTCGATGTGATTATCAGTTGTTTTGAACTTGGCGATAATTTTGCCCTGTTTCTCCAGAAAACGGGTTTCTCAAAGAAACCCGTTTTCTAGGTTTTCTAACTGCTGTCTTCGTCTTTGACGATTTTCCGCTTCTAAGCGACTAATCGCTTCTTCTCATTGTAATCCAACTAATTCCATCTCTTGACAATTGCGGTGTGCTTTTGCCAAAGTTTGCTTAAGTTGATCAGAATCCCGGGGAAGCTGAGGAACAAAATCCATATTTAACTCCATTCAAGTTTAATTTCTTCGACACTACGCATCAAGGCAGGAATCGGCACTTGGGTTGTCTTAATCACTGTTCCAATCCTCGAACATCTGCCCAACGCTAGTATAACGCTTAAGACGCTCAGGATGTTTTTCTACTTCTTCAATGGCGGCGAGCGTTTCTGTATTAGGAATTTGAACATCAAAGGGAAAACCTTGATGAAAATCGACATCAGATAAGGCTGGATGCTGAATTTTTTGTAGCAGAAGCTGTTGTTCTTCGTCAGTTAAGGAAAGGATAATTTGAGCAAGGGAATCAATTAGTTTAGTATTGATTGCAGTAGCAGATTGACTCATATAGCGTTTACATTGTTTAATAGTCTATTTTTGAATTGGCGATTTATGAGCGGTTGTTTCGACTCTGGTGACTCAAGCTAAAGGAGAGTTTTAAACTCTGCCACTGTCAATCCCGCTTGACGAATGATAGATCTCAGTGCTCCCTTAGCCACTTCTCGATGGTCAGGGATGGTGATGCGTCGATAGGGATAGGCTTTTTGTCTGAGTATGATATGACTTCCTCGCTGCCGATCTAATTCGTAGCCAATCTTGCCTAGTGCTTTAACGACTTGGCGACCAGCGATAGGAGGGAGTTCACTCATAATTTAACCTCTACCAGTTCCTCAGAAATTGGTGGTGGAATCGGTTCATTGTGCGCTTCTAGGCTTTCTAGATATAAAGCAATTGCTTCCTGAATGTTGGCGAGTAACTCTTCCCGGGTATTGCCTTGAGAAATACAGCCGGGTAGGGAGGGAACTTCAGCCACATAAATGCCATCTTCATCTTGCTCAATTAAGACGCGATATTTCATGGGTTTGTCCTTGCTTTGAATTGATTGGAAGTTAATTATTTGAATCCAGTCTAGCGCGAGTTAGCAACTCCTAGCGATCGCGGCTTATTCCAGAAAAGGGGTTTCTCAAAGAAACCCCTTTTCTATGGCACGGATTAGGGAACCAAGTCCTGTCTTTTGGTAAATTCTATCCAAAAGCCTATCCCCCCCGATTTTGTCAAGTATCGCTGTTTTAAGCGATTATATAGGGTTTTATCGATGTTTTTCGTCAATTATTCTGGGATGAGGTAGGAGTGAAGATCGATCGCCCTAAGTCCAGAAAACGGGTTTCTTTAAAAAACCCGTTTTCTCAGTTGATGAAATAAGCTAAAATCGAATCAACTCGTTGCCCTCGCCTTATGTTTTCTATCCAAACTACCTACACTCAAGCTCAAGAAAATTTAGCGAGCCTTCTGGATCGACTGGAAAGCGAGAATAGTATGGCGATTATTACTCGCCCTGGTCATAAAGATATGGCACTATTAAGCGCAGAGGAATTAACTGGCTTATTAGAAACCGTTTATCTTTTGCGATCGCCTGCGAATGCTCGAAAGTTATTGGCAGCACTGGAACGTTCAATGGAGAGGGACGTTCAAACAATACCGGGACAGACAGTTACAGAACTTTGTCAGGAGTTAGGAATTGAACGCCAAGAGTAGGGCAATTGTCTTTGATCACCAATTTCGAGAAGATTTAAGATGGTGGTACAAAACAGATAAAAAAATCGCCTTTCGCCTACTCGATCTCGTAGAATCTGTCACCGCCGATCCCTTTACTGGGATAGGCAAACCAGAACCCATAAAGTATCTTGAAGCTAATACTTGGTCACGCCGAATTACCACAGAACACCGTCTAGTCTATCGAGTCAAAGATGACCGCATTGAGTTTTTAGCAGCACGATATCACTATACTTAAACAGCTTATGTATTCCAGAAAACGGGTTTCTCAAAGAAACCCGTTTTCTATGGCAATTAAGCTTTATCACTGCCTTGCTTTGGCTTTAACTGGCGTTTAACCAATGCACCCAAGCCTAACAGTCCCAATCCTAGAACGGTACTAGGTTCGGGAACTTGCTGTACTTGAACGTTCTGTCCTGTTACGGTTAAGGGAAGAGAAAGCCCTTGAGCCGGATTACCCTCGCTGATGGTAATCCAATCACCTGGGGCAGCCGAGGTGTTAAACTGCCGTGCATTTCCAGTTAGAGTTACGGGATTTCCCCCTGAAGTTGTCATTAGAAAAGGAGTAAAAGCAGTTGTACCTCCTGTGGGTGACAGCCCCGTTAGTTGGTAGTCTGCCCAGTAAGTGCCTGGCGCGAGAGTAAGACCAGAACCACTGAAATTGGCGGCAATGTTCATCACCGGGCGTTGGGCATTGTCTAACACGCCATTGAAAGTGCGGTAAACGCCAGTCCAGTTAGTAGATAGTAGAGTTGTGGACGAACCGAGAATATTACTTCCGGCAAGACCGGGGGCATTGTCCCAAATATTAACTGAGATGCCAGTAAAAGGTGAAGTGGGGGGAAACCCATAACCGGTTGATGTCATGTAAGCCATCACCGATACCGTATCGATCGCCCACAGTCCTGCATCAGAAATGGTAAAGCTTTGTGCCAAGCGTAAATTACCGGTTGCAGTCTGCCCCGCTCTATCCACAGTAGCAGAGGCTTGACTGACATCTGAGCCGTTGAATCCTGCACCTGGGTTGGTGACGATATTTGTCTGGCTAAATAGAGTAGTTGCCTGTGCGGGCAAGCTAACTACCGTTCCGAGGGTGACAGCAGTGGCCATGCCGATTGTTGTCCCGAGAAAATCTGAGAAAGGCTTTAAGGAACAGGAGCGGCTTAAGAATGAGCTTTTTTGAGTAGCCATCGGTTTATTCGGGTAAATTATGTGAAAAAGCTTATCACCCCCCCCGATTTTGTCAAATATCGCTATTTTCATCGATTTTATAGGGTTTTATCTCTGTTTTTCGTCAAATCTTCTGGGTTGAGGGGGAGTGAGGAGCGATCGCTTGTGGAAGATCGGGTTTAGGATATTTGTAATCTTTGATACAAATCTCTCGATCATCTGTTCTTAAGATTAAGGCTGGTGTTGCTAATTGATCGGAAAAGAGGCCGGCGCAAGCAGATAAAAACCGCAGAGAAGCTTGTGCCGTGGGATCAAAATTATTAAGCGGAGAATAGCCTCTGACCAGAATTCAACATCAAAATCAGTAGGAAACTTGTCATCGCCTAAGTTAAAGTAACCCCTTATCCACGACACAACACAATAGGAAAAATACTTATGAGTTATGGAACCCGTGTTCAAGCTATCTCTCAAGTCACAGACCGTAAACCCCTACCTAGCAAAATTCCTCAACGTTTAGAGGCTCTGTGGGCAACCGATGTCTTTACCCTGAGCAAAATGCAGGCCAGTCTCCCCAAAGACGTATTCAAATCAGTCAAAAACACGATTTTAACCGGGGGAAAATTAGACGTTTCCATCGCCGGCACGGTAGCGGCAGCGATGAAGGATTGGGCTACGTCCAAAGGGGCGCTGTACTATGCTCACGTCTTCTATCCGATGACCAACGCCACCGCCGAAAAACACGATGGTTTTATCTCCGTGCAGAGCGACGGTTCGGTGATCACAGAATTTACGGGCAAAGTCTTAGTACAGGGAGAACCGGACGGGTCTTCCTTTCCTAACGGCGGACTTCGCTCCACCTTTGAAGCTCGGGGTTACACCGCTTGGGATGTCACCAGTCCCGCCTACGTCATGGAGACGGATAATGGTGTCACCCTGTGTATCCCCACGGTTTTCATCTCTTGGACAGGAGAGGCCCTCGACAAAAAAACGCCGCTTTTACGCTCGATTTCATCGATGAGTAAAGCCGCCACCAGGGTGCTGAAGCTCTTAGGACATACGGAAGTCGCCCCCGTTAACTCCAGCTGCGGTGCTGAACAGGAATATTTCCTCGTAGATGCTCATTTTGCCCATAGTCGCCCCGATTTATTGCTCACCGGTCGCACCCTATTTGGTAAACCCGCCGCTAAGGGTCAACAGTTCGACGATCATTATTTTGGCGCGATTCCCGAACGGGTTCAGGTGTTTATGCAGGAAGTGGAGGAAAGAATGTATCGCCTCGGCATTCCGGCCAAAACCCGCCATAACGAAGTCGCTCCCGGACAGTTCGAGATTGCGCCCTTTTTCGAGGCTGCTAACGTGGCCAGTGACCATCAGCAGTTAATTATGACTTTGCTGAAAAGTACGGCTAAAAAACACGGTTTTGTCTGCCTACTGCATGAAAAACCCTTTGCAGGAATTAACGGTTCGGGAAAACACGTTAACTGGTCCGTCGGCAACGCCACCCAGGGCAATCTGTTGGATCCGGGCGATACTCCCCACGCTAATATGCAGTTTTTGTTATTCTGTGGGGCGGTGATTCGTGGTGTTCACAAGTACGGGCCGCTTTTACGCGCAGTGGTGGCTACCGCCAGCAATGATCACCGTTTGGGGGCAAATGAAGCTCCTCCCGCGATTATTTCGGTATATTTGGGCAGCCAGTTAGAAAAGGTATTCGACCAAATTAGCCAAGGCCGAATTGAGGGTTCTGATGCTCCGGGGTTGATGGATCTCGGTGTCGATACCCTGCCGGTATTCCCCAAGGATCCTGGCGATCGCAATCGTACCTCTCCTTTTGCTTTTACGGGCAATCGCTTTGAATTCCGCGCTGTGGGTTCTAATCAGTCAGTTTCCGGGCCGCTGGTGGCGATGAACACGATTCTAGCCGATTCCCTGACTTGGGTGGCGGATAACCTAGAAAGCCGGATGAAAGCCGGGGAAGACCTCAATACTGCCGCCGAGGGTGTTCTCAAGGAGATCATGGACAAACACAGAAATGTGATCTTCGGAGGTAACGGATATTCCCCAGAATGGCACAAAATGGCGGTAGAAGAGCGCGGTTTGGCTAATCTCCGCACCACTGCCGATGCTTTACCCGTGCTGAAAGCTGATTATATCGAAGAACTGTTTGCCCGCATGGGTGTGTTTACCCCCGTTGAACTGGAAAGTCGTTTTGATGTCTATGCGGAACAGTATTTGCTGGCCATCGAGGTGGAGGCGGAACTGGTGGTAAGTATGGCTAAAACGATTATTTATCCCGCTGCCGTTCGCTACTTGTCGGAATTGTCTTTGGCGATCGCTAATGCTGCGGCGATCGGCATCGAGATGGATAAGGAAAGGGCCCAAACCGTCTCGAATTTAATTAAATTACTGATGGATAGCGTTGGCAAACTGAGTGAGGCCATGGCTAAAGACGATTTTGACTCGATCGAGGAACATATGCAGTATTCCGCTCAAACAATCCGTCCCTTGATGGATAAGGTGCGCGAATATGCTGACACGCTGGAAGGAGAAGTGGCCGACAATTTCTGGCCCCTACCTACCTATCAAGAAATGTTGTTTGTTAAATAACAAGACGACAAGGAGGGGGTAAATAGGCTGAAAAAATGATTGGCCACCCCCTTCTTTTTAGCTCTGGTAGTTTTAAGTTATGTTAAGAAAAGTAAATATAAATCTAAAACTACTATGGTACTAACTCCGACAATTGGCGAAAAATCCTATAATCGTCAGGATTGGCAAAAAGGCTATCAATCCCAACCTAACGAGTACGATTACGAGGTAGAGGACATTGAGGGGCAAATTCCCCCCGATTTACAGGGTACAGTCTTTAAAAACGGCCCCGGTTTACTGGATATCGCTGGCACTGCGATCGCTCATCCCTTTGATGGGGATGGTATGATCAGCGCGATTAGCTTCAACCATGGCCGCGTACATTATCGTAATCGTTTTGTGAAAACCGAGGGTTATCTCCAGGAACAGAAAGCGGGAAAACCCCTTTATCGCGGTGTTTTCGGCACGAAAAAACCGGGGGGAATTTTCGGCAATGCTTTTGATTTGCGTCTGAAAAATATTGCTAATACTAATGTTATCTACTGGGGTGATAAATTACTGGCACTTTGGGAAGCGGCCGAACCCCATCGCCTCGATGCTAAAACCCTTGATACTATTGGTTTAGACTATCTCGATGGTATCTTAGAAAAAGGCGATTCTTTTGCCGCTCATCCTCGCATCGATCCCGCTTGTATTTTCGATAATCATCAACCTTGTCTGGTAAATTTTGCCATCAAAACGGGTTTGTCTAGTTCAATTACTCTCTACGAAATTAGTCCCACGGGTAAGTTATTACGTCGTCATACCCACAGTGTACCGGGCTTCTGTTTTATCCACGATTTTGTTATTACTCCCCACTACGCTATCTTTTTCCAAAACCCGGTTGGTTATAATCCTTTTCCCTTTCTTTTTGGGTTAAAAGGTGCGGGAGAATGCGTCATCAATCAACCGGACAAGTTAACTAAGATTATTATTATCTCCCGGGATCCTAACAAAAGAGAAGTGAAAGTTTTAGAAACTCCATCGGGTTTTGTCTTCCACCATAGCAATGCTTTTGAACAAGGGGAGAAAATTTATATTGATTCTATTTGTTATCAATCCTTACCACAACTGGATTCAAATAGCAGTTTTCAATCGGTAAATTTTGATAGTTTAGCACCCGGACATCTGTGGCGATTTACACTAAATTTATCAGAAAATACGGTTACAAGAGAATGTATTCTAGAGCATTGTTGTGAATTTCCCAGCATCAATCCGGCAAAAGTTGGTCGAGATTACCGTTATTTATACATCGCTGCCGCTCATCATGCCACTGGTAATGCTCCTTTGCAAGCAATCTTAAAACTGGACCTATTAACGGGAGAAAAACAATTACATTCTTTTGCTCCCCGGGGATTCGCAGGTGAGCCAATTTTTGTGCCTAAACCCGATGGAATCGCTGAAGATGATGGTTGGTTATTGGTAGTTACTTACGATGCAGCCAATCATCGATCGAATGTGGTAATCTTAGATGCTAAAGATATCACTAATTCCCTAGTGGTTATCCATCTTAAACATCATATTCCCTACGGGTTACACGGTAGTTGGACTGGACAATGTTTTTAAGTTAATTCCCTAGGGGTGGATTGAAAACCCACCCTGACTAAACTTTACTCTTGAGAGCCTTCTTGTAGTAGCCAAAAACCGGCGAAGGATTCCGATTCAGGGTTAGATTGAATGGCTAAAAAATGCAGATTATTGGCTTTTTGTTTAGCTTCTTCAAAGTTTTTGGCTTCGTTTAAAGTCTCGGCATTAGTGACATTGACGAGAATCCAACTATCACTAGCACCCGTTTCTAAACGTAGCAGAGGACGAGAACTGGTTTCTAACTTTAAATAGGCCATTTCTAACCCTGACATCCAACCAGCTAGGGGTAAAGCACGGGGGGAAAAAATAACTAAACCGGGGATTTTTAGATTCTCATCTAATCCCATTCCCAGTATGGGCAAATTTTCTCCGAAGCTAATATCCCAATCTTTTAAATCATTAAAAGAAGACAATTCTAGCGTGACAAAGGCCCATTTATCTGCCTTATCTCCCCGGACAGCATCGGGAAGGGGAACAGCGTTTAAAGGAGGATAATTCACGGAAGCAGTTTTAGTTAAATTTTGATCATAACCAACTTCTTGAGGGTAGAAATTGGCCATTCTTTCTTCTATCCATCTAGTGAGAGCATGAGTGCGACGACTAGGGGAAGCGGGAATACCGATATCCTCGCAAGCTTTGCTAATCATGTTATTCATCTGACGACGGAAAAAGCGAATTTTTTTGGGAGTTACTCCCGCTGCCTTGATAGCTGCAGTAACTGCCTCTCCTAACCATTGGGAATTAACCATCGTATTAGGACAATAACTGGCATATTTAAATATTGTATCGGAGGAGCGATCGATTGTTGCCGGAGTTTCACAGATTAATAATTCCCATCTTTTTTTATTATTTTCATCCAGCACCGGCCGCGAATAAAAATCAAGTTCCCAAATAGTCATATTTTTTTCAGTTATCAGTTATCAGTTATCAGTTATCAGTTATCAGATTTGAGTTTTAAGTGAACAATATTAAGTGGCAAGTTCCGAGATTTCTTTTCACTGATTACTGCTCACTGTTTACTGTTTACTGCTCACTGAAAAATCCCCTATCCCCGACAACAGTACGAACGCGGTAGATAGGACGTTTTTGGGATTCATGGTAAGTTCGCATCAAAATTTCTGCCAAAAGACCAAAACAGAGTAATTGTACCCCAGTTAAAAAGAATAACACGGCCAGGATTAACAAAGGTCGATCGCCGATTTCTTGTCCGAAACCGAGTTTGAGAATAGTCAGATAAGTGCCTAAAATAATCCCCACTACCATCGATAACAGTCCGTAGAGTCCAAAAATGTGCATCGGACGGGTGAGGAACTTTTTCATAAAAAAGACAGTAAATAAGTCCATAATCACGCGAATTGTGCGACCTAAACCATATTTACTCTGTCCGAACCGTCTAGCGTGGTGATTAACGGGAATTTCGGTGATTTTTGCCCCTTCAATAAAAGCTAACGCGGGTAAAAAGCGATGTAATTCCCCGTAGAGATTCATATCGGCCACTAATTCGGCTCGATAGGCTTTCAAAGAACAACCGTAGTCGTGTAATTTGACCCCTGTTACCTTTGCTATTAGCCAATTAGCTATTTTTGAGGGTAACAGCCGTTTTACCCGGTCATCTTGGCGATTTTTGCGCCAGCCACTCACGAGGTCATAACCTTCCTCCAATTTGGCCAATAATAGGGGTATATCATTGGGATCATTCTGTAAATCGCCGTCGAGGGTAACGATGACCTGTCCCGTGGCATAATTAAATCCGGCAGCCATGGCGGGGGTTTGTCCGTAGTTGCGTCGCAATATCACCGCCTTGAGATCATCGCGATTTTTGGCTAAATTAGTTAAAACCTCGGTGGAACCGTCCTTAGAACCGTCGTCAACACAGATAATCTCGTAGTTAATTTGATAAGAACGCAAAATCGTGGCGATACTCTCGACGAGATGGGGTATACTGTCCACTTCGTTATAAATGGGAACCACTACCGATAAAGTCTGGATAGCAGCCTGCGGGTTTGGTTCATTGACACTGATGGACGGTGTAATCGGGTACATAGTTGACTGACGCAGGGGCCTTTTGGGGCGATTGTATCACAATTCAGTTATCAGTTATCAGTTATCAGTCATCAGTTATCAGTTATCAGTTATCAGTTATCAGTCATCAGTTCACTGATTACTGTTTACTGTTTACTGTTCACTGTCCACTGTTCCCTGAAAATACCCCCCACTTCCCACTTCCCCACTTCCCCACTTCCCACACCCTACACCCTACACCCTACACCCCACACCCCACACCCTACACCCCACACCCCACACCCCTTATCCCTGTTCCCCTTTCTCTGTTTGCTTTTTGGCTAAAATTGCCTGACGAAAACCTAGGACGACGAGAATATTGGAGAGGGTGAGGAAAAATTCGGCGCTGCCGTGTAACCAATCGACGTTGGCTAATTCTTGACCATAGTGAATTTTGGCGTAGATACCGGCAGGAATGGTGATAAAAACGAAGATTAACAGCACATAAAAGCCAATTAAGGCTAAAAGTGGCATTTTTCCCGAACGAGTGACCAACCAAAGAAACCCCAGATAGGGAAACAGGGAAATGGCAAATAAACTCTCTTTATTCATTGTTAACGCTAATTTTACTGGAACGCCACAGCCACCAACCGGCAGCACAGAGGGTAAAATTTCCTAAGACAGTCATGGCTGCCTGTAGGGTGACTAACCAGGATAAGGCACTGATATTATCAAAAAAATGCCATGTACAGGCACACATTGCCCCTATTAAAGCGGGTAACATTCCCCAAGATAACATTCGCCACGATCGATCGCTACTGATATCGCCATAGGTCCAGACTAACCAGATTGCCGCTATCCATTCTACGACACTCGATACATGAACTATCCACGTCGGTATTGATAAAGCATTCATTTTTTTTACAGTTATCAGTTATCAGTGGGTAAGTTATCAGTTATCAGATTTGAGTTTTAAGTGAGCAGTATTAAATAGAAGTTTCCTACTCTCTTATCTCGTTCCCCTGTTCTACCTGAAGGATATTTTAAGAGCCTTAAATATTGTGTGTCAAGGCAGCTCCTTGGCACCAGCAAAACTTTCTAGCCATTTAATCACCTGTTGACCTAAACTAACATTGTTTAATCGATCGATCTCGCGAATGCCGGTGGGACTGGTGACATTAACTTCCGTGAGGTAGCCACCAATCACATCTAATCCGACAAAATATAGGCCATCTTCTCGTAATTTTGGGGCTAAAGTGGCACAGATTTCTAATTCTTGATCGCTGATTTCTGTTTTTGCCACCCGTCCACCCACCGCCATATTACCGCGAAATTCCGAACCGGTGGGAATGCGATTAACTGCCCCGATGGGTTCACCATTGAGAACAATAATGCGTTTATCTCCTTCTTGGGCAGCTGGTAAATAATCTTGAATCATTACCGGTTCTTGTCCCCATTTTGTGCTAATTTCAATCATTGAATTGAGATTGCGATCTTCGGGACTAAGAAATAAAATTCCCTCCCCTGCTTTGCCCCCTAAAGGTTTCATAACTGCCGCCCCTTTTTGGTTGACAAATTCCCTAATCGTTGCTTTATCTTGGGAAACAATTGTGGCGGGCATTACCTGAGCAAAGTGAATAGTATATAACTTTTCATTGGCATGGCGTAAACCCCTAGTTGAGTTAATTACTTGGGTTTTTTGTGGGTCGATCAGGTCTAATAAATAGGTGGCATAAAGATAGGCAATTGTCACGGGTGGGTCTTTTCGCATCCAGACAAAATCGAAGTTTTCTAGGCAGGTAAAAACTGTCTCTTGTCTTTGATACCATTGAGATACAGCCACCCAATGATTATCTTTTAACTCCACAGGAACCAGTTCAATTCTGGTTAGTTTTGCCCAAGCTTTTCCCGCAATTGCACTGAGAGCCGTGATGGAAGTTATCCAGATTTCATGACCTAATAGTTGGGCTGCTTCCATGATAGCTACACTGGTATCATGGCCCGGATCTAGATATTCGATCGGATCGATAATAAAGGCTAGTTTCATTAATAGTTTTTATCCTTAATTCTGCAACAGGGGAGCTAAACCACCACTTCTATCTAAAGCATAGATGTCATCGCAGCCCCCGATGTGTTGATCGTTTATAAAAATTTGTGGTACACTTGTACGACCATTGGCTCGATCGGACATTTTGGCTCGCGCTCTTTCATCGCCATCGATACAATATTCGGTAAACTCGACTCCTTTTTTCTTGAGTAATGCCTTGGCGCGGATACAGAAAGGACAGGAACTCCAAGTATAGATCTCAACATTAGCGGCCATAAAATTTATCTCCCTTCTTTACATATCTTAAATTTTAGCCGATAACCGAGCAGTGATCTTCCTTCAGGTCAGAAAACGCCAATTAGGGCGATTCCACTGATATATTCCTTGTATTTCCCATTCTTCACCGTTTTGAAAGCGAATACGGCAACTAACAGGGGGGGAATCATCCTCACTTTCATTTACGGCGTTGTCAGATCAGAATAGGTAAAGATGCAATGCAATCCTTGCTATCAAAGTAATTTCAGTTCCGGTGCTGATTCGGAGCATCTTTCAATTTGACAACGCCCATTGTAGGGCTAATTCATGAATTAGCCCTACACCTATTACCTCACAGGTAAACCCGTCGCAACTATCGGGAGCGTCTGTGGGAATCCATTCCCATGAGAGTCCTAAAAAAGCTGATTTCAAAGGGTGACGATCCACGATAATCTAAGTATTGGGGAAATCATACCGTAAAATCACTCTTCTATGACACCACGCTCGCTCACTGTTTTGCTCCTTTCTGCTCTCTTCTGGCTGTCTAGCTGGCTTATCATCCCTACTGCTCAAGCTTTGACCCCAATTCAACTATTAGATGTATCTTATAAAGACTGTCCCCCCGAATTAGCCGAGGGGAGTGTCACCAGTGGGGGAACCAGTTTTCCTGCTAATTGTTTTTTAATCACCGGCAAGGCTAAAAATAATTCTGGAAAAACCGTCTATGATGCCGATGTTTTTGGTCGGATTTACGATGCTAACGGGGAACCGGCTTTACAAAATCGTAGCCGAGTCGGGGCAATTCCCGAAGTGCCACCGGGGATTAGTGATTTCGAGATCAGAATTTCTGTTTCTACCAATCAACCAACCCCCTTGCGACTGGAAAAATTCAAAGCTTCCGGTTTTACCAGTAGTGTGGATCCGCGTATTTAGAAACTGCTGCTGACCAGACTGCTGGCCCCTGTGGCTACGACACTCTGAACGACGTTGAGCAGCAGGAATGCGAGAATCGGGGACAAGTCCATCCCGCCTAGGGGTGGGATAATCGAGCGAAAGAGGTTTAAATAGGGATCGGTAATCGGACTGAGAAAAGACATAATCTGATAGGCCCAACCGGCATTTTGGAACCAAGTCAGTAAAACCCTAACAATTAGGATTACCGAGTAAATTTGCAGGAAATTGTTGATTATCGTCAAAATAAACCCTATATCGCTCATAAATAAATCTTTCCTCAAGAGGGCGTGATGGTTAGTTTAGCTTTGATCTTACCAAAAAAATGGTCTTTAGTTACTCTCTCCGCCCTGTCTTACTGGTTTTAACCAGCTATCGGCATTCCTCCCGGTTGACGGACACCGGGTAAGAAAACTGGATACAGCATTTATCTGAATGGTGAGATAGGAAGTTTTCCTTTTGGGGAGACTCCGATAGGTTTAGGTGCATTGCTGTCTAAAAAGTGCAATTAAGAGGACAATACAGAGGATTAACAAATTTTGAAGGGGACGGAAGTTATCAGGTTTACGTTCCCTGAATTAATAATGCCAATTTTCTATTTTAAGTCCCTGAAATTCTCGATAATCTGAGATATTATTAGTGACTAAAATAAGTTGATTAACGTAGGCAACTGCTGCAATTTGACCATCAGCAAAAGGCGGTGTTTTGCCCAATTTAACAAGACGTGATCTTTCTTGTGCGTGCCAGATGGCAGCCTTGTGATCATAAGATAATAAAGGTAATATTAATTCAGTTTCTTTGAGATATTCCTCAATATTTTTTCGTTTTGTTGAATCAGGAAGACGATAACAGCCAAATAGAAGCTCATGCAAAACAACTGTCGCTGTAGCGATTTCTTGCTGATGTTCAAGTAGTTTTTCCATAACCTTTGTATTCGGTTGAGGTCGTAAAGGCTCTGATAAGATATTACTATCGAGTAAAAAACGTAAATTCACCAAATTATCTCGCTTCCCGAGGATAAATCGCGCACTCCCTCCAAAAGTTCTTCTGATTCAATACCATTTTGTTCTAGATTATGTTCTTGGCGAAATTTTTGAATAAATTCTCCAAAACCCAACTGTGTTTGACCGATATTGGAATTATTATTAAGTTGCTCAATATTTTTTCCATTCTTAGCTAAATCTCCCTCCGTCTGCTCTAGATAAACTGGATAACCTTGTACACTTTCTTCAGATTGAGTTGCTAAATCGGGGTAACTTTTAAATAAACCTATTAAGGGATCAGATTGATTTTTATCTTGATTATTTTGAGGAGTTTTGGCAAGTATCAAAACTTCAACCACCTCACCCACATTTAATTCAGGGGTGGCAATTTCAATTTTATTACCGGGTAAAACCTGAGTGCTTATATGTAGAGTATCTCGTGTCATTTTTTTAACGAATAAATAACGGAAAGGATTTGACTTCTAGTATAACCCGCCATTAGGAAAACAATAGCGGCCAAATTCCCATCGCTGACTCCGATGACAAGGCTGTAGTAATGTTCTTACCCTAACTAATCAAAAAAATAACTTGATTATCTGGCTAAATTGACAAAAGTTGCTCAAAATATAGCCTTATCAACATACCAGATATTTTCTCTTGGCATGGTTTATTTACAGCATTTATCTTAATGGTGAGATAGGAAGTTTTCCTTTTGGGGAGCCGGTCGTCAATACCAAATTAGGTTATACTTCATCTTTATGAGAAAGGCTGTACTTAGTCCCCAAAAAGGATAGATACACCTAGGTTAATTCCTAGAGGAGTAATTTTGGGGCTGTCAACCAGAATAACTGACACTTGCCTAGGGGATTTTGTTGATTGGGAACCTCTAGACCAATTATTCCCGCTTTTTTGAGCGATAATTTTCCTTGAAACTTGCCCCAAACTAGCATTTCCGTCCAATAGCCTAAATCCGGTTCGTGGCCTACCAGTGCGATCGCGTTTTCCTCTCGCTGATAGTCCGACTTTTGCCACCACTGCACCCAATCTTGAATATTGCCGTTGGGAGATAGGGGATTAAATTGCTCAATTTTACGGCTTAAACCCGCTTTTTGGAGAATTTCGGCGGTTTGCACCGCACGCACCAGGGGAGAGGTCAAAATTAGGTCAAATTTCACCCCCAACTGTCCTAATCTTTGGGCAACTTTAGCAGTTTTTGCCTTACCTTCCTCGGTTAAAGGACGTTCCCTATCGTTGGGATAATCCCCAGATTGCCCTGCTAATCCATGACGCACAAAATAAAGTTTCATATCAGTGTCGGGTCGGTCTTTGCGATGATAATATCTCTAGCTTACTAATAAATTAGCAAGTAAGTGGTTCTAATTAAATAGAAGATAGATTTTGCCTTTGATCTCCCCTGTCCCCCTTAATAAGGGGGTGCTGATCCCCCCTTGATAAGGAAGGAATCTGAGAATTTTTAACACCTGCCTAATTAAAACAGAAATCAATCTCAAAAACTGTTACTGATTAACAATTCAAAAACCTCGGAATATTGACTTGGCTTTTTAGCCAATTTAACCACTCTTCTAAACCTTCTCCTGTTTGAGCAGAAAGAGCGATAATCTTTACATCAGGATTCATAGAACGAACATTTGCCTCTAAACGTTTTAAATCAATCTCTAAATAAGGAGCCAGATCTAATTTGGTAATAATCAGACAATCCGCTTCTTGAAACATAATTGGATATTTGAGGGGTTTATCTTCTCCTTCAGTAATACTTAATAGAGCAACTTTGGCGTGTTCCCCTACCTCAAATTCGGCGGGACAAACTAAATTTCCCACATTTTCCACCAACAATAAATCAAACTCTTTGGGGTTATAATCTTCTTTGAAACGATGAATTCCCCCAGCTACCATTTTGGAATCTAAGTGACAGGAGCGACCCGTATTAATGGCAATCACGGGAACTCCATATTGTCTCAGGCGCTCTGCATCTAGTTCTGTAGTCATATCTCCTTCAATAACAGCCATTTTTAATTGATCTTTTAAGGCTGCGAGGGTTTTTTCCAATAATACAGTTTTACCCGCACCAGGACTACTCATCAGGTTTAAACAGGTAATGCCCCACTCGTCAAAATGTTCCCGGTTGTGATCGGCTCCTGTTTGATTGGCATGAAGTAGATTAATTTCTAGGGCTGCGTCAAAAGTTTGGTGCATTTTAGTTGAGAATGAATAATTGATCATCGAACTTGTAGAAGCGATCGCCCAACTTTGTTTAAGAATCTAAAGAATATTCAATGTGATCAATTTTTAACTCTCGACCTGAACGAATATCCTCCATCGGTGATCGACAAGTTGGGCAGGAATATTGCTGGCCAATTTGGGGTTTATAATCCTTTTGGCAGCAATGACAATAAGCAATTAGGGGAATATTTTTAATCGCTAATTCCACACCAGCAAGAAAAGTATTATCAGTTTGAACTTCAAAGGCAAATTGTAAACTGACCGGTTCGACACAGGTAAATTCACCAACCATGAGATGAATTTTTTCAATTTTGAGCTTTTCAGGTTGGCTATCATACCAATCTCGAACTGTCATAATTAACGCCTTGGTCATATCAGTTTCGTGCATAGGAAATTACTGCCAAGGTTCGTCAACGGCCAGATTGGCTTCAGGATGAATATAATAGGGCTTTTCTTTACGCGGTAATTGACCTGAAATAACCAGATGGGCCATGGCATCACAAATAACACGGGTAGCCATCAAAGAGGTCATATCACTAATATCGTAGGGAGGGGAAACTTCCACCACTTCCATACCACAAATGGGAGCTTTTTGGATAATTTTACCTAATAAAGCTAAGGCTTCACGGGGTAATAAACCGCCAGGTTCTGGCCAACCTGTACCGGGGACAAAACCGGCATCAATGCAATCAATATCGAAACTAATCCAAACGCAATCCGTGCCATCTAAAGCTCGTTCTAAGGCAAATTCGGCGGCCGCATCAATGCCTCGTTCTACAATGTCGGTGACGGTCAAAATATTAGTGGCCCGCTCGCGGCAAACTTTAACACCTTGACGGGGAACTTGCCAACCGCCAATCCCTAATTGGACGAGATTTTTAGCAGGAGCATTTTTCATATTGGTGGCATGAAACCAGGGGCAAGTGTGCATCCGTTCATCTAAATCTGTTTCCTGGGTATCCACATGGCGATCAAAGTGAATAATACCGACTTTTTTATCCCCTAAATGCCGACAAATACCCCGCACTGTCGGAAAACCAATGGAATGATCACCCCCTAAAATAATCGGCAAGGCGCCGGAACTAAAGACATGGGCAACCCCCTTAGAGATTTGATCAAAGGACTTTTCGTTATTAGCAGGAATGGTGAAAATATCCCCCAGATCACAGAGAGTAATTTGTTCCCGCAGATCTACTCCTAATTCAAAATTGTAGGGCGTATAAAGGGCCGAAATCCGCCGAATTCCCTGGGGACCAAAACGAGTTCCGGGTCGGTAAGTTGTCCCCGAATCATGGGGAACACCGACGATTGCCACGTCATAATTGCCCACATTCCGCACATCTTCCAAATAGGGGGCCTTCATAAAGGTGTTAATTCCCGCATAGTGGGGTAACTCACCCCTGGAAAAGGTGGGAATACTGCGATCGCGAATACTATCGGCCGCCTCTAAACCGTAGGTTAACCCCTGGGAAACTTCCTGTTGCCAACCGGTTAGGGGCAAATGGCGTTCTTTTTCTAGGGCCTGTTCAGCTTCGGTTGAATGCGGGGGTTGAAAAGTAGATTCCTCGGACATCATTTTACCTCAAAATACAATAACCCGGGAGTCTTCAAAGACACTGCCTCAAAACAGTTATCCTTAAAGTCTCCCGGGCTTTTATCCCGCCGTGTAGCCAGCTTAGACGGAAAAAATGTTTGATCCGCTCATTTAAGACTAGCTTGCTCCTCTCGGACCTGACATTTAAAGAAGTTTAAATCGGAACCCTAGAAGCAATTTCCTTGACCTTAGACGATCTCAATCCAAAAAACAGTATCATAGACTACATAAAAGGGATTTTTCCCGCTTTAGATAACTTCAATAAAAAGCGACGGATTTGATATTATAGGGACTTTTGGATATATTATCAGAAGACTATTCCAGGTCAACCTTATGGAGAATTATAGGAGTATATTCTGGCAACTCCGGCAAGCAGAATCAAGATAGAGTTTAAATGCTTGGGAAAATAGGGTTCGCAGGCGCACGGATTTTCCATTATGAATATAATATCATGTCAAGGGGCTTTTGTCAAGAGAAAATTTGACAAAATCCAGAAAAACCTAGCCGATTGTAGGGGTAATTCATGAATTACCCCTACACCTATTACCTAGTCCAGTAACCCACCACCAATCATCGACTATGATTGGAATGATTGAATGATGGACTATGATTGAATTAATCGCTGATAACTGATTACTGCTCACTGATAACTGATAACTGATAACTGATTACTGATAAAGCTATGACACTCAAAGAACAACTAATTAAAGAAATCGAGCAGACACCTGACACCCTTTTGACTGAATTACTTGACTTTTTGCTCTTTATCAAAGAAAGACATACTGAAATAGAAATTACAGAAGAAGAGCAAGCTAACATAATCGCTTCTGAATCAGCTTATCAAGCAGGAGACTATCTAACCCTCGAAGAATATGAGGCAACTCAAGCGTGAACTACAGAGTTATTATTAGACCTCTCCAAAAATTTATAAGTCAGTCACAGCAAGGAAGAGAGGCAGATTAGACCAAGAGTCAAAATTAGCTCTCAAAACCGATTAATCAGGGTTTGAAGAGACAAAATCCAATTTTGACGGAAAACTATGGCTAATTATAACGTCAATTACTTCCCCTGATTGCTCCCCTTCTATTACTTCTAAAATTAGCGCACTAATTCTCAACCTTACTAAGCCACAAACGGTCAGTAAAACCGATTTATATCGACTTTTATTTAATCTAAATCTTTCTTGAACTACTTTAAATACTTTGACAACTCGAATTAAATGCTCAACAAAAATTCGCCGAGATGATAAAACTTTATTTTCTTTAATTTGATTCTCGGTTAATTCTCCATTCTTAGGTTTTTTATCAGGAGTTCTGATTTGATTTTCTCCTAGGTAAGCTTTATCTCCAATAAAAGTTTGTTGAGAATCGAATTTGCTTAAAGTTTGCCGACAGATTTTTATGTCGCTCGTCGGACCAGGTTGACCAATAACTACATCAACAATATCTTCAGCTTTTGGCAAGACAATAAATTGACTTTTTAAAGTATGTCTTTTTTGCTTTCCCGAATAATATATTTTTTGTTCTTGATAATCGGTCGGCCTCTCCACGGGCTGTTCTGCGCTATCGACAATCAACTCATAATCCCTTAATTGTTCAATTATTATTTCCTCTTCTTGGCACTTCTTTATTTGTTCTAACAAACTTGGCGGTAACTCTCCTTCAAAAAGTTTTTGCCAATAGGTAAAGATATTATGAGCCGTTGATTCACTCACTTGAAATATTAGTCCTAAGATTTGAAAGCTTAGATGATGTCTTAAATAAACCAACATTAGAACAATTTGTTCCTCTTCTGATAATTTAGGAGGTGTTCCGCTTCCTGGTTGATTAATCCTAATTTTGGTTTTTTCGATTTCTGATTGGTTTTTCCGATGTATAAGTTTTCCAAGTGCCATCAGTTGTTCTAGTTGTTGGTAGTCAATTCCTAATAGTCTTTTAGTTTGTTTCGGATATTTTTGAATGTATTCCCAAGTGTAGTTTTTCATGGCTTTTTTGAGTTACTATTTGTTTTATTATATCCTATATATTGTGATTTAATTAAATTATGGAGAGGTCTATTCCGAAACCAGTTCAAAAACAACTAAACAACTTACCCAAACAACAACGCGAACGCTTAATTACTGCCATTAGACTACTTACCGATACACCTCGTCCTAGCGGAGTCAAGAAACTCAAAGGATATGATGAAACCTACCGAATTAGAATAGGAGATTATCGCATCATTTACAAAATTCAAGATCAAGAAATGCTGATTATCATATTGAGTAGTATTCATCGAAAAGATGCTTATTGAACCTCTCAGTAGGTGGGTGGAGTGAGAACTATAAAACTATGTTCCGGCAACTCGGGCAAGCAGAATCAAGATGAGTTAGAGTTTAAATGCTTGGGAAAATAGGGCTTGTAGGCGCACGGATTTTCCATTATGAATATAATATCATGTCAAGGGGCTTTTGTCAAGAGAAAAATTTTCTGACCCGGAAGGAATTCAACCTAGATAAAAACCGAGGATCAGAGCCACTAAAAAAGTCATTAACAGCCATAAAATTCCGAAATAAAGGACGATTTTAGCACGGAAAGCTGATAGGAGGAGGATAAAAGCTTTAATATCAATGAGGGAAGCGATCAGTAAAAAAGCTAGAGTGGAACCCACGGACAGATTAGTAATTAAAGAACCGGGGACAAAAGTGCTAAGACTGGCATTAACAGCGAGGGTGAAACCAAAGAACAACTGCACGAGAATTTGAGTAACGGGAGTATTCCCCCAGGCAATTAATTGACTCTGAGGTAATAATAGCTGAAAGACACTAGCGATTGCACAGCCTATAATTAATAATCCCCCTAATTCCAGTGCTTCATCGATAAAGTTATCGAGAAATAACTGCACAGAAATCGGCCAAGCTTGCCTATCTCTAGTTTTATACTCATAAACAAGACTGCCGACTCTTTGCAGGGGTTGACTGGCTGCTTCCTCCGGTAAAAAACTCCCGGAAAGAACTAAACTCGATTCCAGGGGAATTTCGCTATCGGTGCGGGGTTTTTCCCGGTAGAAACTAAAGAGAGTGCCGATAAAAATTGCCATTAACCAGACCGAAAGCGATCGATAGAAGAAAATACTAGAATAGGTGAAAGTCTGCCAAGTTAGCCAAAGAGTGACGATATTTAGGGTAGGTGCAGCGGTGAGAAAGCTAAACACCACCCCTGGGGGTACTCCCTCTAATAAAAATCTTCTAGCGACGGGAATCGTGCCGTATTGTCCGACGGGTAAGATTAATCCGATGGCACTGCCAACGATCGCTCCTAACAGTCGATTGCGGGGAAATATCGCCACTAATCGCTGTTTATTGACGAAAA
Organism: Microcystis aeruginosa NIES-2549; assembly: GCF_000981785.2. Lineage (NCBI taxonomy): Bacteria > Bacillati > Cyanobacteriota > Cyanophyceae > Chroococcales > Microcystaceae > Microcystis > Microcystis aeruginosa. The sequence goes on along the minus strand of NZ_CP011304.1, from coordinate 2,703,018 downwards.
CTAGCAAAAAACTGGAAACGGCTGTCCCCAAAAGTAATAAGGGAAGCGAGGTCAAGACTAAACTAAGAAAAAAAGTAACAGCGATAGAAATTTGATTCATGAATAGGGTTCAAGATCGGAAGCTATCCTACAAAATAGCAGATAAGGTAAAAAGTAAGTAGTCGTGCCAAATTAATTTCTTGGTTAGGATAGGCAAAAGGCAAAAGGCAAAAGGCAAAAGGCACTCATGCAAGATGCAACAATAGGTTAGTTTGTTGAAATCAAAAATTAAAAAGAACGTAAAGCGATTAATTGTGCCTCAGCTTTATGAAGGGATTCTAACCATTCTTTTTCGGGATCGCTATCGGCAACTATTCCCGCTCCCACCTGTCCCCAAACGGTGTTTAAATTCCCTTGAGTAGTCATTAATAGGGTACGGATGAGAATATTTAAATCTAAATGACCCCGTAGGTCAATATAGCCACAGGAACCATAGAATAAATTGCGTCGCACTGGTTCCAATTCTTCGATAATTTCTAGACAGCGAACTTTCGGACAACCGGTAATTGTTCCCCCAGGGAAAAGAGCCTTAATTAAATCAATAGCATGATACTTTTTATCTAATTTTCCTTGAACATTACTGACCAAGTGCATAACGTGACTATAACGCTCGATCGTCAGTAATTCATCAACATAAACCGATCCCCATTCACAAACTCTACCTAGATCATTACGTTCTAGATCCACTAGCATAATATGCTCGGCCCGCTCTTTTTTATTAGTTAATAGTTCCTCGGCCAATTGTCGATCGAGTGCCTCGGTTTTACCCCGGGGACGGGTTCCAGCGATTGGTCTAGTGCTGGCTATTCCTCTTTCTAATTTTACCAATCTTTCGGGAGAACAACTAATCATTTCGCCCCAAGGTGTGCGCCAATAACTGGCAAAAGGAGAAGGGTTTATCTGTTGTAAACTGCGGTAAATTTGCCATCCTTTTGCCTTAGTTGTGCTTTGAAATCTTAGGGATAAATTTGCTTGAAAAATATCGCCTTTTCTGATATAATCTAAGGCTTTTTTAACAGCTTTTTCGTAGTCGAGTTGAGAAGTATAAAAGATTAAGGGAGAGGGATGAGGATCGATGAACTCAAAATCGGGGTTAGTGGTTAAAGATTGTTCGTATTTATCTAAATCTTCGGGTTTAGTGGCAGCTAACCAGAGAATTTGTGCTTGGTGATCGAGAAGGGCAAAACTATCTGGTTCATACCAATAAGCGACGGGAAAAGGGAGAGTATCAGCTTTCCTGTCGGGTAATTTTTCTATTTCCCAAGCTAAATCGTAGCCTAACCACCCCAACCAACCGCCATGGAAGGGAAGATGATCGGGAAGCACATCCGATCGAGTTTGGGGGAGTAAACTGCTTAAAAAGGGCAAAATTTCGCCCAGTGCGGGGGTCCAAAGCTGACGCGGGGAACCAGCACAAAGAGAGTAACGGGAGAGGGAATTACCCGGATAGGGACTTTCTAGTAAGGTAGCGATCGCATCTTGGGCGAATAAGCAGGCAAAAACCTCGGAACCGGTGCGCTGATGCAGGGGTAGCGATCGCCAATGCCATGCTAAAGGTTTTTGCATCTAATTGCGGGCCAAAATAGCTGGTAAATTGGGTATAACTAGGGTTTTGGTGTTAGTTGTGGGGAAGTTGCTCTTTCCTATCTGCTAACACCGATGATCTTAGTCCTAAATATTTGCTGCCTCCCAATTATCCCCGATAATCGAGGTCAATTTCTTTAGAACCGCCGCGCTGTAATTGGCCTAATAATTCCCCTAACTGACTCCAAACCAAACCACCGATAAAGATAGTCATCGGGAGAGAGATAGCGTAGGCAACCCAACCATTGAGAATAAATATATCTAATCCCGAGGCAAGGAAAAGACAGATTCCTACACAAATACCAATAAAAGGAATTTGTAAGGAACTGGATTTTAAAAGATTTTGATCGTCTGAACCCTTGTTTTTATACCAATTGTTAACCACTTGCTTGAGACTAGCTTCAAAAGCGGCCCCGCAGGTAATACCGATAAACAAACCGGCAACAACCAGAAAATAGGGCGGTTGGGGCAGAAAATAATAATCCATAGAAAAAGTGATTAACCGATGTTGACCTTAAACACTTTAACGCGAACTGGTTTCTCCCGGAAGGACAGCGGCCACACCTTGGGCCGATAATTCCCGAAAAGCGCTCATGGCCACATCCAAGAGTCGTCGCGGTTGCAATTCTCCTTGAATTAAACCCCAGAGACGTTGCACTTCGGCCGTGTGGAGACGGTCATCTTCCGTCAAAGCTAATAGCAATTGACGACGCAGATAACGACCTTCTTCCGAGAGAAGAAAAGTGATGCCTAATTGCGCTGTGGGCAGTAAATCGAAGTTACTTTCCGATCGAGCCATTGTAATCATGTTTTCTAGGCGTTGCCACTGAAATTTACCGTCTTTGAACAGTACATCCAATAAACGTCGGCGCAGTTGGGGCGATTCCCCGGTCAGGAGACGTTTAGCGACGTAGGGATAGGCCACTTGGACGATTTTGAAGTTAGGATCGAGGGTGAGGGCTGCCCCTTCTTGGGTGACGAGGGAACGAATAATCAGGGCGAATTTGGCGGGAATCCGGAAGGGATACTCGTACATCAATTCGGAGAAATCATCGGTAATGGTGCGGAAATTGAAGTCACCGACTCTTTGACCGATGGCATTGCCTAAAACTCGTTCTAGAGCCGGAATAATTGGTTTTATATCGGTTTCTGGGGTTAAAAATCCCAGTTTGACAAAGTTGCTGGCTAGGTTTTCGTAGTCTTTGTTAATTAAATCGACGACGCAACTAGCGAGGGTTTCTTTAGTTTCCTCCTCTAACTGATCCATCATGCCAAAATCGATATAGGCCATGCGACCATCAAAGGTGGCGAAAAGATTACCCGGATGGGGATCAGCGTGGAAAAAGCCGTGTTCAAGGAGTTGCTGTAATCCAGAGGTTACGCCGATTTTAACGATATTATTGGGGTCTAATCCTAAAGCTTTGATGTTCTCGGTATCGGTGAGTTTATAGCCATCAATCCATTCTAGGGTGAGGACGCGGCGACCACTATAACGCCAGTAGATACTGGGAACTTTAACTTCGGGGTTATTTTGGAAGTTGGTGGCGAATTTTTCAGCGTTGCGACCTTCGTTTTGATAGTCGATTTCCTCAAAGAGTTTGGTTCCGAATTCATCGACAATCAGGGTGAGGTCGTGGCCGAGATTGAGGGGTAATAAACGACCGAACTTTTGGGCAGCCCAGCGCATTAGGTATAAATCAAGGCTTAAAAGCGGCCGCAGCCCGGGCCGTTGCACTTTAACGGCTACTTCTTCACCGGTGGGGAGTATCGCTTTGTAAACCTGTCCTAAACTAGCGGCAGCCACAGGGGTGGGGGATATTTCTCGATAGGCTTTTTCTACAGGCATCCCCAATTCTGTCTCGATAATGGCAAAAGCGATGTCGTTATCGAAGGGGGGAAGTTGGTCTTGCAGTTTAACTAATTCGTCTAAAAAGTCTTTGCGAACGAGGTCGGGACGGGTAGAGAGAGCTTGACCGACTTTGATGAAGGTGGGACCTAAACGGGTGAGAATTTGCCTAAGTTCGCTGGCACGCCTGTATTTATTGGCTTCTTCTTGCTTTGTCCATTTGTCCCAGAGGAGACTGAGCAGAAATAATCCTAAAGACCAAATAATCACGAAAGCGCGGCCGAACAATTGCCAAGATTTGTAACGGTATTGTTGAGCGATCGCTGCTGCACTGTAAGGAGTGAACTGTGTTTCTTCTCGTTTCCGGTCAGTTTGACTGTCTTGATGCCGACTCACTAGCTAATCTCTATATATCTTACGCCACTTGATATTGTATCTAAGTTCCTGACATCAGTATACAAAACTACACATTATTTAATAATTGTTATAATTCCTTGAGAAATCATAAGTATTTATGGCTTGACTGCCGGGGAAATTCTCGGCTAGTGGATGTCCTCAAGTACCTGATGGATATTTTCAACAAGCTGTTCTATAAAGGTAACGGCATCATTAACGAGATTTTCATCGATATTCCAGCGACTGCCAATGCCGTAACTCGGGTCTATATCAGCTTCGTGGGCGATTTTGTTCCTTCGATCAACAATTATGCTAAGTTGGCTTTTAATATCTTTGGCTGGTTTATTTAGTTTGCTGGCCACTTCTTCCCACAATTTCTTGGCTGAAATTAATCTAATGGCCTCCGCTATCTTGTCCGGTTGTTGAAAGCTTTTATATCTGAGGTTTTCTCTAATTTCAGTCTCTAGCCAATAATTACTATTAAGTTTGTTGGTGAGGAGATTTTCAATCATTGGTAGTACCTCGGAAATTGAGCGAGATTCTTGATCAAAAAAAGAACCGTAGTTTTGTTGAATTTCGTTCTCTAACCAAGAGCCAATACTAATAGCTATCAATCGTTCTTGTCCTGCGCCATTCAAGGAGACTTGAAAACGAGAAAAGGCAGATTGAGAACTGTTAGGAGTGGGAGAAGGTTCTGAACGTTGGCCTCGATAAATTTCTAGCATTCCTAGAGTAACCACTTCGTGAATATAATAATCTAAAGCGCTCACAGTCAGGACTAAAGCGGCTCTGAGGATATCCGATACATCTAGGGCGGAAGTAGTCTGAGATTTGAGGGAATTGTGGATAGCGATCAAGTCACGAACGCGGGTAATACTAAGGCGAAATTGTTCAATGGCTAACTGCATAAATCTTCGGAGGTAAGACCGATAACTTTGTCTGCTAAGTCAGAAAAAATACTTTTAAAGTCCTCTTGTTTTTCTTGGGCTTTACCTAACACTTTACCCTGCCACTTAGCTGATTTCAATTGTTCAGCAGTTAGCGCAAAAACAGGCATTTGATGCTCTTGAGATAAGGCAATAAGACTATTAAAATTAGGAATTTTTACTAGAGTACAGCAGTCTGGTACACCATTCTGATCGTAGATAAATTTCGGTAGCATCATGCCATTTTTTTCTAGGGCTGGAATCATTTTATTGCCGATATTTTCCTCGATTGTGTTAATCCAGTTTTCAAAGGCTTTTGTTTCTTTACCACGAATAATTCGATAGTTCTGAACAATAGTTCCCAAAAAATGTAGGTCAACTTCGGGAAAGGGATAGTTGGCTGTTTTGAGAATTGGTAAAGCACTAGCTGCCTTAGCCCATTGGTGCCACTTAGGCAAGATTTTAGCTAAAGAATCGATAGCCATAACCGAGAAAAAATCCGGCGTGGTTGGCACAATAAAAAAGTTACTGGTCATCAGTATATTTTGATTTATTGACCCCAAACTGGGACTCATATCGATTAAAATATAGTCAGCTTCAAATCTTTCGGCAGTTTTGTCTAATAAATATGTAATCGCACCGGGGAGATTTTTTAAAGCCTGAATTGACCCACTAAGTTCTTGAGCAATAGCTAGGGTAACTTCATATTCAGCTAACCCCACATGACCGGGCAATAGAAATAAACGATCACGACCATCAATAGGAATACAGTCCACAGCTTCAATTAATCTCGGTTGAGACTCAAAAGCAGGTGCTAAAGCTGTTTTAATATTAGAGTAAGTATTGTAGATTGCTTGTAGTCTTTCCTCCCTATCTTCACTTTCTTTAGCCAAAGCCATACCAGTTAAGTTACATTGGGGATCGGTATCGACAATAATTACTCTTTTGCCCTTCTCAGCAAGCATCCAACCAAGGTTAAAAGTGGTTGTAGTTTTGCTGACTCCACCTTTATGATTAAAAAAAGCTATTTTTTGCACCATGGCATTAATTATATTTGAAGATTGTTGCCCTTGGTCATTATTATAACATCAGTGGGGGTTAAGTAGATTTTGCCATGATTTCTAGGGAAGAATAGGGCTAACCTTCGGATTCCTCGTGTTAATGCCTAGCAATTAAGGAAAAATTGCGCCATAGTTTCCACCCTAACACCCCCAATCGGATATTTAAGCAATTTCATCGGGATTAATGCCCAATTCTCGCAGCTTTTGGGCTAATTTTTCCGCCCGTTGTTGTTCTCTTTCTTTGGCTAATCTTTCCTGTTCTTTGGCTAATCTTTCCCGTTCTTTCGCTAATCTTTCCTGTTGGGCCGACTCTTGAGGGGTGGGAACCAATTCACCCGATTCGGTGAAATAGCGCAATTTATTGGCAAAAATCCCTAAATATAATCCTAGTTGCTTACTCCATAAATAACCGTTTTCATTAGGGGTAATCGGTTGGTATTGTCCCTCGATTAAAGTGAATCCTTGCCATTCTAAAGTATTGGGATCAAACCCAAAATACTCAGGAGTCCGGAAAATATGCTGATATAGTTCCTTTTTGGCTTTTCTGTCCACATTAGCGGTGGAATCGGAGAGAATTTCGATGATTACATTGGGATATTTACCCCCTTCTCCCCAGACGACCCAACTTTTTCTGGGACGTTTCTCTGTATCTAAAACCACGAAAAAATCTGGTCCACAAAAATCTCGCTGTTTCAGTTGTCTTTCGTTATAATAAATAGTCAAATTGCCCGAGGTATAGTAATCGTTTCTATCTTGCCAGAGCCAATCAAGACAAGATAATAATAAAATAATTTGTTGTAAATGCAGATCACTTTCCACGGGTGGTTCATCACTCCATAAATCGGTGGGAGGACAGACAATATCAGTAGCAATATCTAGGGTTGTCATCGTTTATAAACCCATTGAGTCAATTTGGGGTGATTCTAGCAACAAGCCACAATCAATACAATTATATTATAAGTCCGATCGTTTTGCTTGGGGTACATCTCATTTTTGTAAATCTACTAAGTTGCGATTTTTAAGGGGAAACTTTCTCCTAAAATCGGGCGTTACTTTCGGTTTTATCACTAAATCCAAGCTTTTGGAGGGTTCTACCCCCCAACGGGGTAGGGTTGATTCATAGTAGGGTTGATTCATGAATCAACCCTACCGCGCATTAGTTTTTCGGTGAGATGCTTACACGCGATTGTTCATATTTTTGTACCAATTTAATAGTCACTGATAATTGCTAATTGTCGGTATTTCTGCAAATGTGGGATGCAGCCCTTAATCTTCCGCTCGGTCCTAGGGAGATTTTTGTCAAGTCTGAACTCGAATTACTTAACAATTAGGTGAAGGTAAATCAACGAGAGCCGTTAATCTTTATTAAGGGGGATTTGCCCTCAATTCCCTTAGTTGAAGGACTTATAAAAACCAGAGGAAAGCAATTAAAATAATAGTGAGAGTGGCGGCAAAAATGAGAGCGTATTCAATTTTTTGATTGATAATACCAATAACCATGACTAGGGTAATTGCCAGAAGAAACACACCGATATAGACTAGATCTTGAGTACCTGAATTAACTAAATTATTATTTAAAGTCGGTGGGGGTGTGGGAGTTTGTAGAATTGTTGATGAGAGACTAATCGTGGAGGTAATGAACATAAATATTTATGACTACCATAGAACTAATTTTATACAGTAAACCGGACTGTCATCTTTGCGAAGGGTTGCTAGAAAAACTAGAAAAAATCCGTCAACCGGAGTGGCAGTTAGAAATTAGGGACATTACCAGTCGAGAGGATTGGTTTAACGCTTATCAGTACGAAATCCCCGTCCTCTGTCAAAAACTAGCCACGGGGGAAAAAATCCTTCCTCGTCTTTCCCCCCGGGCAAATGCCGAACAATTAGCCCGTCTTTTAGCCAATAATTTAACCTAGGGGCTAATTACCCGGACTAGGAATAACGACCGGACTAGGAGAGGGAGAAGATTGGGCGACCGGTTGCGGTTTGGCTGCGGGTTGAGTTTGATACCATTTAAAGTGTTGGTAGGCCGTGCGCGATATTTGTTGAATCAGAGTCCTAGCGTTACTATCATTGTGGGGACGTTTGACCATTACTGCTCCTAGATAGCGTTTCCCGTTGGGCATATCAATAATCCCCGCATCCGCTAACAGCGAGCCAATATCACCGGTTTTATGGGCAATATCGGCGGATTTCTCGATACCTTGCGGCAGCAGGGTGCGAGTGCGCGTTTCCTGCATAATATTTAATAGACGATCGCGGGAACGTAAACTGAGTAATTCCCCTTGATTAACTTTTCCTAAGATTGTCACCAAATCTCTCGGACTTGTGGTATTGGTTCCTTCCAAGTCTGGTAAAGGGTTATTAATTACCGTACTGGTCAAACCCCAAGCTTGAAAACGCTGATTAAGAGCCTTTTTGCCTCCCATGCGCTTGATTAACATATTAGTAGCGGTATTATCGCTAATTACGTTCATTTTAGTGGCGGTTTCTAGGGCAGTATAGGTTTTATTCACTCCTAGATACTGCATATCCCCAGATCCACTGGCCATGACATCCTTACTGGCCACAAGGGGTTCATCGAGACGAATTTTTCCCGCATCCACATCCTCAAAAAAGGCCACCAGAATCGGGATTTTAATCGTACTAGCGGCGGAAAAAATAGTATCTCCGCGAAAATTAGCGTAAGCACCGTTATCGAGGTCAATAAATAAAGCTCCCGCCTGTAATTTCGGATATTTGACCGCTAAAGCCTGTAATTTCTGGTTGAGGCTGCTAAGATTTTCGTTTAAAACTAACGTGGTCGGTTTTGGGGTGACGGGTTGGGGAGTCGGGGAATTAGTAGCGGTGGGTTTTGGGTGTAGGGGTAATTTGCTCGGATCCACCACCGTTAAAACTGTACCAGCGATCGCACCTAAACCGACACCAAGGATAGAGAAGCGAAGAACCTGAAGGAGAAAAGAGGCGATTAGGTTAGGTTTACGTTGTTTTTGCGACTTTTTAACTGGTACAGGCCTTTTTTTATTGTTTGAGTCCATAGACTTAGGGGACCCAGGGCCGGATTGGACTTTAGTGGGACGACGAGTTACTTGACGAGTCACGGTTTTCCTCAAGGGTATCCAGATTTATTATCGATCGCTAGGAGAATTTTTTTTCTTGCCCTTGAGACTATCAAGACCGAGAAAAAGTTGCCCGATACTTTCAATATGACCGATAATGCCCCGCAGCAGGGCTAATTCCTCCACCGTGGGCCGGGCCCGATGATAAAATTGCCGGAATTTCTCCATCCTAGCGGCGGCGGTGTGGGGGTAAAGATAGCCAATTTTGAGCAAAAAGCTCTCCAAGTGCTGATAATAGCCTTCTAGAGCCTCAAAAGTGGCATTAGGGAGCGTTTCTACCGGGGGTTCGAGCCTATTTTCCGTCGCCATTTGATACAGTTCGTAGGAGCAAACCGCCACCGCTTGGGCGAGATTAAGGGAGGAATATTGAGGATTAGCGGGAATACCGACAAAACGCTGGGCGTGGTTCAGTTCGCTGTTACTTAAACCCCGGTCTTCTGGCCCGAAAATTAGGGCCGATTCCAGGTTAGGGGTGAGTAACCAGGGTAAGGCGGTCCGGGGTGTTTCGAGGGGAGTATTCAGGTGACGGGGTTTCGAGGTGGTGGCAATGATGCGATGACAACCCTGCAAAGCTTCCCCCAAGGTGGCTACCCGTGAACAGTTTTCTAGGACTTCAATTCCGTGTACTGCCATGCGTCGCGCTTCTTCTGCAAGGATATCACAGGCGGGATTGACGATAATTAAGCGACTTAAGCCCATATTACGCATAATTCTGGCAGTGGAACCCACATTTAAGGCTCCGGCCGGTTCAACTAAAATAATTCTCAGGCGATCGAGTGGGGAACTCTGATTATTTTCATCTACACTCATAGATAAGGCGCAGTTTTTGACTTTTTAATTTTAATCATGGCACGTCAGATCTCGAAGTCCGATCTTCCCAGTAAAATTTGTCCTGTTTGCGGTTTATCCTTTACTTGGCGCAAAAAGTGGCAAAACTGTTGGCATGAGGTCAAATACTGTTCAGAACGTTGTCGTCGTCGCAAGTCCTCGGCGAATCAGTAAAAAGCCGAGAATTTTAACTATCAAATAGGCACTCTTGCAAAGGGCAATTTTTAGCTGAGGACTTAGATGGGTAATTAATTTTGCTTAGGTACTCTATTGGCTTTTAATTTTACGGCTAATTTAGTAAGCTGATACTTGGCTAAATTAACTTTTTCTTAAGAGAATCTGAATGCACATTGCCTGGTTAGGAAAAAAATCTCCTTTTTGCGGTAACGTTACCTATGGGCGAGAAGTGACTAATTCCCTGCTCGATCGAGATTATCAAGTCAGTTTTCTGCATTTTTCTTCCGAAAAACCCACCGTAAGCGATTGGCCGGACTTTTACGACGAAATCACCCTGCCACGTCTCTATAGTTCCCAAGTCTATACTATTCCCACCCTGAAATCGAGTCGGGTTCTACAGGATAAACTCAGGGAACTGAAACCGGATCTAGTTCATGCGTCCTTACCCCTGTCTCCCCTCGATTTTCTGCTACCGGAAATTTGTGAGTCTTTAGATTTGCCTCTGGTGGCGACTTTTCACCCGGCTTTTGATAGTAAAATTCGCAATCTCATCTCCAGTACCCAATTATTAACCTACCAACTACACGCCCCTTTTTTAGCTAATTACGATAAGGTAATTATTTTTTCCACCTCTCAACGGGATTTTTTAGTTAAATTGGGAGTTCCCGAAGAAAAATTAGCAATTATTCCCAATGGGGTTGATGTTAATAAGTATTGTCCAGGACTATCGAATATTAAAGCTCAATATAATGCCGATTGTTTATTTGTTTATCTCGGTCGGATCATGCCGGAGAAAAATGTAGAATCTTTATTGAAAGCTTGGAAAAAAACCAATTTAGGGGGTAGATGCAAACTGCTCATTGTTGGCGATGGCCCGTTAACTCCTTCCCTCAAACCTTTTTATGGAGAAGAAGATGGTATTATCTGGTTAGGTTTTATCGGCGATGAAAATAAACGAATTGAAATTTTGCGCGGGGTTGACGGCTTTATTTTACCCTCATTAGTCGAAGGTTTATCGATTTCCCTCTTGGAAGCGATGGCCTGCGGTGTTGCTTGTCTGGCTACGGATGTGGGGGCCGATGGGGAAGTGTTAAAAGGTGCGGGAATAGTTCTAGATACTAAAGGACTAATTACCCAATTAAAAACTCTCTTGCCCGTCTTACGAGATCATCCCGAATTAACCACAATTTTAGGTCAAAAAGCCCGTCAAAGAGTTTTAGACTCTTATACTCTCAGTAAAAATATTGATCGCTTACAGTTAGTTTATCAAGAAGTGTTAGCCGAAAAACAATCTTCTCTTAGCTACTTTCACTAAGGAATTTATATGACGATTGCCCGGACAATTTGCTTGGGATTTATTGCGGTAATTTTAGCGGGAACTTCCCTGTTGATGTTGCCTGTTTCTACCACTAGCGGCACTTGGAATGACCCAATTGTTGCCCTCTTTACCTCCACTTCTGCCGTCTGTGTCACGGGTTTAGCGGTAGTAGATACGGGTACTTATTTTTCTTTTTGGGGTCAATTATTTATTGCTTTATTAGTGCAAGTGGGGGGGTTGGGATATATGACCACTACCACTTTTTTAATGTTATTAATTGGGCGAAAATTTGACCTGAGACAGAAGTTAGCAATTCAAGAATCCTTTGATCGACCTTTCCTGCAAGGTAGTCAAAGTTTAATGAAATCAGTGATTGCTACTACTCTAGTTTTTGAGTTAACAGCAACTTTGGTTATGTTAACTGTCTTCGCCCAACAGTATGATTTTAGATATGCGGTGTGGTTATCTTTATTCCATAGTATTAGTGCCTGGAATAATGCGGGTTTTGGCTTGTTTAAAGATAACTTAATGTCCTATCAGTCTTCAATTATTATTAACTTATCTATCACAGGATTGATCATTTTTGGAGGTATCGGTTATCAGGTAATTATCGAGTTTTACACTTGGTTTATTCACCGCTTTCAATATAAACGAAAAGGCTTTGTTTTTTCCCTTAACTATAAAGTTGCTATCAGCACAACTATATTTTTATTAGTGATAGGAACCTTAGCTTTTTTACTTACTGAACAGGGAAATACTGACACTTTGGCTAATTTATCAATTAAAGATAAATTGCTGGCCGCTTGGTTCCAATCGGTAACATCTAGAACAGCAGGATTTAATACTATTGATATTGGTAAAATTTCCGTAGAAGGTTTATTAATTACCATGGCTTTGATGTTTATTGGTGCCAGTCCTAGCGGTACAGGGGGCGGTATTAAGACCACAACTTTTAGGATTTTATATAATTGTACCCGCTCGGTTTTAAGAGGTCGTGAAGAAGTGACTCTTTATCAAAGACGCATTCCCACGCCGTTAATTTTAAAGTCAATGGCGGTGGTTTTTGGTTCGGTTATAGCGATTATTATCTCCACCCTAGCTATCTCATTTGTGGAGACAGATTTTCAAATGATTCAACTGTTTTTTGAGGTGGTTTCTGCCTTTGGAACTGTCGGCCTATCTACGGGTATAACCGCCGCTTTATCGCCGATTTCTAAGTTAATTATTATTTTTATGATGTATTTGGGACGGGTAGGAGTTATACTTTTAATAGCGGCTATTATCGGCGATCCGAAACCAACAGTTATTAATTACCCCGAAGAAAACCTTTTAGTGGGATAATTAATATCAGTTATTAGTTATCAGTTATCAGTACCTATTGACACCAGCATTTTAAATGCCTAACAGTTTAACTTAAAATTATGCAATCAATTAAATTTTTTAGTAGTATGCGTCCCCAAAATCGTCAATTTGCCGTCATCGGATTAGGCAGATTTGGGCGAGCCGTTTGTGAAACCTTACGCAAACAAGGTTATCAAGTGGTAGCGACAGATATTGACGAAGGATTAGTAGCACAAGCGTTATCTGATCGAATAGTAGATAATGCGATCGAGCTTGATTCTACCAAACCTAACGCCCTGCGAGAAGCAGGAATTTTTGAAACCGATACGGTGATTGTTGCTATTGGTAAATACGTGGAAGAAAGTATCATTACTACTCTCAATTGTAAGGAAGCGGGGGTTAATTTTGTCGCCGCTAAAGCCTCCACAGAAATCCATGGAAAATTACTAAAAAAAGTTGGTGCAGATTTAGTAGTTTTTCCCGAATACGATGCCGGTTGTGAGTTAGCGCACCGTTTAACTAGACCATCAATTTTAGAACGATTTGATCTCGATCCCGAACATAGTATTGTCGAGTTAAAAGTCCCGGAAGCTTTTCACGGTAAAACCCTAGCAGAGTTAGAAATTCGTAATCGTTATGGGTTAAATATTGTCGCTGTCGGTAATGCGGAAAAATTCAAGATTAACCCCAATCCCCAAGAAAGATTACACAAGGATTTAGCCATGGTGGTAATTGGTTCTAACCGAGATATTCAGCGTTTACCGATGTAAAATTTAGTCAAATAGATGAAGGCGATTTTTTAGCCGTTAGCCTTTTAGCCGTCAGCTTTTTTCTCCTGATATCCCTGTTCACTGATAACTGATAACTGATAACTGATAACTGATAACTCATAACTGATAACTGATAACTGATAACTGATTAATTTCCTCGCCAAAAGACAATCGAATTATTGAGAGGTTGGATGATAGTGCCGGGATAATAGAAAGCGAGAATTTGTTCGGGAGACCAACCCAAACGGGCCAAATTATAGGAACCAAATTGACTTAATCCTACCCCGTGGCCGAAACCGCCACCAATAAAGTTATAACCCTGGATCTGTCGATTGGTATCGTAGATAGGATCGATGTAGAATAGGGTACTGCGAGGTGGTCCTAAGGCACTACGCACCTCATTTTTATGCAGTTCCAAAATCCCCTTATCGGTTTGAATAGTCATAGTCAGAATCCGACCGGAAGGAGAGCGCTTAGTCACTTCCATCCATTGAATTTTCTGGAAGTCGGCAAGGGGATGTTTTCTGCGTGTTAAATAGGTTTCTAGGTCTTGACTCAAATCAGCTAAAGAAGCTTGTTTTTGCCAGCGAAAGACCCGTCGGCCTGTCTCATTAAAACCATCTTTAAGATTAATAAACTGGCGAAAAGTTGTCTCATTAGCGAGAGATTGTTTCGACAGATCCCAGACTCGATTAGGGGAGTCCACCACTGCCCGGAGATAAGGTCTTTCTTCCCCATCCCACACATCACTAAAGAGGGCAGTTACCCCGCCGGTGGTGGAGGAATAAAGGGCATCCACTAACTCATTTTGGTAGGTTAAAACCAGGCCTCGCGTGGCTGCGATCGCTTGATCAGCCCGGGGATTAGTTCCCGTCAATCCATAATAAACTTGACAATGGGTATCGGCACAGAGTTCGTAATTATCGGCTTGAAAACGGCGGAGATTGCGGAGGGCGTAGGTGCGGGCGATAATAGTTTGCGCCCGGGTAGCACTTTCTGGGGCATCATGACCGATTTCGTGGGGTACAACCCCGCGCAGGTAGGTTTCGAGGGGAACGTTATTAACTAGGGTAAAAGTGCCGTAGGCGTTGGGCTGTAGGCGCATGGTTCCCCCGTACAAACGTACCTGATCGGGGCCATGGGTAACTTGAATCAGGTTTTTTTGGCTCTCGATTTCTAATTCTTTGGGAAAATAGCGCACCCCGTTGATCTGGAAAGAAACTTGCGGCTTTTCTTTGAGTAAAACAGTATTAATATAGGGTTGATTGTGGCCTTTGGTTTGCAAACTGGTCAGCAACCAACGCCGCACTAGGGGATTTTCATAAACTTCTCGCTTTGCCCAAACCTGCCAGCGTCCGGGTTGGGTAATTTCCACTTTAATGCCCATTTTTGCCCAATTTTTGGCGCTATTTTCGGCGGTTTCAAAGGTGGCGTGGTCGCTCAAAATGACTTTTTCTTGGAGGATGGGAGAAGCGAGGGGACGGGGAATAACTTCTAATTGTAGGCGATTGGTTTGCAGGGTTTGGGATTGGCCATCTTCTCCCACCACGCGCAGGGTGAGATTATCACCACTGGTACTGCTCAGGGTTAATTTTTCCTTGGCTTCATCGCCAAAACGTTGGACAATGCCCACTCTCAGAAGGACATCCTTGGCTATAGCGGCAGGAATTAGGGTTAAACTGAGCAAGATCGCCGCAGTTATGGAACTGATGCTAATTATTTGTTTTTTTTCCTTGATTTTTAGCATAAAGTCAAGTATCTGTTAATAAGTTTTCATAAAAGTTGAGGATATTCAGAGATTATAGCAGCAAGCTATCAGCTATCAGCCGTCAGACTTCGGCGTGAGCTTTTGTCGAACACTTTTTGCTCCCTACTTCCCACTGATTACTAAGTAGTCGTGCAAAATAAATTTCCTAGTGAAGAAAGGCAAAAGGCAGGAGGCAAGAGGCAAGGGGGGGTAGATATGTGTAATTAATTTTGCTTAGGTACTTAATTACTGCTCACGGATAACTGAAAAGTCTCCCCACTTGCCAATTCATAATTCATAATTCCCATCTAACTTCCCCCATCGCTGATAATGCGTAAACGTACCATTTTTTGACCACCTTCATCCAGTTCTACTTCGATCACTTCACTGGTTAAACTTTCCAAACAGGTTAACATCGAGCGCAGATGGGGATTACTTGCTCCCGTATCCACATAGAGGCGATCAGACAAACTACCCAAACGTTTCCAAGTAGTATAAAGTTTAGCCACGGCCTGCTCTAATTGTGTGGCTTGTTTAACCAGATCCGCCGCCGTATTTAGACAATCGACGCGCAAAGCTTCTTCTAAAGCCATTTCGATATCTAAATTACCCCGTCGGAGAGTTTGTACTTGGGCCGCCGCATCGAGATATTTAGCTAAACTGCGTGCTTCCGAGGTGATTAGTTTTACCGTGTCCACATCGGGATTAGCGGCGATTTCTTGACGGAGAGTGTCGATATGAGTATCGGGTAACTTTTCTAATTCTTTCACTAGAGGGGCGAGATGACGCGCCGGTAAACTGCCGTCGCTGGCTTTTTCCTTCACTTCATCGGGTAGTAAATCTGAACTCATAGCCGTCCATTCATCGGCCAATTGCTTCACCTCCCGACGGGTAATTCTCTCCCCTTGTCGGGCCGCATCACTGACTAATTTTTGAATTTCGGGGGCAGATTTGGCCGTTTCTACGAAGGCGCGTTTACTAAAATTATTGATACTATCGGGATCCAGTTGTCCTTCTGCCAGGAGAGTATCGGCACTATTAGCCAATTGAATCAGAGCATAAGCTTGACTTTTAGTGATTTCTCGCTGTTTTAACCAGTTTAAAAAGCCTGTACCGCGACTATCACCGCCTTGCTTCTCCCGGTCGCGAATAGCTCGCAAAATTCGCCCACGCCAGATTTCCGTTTGCAAATCAAAGCGATCGCAGACTTTCCAAAAAGAATCCAGTTGCTGCTGAAAGTCGTGATCTTGGATGGTTTCATCTTCGGGATCCGGCAGTTGAAAGTTAAACTCTAGAGGCGTTTCAAAGGCATCAATGATCGCGGAGGTGTCGGAGGGGAACGTGGCAGCATCAACCATATATGATAGACTCGGCAGTTAATCAGGCATTTTATCTTAACTCGCTCTGGCAACCCCCGACAAGCCGATCAATCGTCAGGTCAAACCCCACACCCCACACCCCACACCCCACACCCTGTCCCCACGAAAAACTTTTTCAGCCAACCCTAGTTAGGGGAAGCATTGGGGGGACTAGGACCAGTAACGGGTGCGGAAGGTGTCGTCCCGGTCGTGGGACCAGTAACGGGTGCGGGGGGTGTCTTCACTGGAGTGGGACTGGTGACAGGTGCGGGAGAAATCGATGGATTGGAAGCGGGATCACGACTCAGGAATTGCCAAGCGATCGCAGCCAGCAAACCGAGAACACCGACGGCGATCGCTACCACCCCTAGGGGTGAAACGGTAGTGGGTGCGGGTGGAGGGGGAGGGGTAGGACTAGGAACCGAAGAAGATACGGGGGGGGGAGTGGGTATTGCCGTCACCACTTCTTCCCCGGGGTAGGTGTCCCCGCTGTGATCAAAATCTTGGTCATCAAGATCGGGAATAATTCGTTCTTTGGCCTGAGCATAAACTAAAGGACTGACAGTTTCAGCCGCAGGAACTACCCGACAATAAACTAGGGCGATGGTGGAGTTATCGTGACCGTTTTTCTGGTTAGCTAGTTGTAATAAACTTTCCCCCACGGCCGTCACGCTTTTCTCTCCCCGCAAAAGAGGCAGAATTTCAATGTCCCAGTATTGTTCTACCCGATCATAATCACTTAAACCATCGGAACAGAGCAGAAAAACACAATCTTGATCAACAATCAACCTCTGAACGGTGGGATGGAGATTATTGGCGCTACTCATCCCCAAAGCTTGCACCAAGGCCCCCGCGTTGGGATACTGTATGGCATCACGATAGAGGAGATAGCCTAATTTCACTTCCCGGTCAGCGAGATCATCATCTACCGTCACTTGATGACAACTGTGGGTAGTAATCCAATAGATGCGGGAATCCCCCACATGGGCCGCGTACATTTCTTGGGCCTGGCCAAAGGCCATGACTAGAGTAGTACCCATGCGCCGACGATCTTGTCTCAACTCCTGATCATTGCGTTGACTGATCAGATCATTGGTGACACGAATCGCCTGTTCGAGGACAAGACTGTGACTATCGGGATAGAATTCAATATCGCTCGTGGGACTGCGATTAATTTCCCTAGGCAGGGTTTTGATCGCCAATTGAGCAGCGATTTCGCCCCCTTCTTGACCGCCGATGCCATCACAGACAATCGCCAGGGGATTTTGACCATTAGACAGGGTTATGGCCTGATTAGCTGGGGGATAACAGGCATCCTCGTTGTGTTCCCGCAGCGGACCGGTATCGGTGCAGGTAAAAATCTCATAGGTGCGTTCTTGACCTCTACCGTAGTGCTGTAGTGCATAATCGAGAATAGTGATCAGGGATTCCGGGCGATCGAGATCACCGGATTCTAGCTCTTGGGTTAGGGATGTGAGAAAATCTTGAATATTAGCAGCTGCCGTCGGGATCAGACCGGCCCACAGGGTCCCTAAATCTCGTAAATTGGGAGCGGTGGCCTCGTCTTTGCTTAATTCTAGCAATTGCAGCAGCTGATTATTCACTCTTGTCAGAGAAGGGTTAAGCAGACTAGAAACCACAGCTTTTTTCTGGAGGGGATGCCAAAGTTTGGCCATTTGCCATAACCAGTGAATTTGCCTTAAATCGGAAGCCTGCGACCAAACCTCGGCCAGAGTGGGCAATAGTTCTGGATAAATTAATTCTCCTGTTTCGTCGAGGGGAATAGTGCCGTATTCTAACAGCCAGATGTCCATATTTAAGCGTTCATCGGGACTGGGAATATAGCCATAGACTTGGGGAATGTGGAGATGGAAGGGTAACAATTTTAGGTAGAGGGAAATCCAGCTAGGAGGTTCGTCCGGCGCTTGGGGTGCTTGAGCGGGTTTAGTATCAAGAACAATTTGTGGTTGTTTGACCAAATAACGATCATCAATTAGCTCGCCAACACGATAATAGGTTCTCACCCAATCACCCATCATCCATAAATAGCGCTTAACTAAAGGAGTGCCGCATTTTTCACAGAATCTATTAGTGAGAGCGTTCGGGGATAGACAGGTTAGGTTTTGACATTGGAGGGTTGTCACGGAATCCATGAAAACTGCTTACTCCTAAAGCGCGATTAGTATAGGTTAATAAAATAGCGTGTTTTTACCCACGATGACTGCCAGTGTATTCCAGTGTTTCTCAAATTTTAACCTTTGTGGCTTGATCGGGAATAATTAATGCTGACAGTGCCATCTCTATAGGTATATCTGGGGAAGTGGGAAGTGGGAAGTGGGGTGTGGGGTGTGGGGTGTGGGGTGTGGGGTGTGGGAAGTGGGAAGTGGGGTGTGGGGTGTGGGGTGTGGGGAGAGTAAAGCTGCCTCCTGTCTCCTGACTCCTATCTCCTGACTGATAACAGTTTTTAAATATTTTTCCACATCAGCAAAGATCGAGTTTGAAAGCCGAGATTTTGGTAGAGATTGAGAGCATTGTCGTTATTGATGAAGACTTGTAAGCCGATGCGGGTTTGTCCGCGACTTTTTGCCCAATCCTTAGCTCGATCGATTAGTGCGCTGGCGATACCTTGGCGACGATGCTGGGGATCGACGTAAATTAGGAAAATATGACCATAGCGATCGCCTGTCACCTGATCGACGGCACTCCCCATCCAGAGACAAGCGATCGCTGTTTGCTGCCCTTCGACGATCCACAGGGGAGTATCGAGGCCAAAAAACTGTCTGACTGTATCAGCTAGATGGGAGAGGTTTTTTTGTTCGGGAAAAAATTCTTGATAGCTGCGGGTGAGAAAATTAATTAGTAGATAGCGATCGCTGGGTTTTCCCAGTCGCAGCTGATAATTTTCGGGAAGGTTAGCCATGCCAAGGATAAGAGAAAATTATGCCCAGGGATGGCTCGATCGGAGCGGGTGCGGCTAAATCTGCCGGTAAAAAAATCCGGATGCCGGTGGCAACCAGAGCAACTAAAAACACTAAGATAGTCAGGAGCGGGGCGATATATTGCCGGAAAAAAGCCATAATTATTTGATCTGTAAACTGCTGTTCTTTCTATTTTAGGGATTGCCAGTGGAGATATCAGCAATTTTTTTCCTAAAAATTCGCCTAAAAAAAAGTGACCGGCATACCGATCACCAAAAACCGACAACTAGACTATGACTAAACACCGATTAAATCTAACGAAGGTGCAAATAGGCCGCCTCTGCTTCCAATTGACGTACTAAAGCTTCATTTCCCTGCGCTCTAGCTACTTCCAGTCGGTGTTGCAAATTTCTGCGGAGTGTTTCTCTATGAGCGACGGTGGCCTGTGTTAGGACTTGCTGACGATTTTTGTTCATGATGGACAGACTTTTGAGCGACTTAACTTACCTTATATCTAAATCATAACATTCTCCTTAGTAAACTGTATCTTTAGTTACCGAATTTAGCGTTAAGATTTATTAAAGCTGTTGGCCACCATAGTGACAAGTCTAATGACGGAACAGGCACTAATAACCCTTACTAGCGATTTTGGACTACAGGACGGTTATGTAGGCATGATCAAGGGAGTAATCGCAGAAATTGCCCCCCATGCTCGCACGATCGATCTTAATCATCAAATTTCGCCCCAAGACCTCTACGCTGGTCGTTTTATTCTCCTGAATGCCTATCAGTATTTTCCCCAAGGCACTATTCATCTGGCAGTTATAGATCCGGGGGTAGGAAGCAAAAGACGCGGGGTAGGGATTCGTTTTGCCGGTGGTTATTTAGTTGGTCCAGATAATGGTTTATTTAGTGGCATTTTAAGTCAATCTCCCGCTATATCTGCCGTTAATCTCGATAATTCTTCCTATTGGCGCACCCCTAACCCTAGCACTACTTTTCACGGTCGTGATATTTTTGCTGCTGTGGCCGCTTATTTGGCCCGGGGAGTACCCCTAGAAATGTTGGGTGAGATTATTGATCCCGATAGCTTGCAACAATTAGCGATCGCTGTTCCGCAAATCGAGGAAGATAAAATTAGGGGTCAAATTCAATATATTGACATTTTCGGCAATTTAATCAGCAATATTCCCGATTATCTCCTAGAGGGAAAAAATTGGTCAGTGCAGTTGGGTCCAAAAATTATCCCCACAAAAAACACCTACAGTGATGTTCCTTCGGGGGAAATAGTCGCTTTTATCGGTAGTCACGGGGGGTTAGAAGTTGCCGTCAATACTGGCAGCGCTCAAAGGCAATTAGACCTAAATATTGGCGATGCGATCGAGGTTAGAATAGATAGGAGTCAGTGATCAAAACTGATAACTGATAACTGATAACTGATAACTGATAACTGATATAGCCTTTTAATCAATTTTCATACTAATATCTAACCAAGTAGAACGGGTAATCGGGGCGCTAGTAGAAATATAATCTACTCCTGTTTCGGCAACGTTGCGAATGCGATCGAGGGTAATATTTCCCGATGCTTCTATTTTGGTTTTACTATTAAAATTGCGGATCATCTCCACAGCAGTTTGCATCATCTCTAAATCCATATTATCTAACATAATGATCTCTACCTGCTGCTGTAGGGCCTGATTCACTTCTTCTAATTGGCTGGTTTCTACCTCAATTGTGAGAGGATAGGGCATATTTTGCCGTACACGACGCACTGCTTCCTCGATGCTGCCGGCAGCTTGAATATGATTATCTTTAATCATAATTGCATCATCTAACCCCAAACGATGGTTAATAGCGCCACCGATACCGGAGGCATATTTTTCTAAAATTCGCAATCCGGGGGTAGTTTTGCGAGTATCCACCAATCTTGTCGATAAATCGGCAATTTTATCCACATATTTGCGAGTTTCACTAGCAATCCCACTCAAGCGCATGGCAAGATTTAAAGCGACTCTTTCCCCGATTAACAGCGCATCGAAGGAACCTTCTATCTCGGCAATAACTTTAGACTTCGGGCAGAATTCCCCCTCGGCAACGGTGGGGGTAAAGTGAATAGTGGGGTTAAGCAGTTGAAAAACTCGTTCAGCTACGGGTAAACCGGCAATAACTCCCGCTTCCTTGGCAATCCAAGTGGCTTGACCGATTTTAGCATGACCGAAGAAAATTGCTTGGGTGGTGCGATCGCCTCTACCGAGATCTTCTCGTAACCAGTTTTCTAACAAGGGATCAAGGACTAATAGGGGCGGTAACATAGAATTTATCGAAACAATCGGGACGTATTTATTTTAAGTCTAGGAAGGTTTGACCTTTTTGTAAACTTTCTTTAATCGAAACTTATCCCTTCATAGATTAACTCGATCGCACAGTGAAAATCGAGACTAGATAGAATAATTTCTTCTCCTTGACTATAAGCGCAGTAAAACCAAATTTTATCTTCACCGCGACGATAAACCTCAACACTGATCGATTCGGGATCGACTAAAACGTATTCTTGTAAACTGGCAATCTGACGATAATATTGTAACTTTTTAGTGCGATCATAGTTGCCTGTGCTAGGGGAAAGCACTTCAATAATTACTTGTGGATGTTGAATAAAATTACGAGATTCTCTATCCCTAGAATCGCAACTAATCACTAAATCGGTATAAAAATAACGACTATTATTAGCTTGTACTTTCACATCAGATACATTCACCCGACAGCCTCGCGGACGGAGATGAGAATATAAAGTTCTGTAAAAATTCAAGGTAATATCATTATGGGGCAGACTACCCCCAGTCATGGCGATAATTTCCCCATCAATATATTCATGGCGACCGGACTGGGTAGCTTCCCATTCTAGATACTCTTCTGGGGTCATTCTTTCTGGGTATTGAGGTTGAGCAATCATTTTTATTTTTCCTTGTCAACTAACTAAATTAATATCCCATGTCCTTTTTATCTTATACCATTTTCTCGCCCGAAGATTGAAGAATAGTCATAATTAAGCGGTGACTGATTACCCTAATGATAAGATGGAGAGAGAAAGCATTATTGTCGCAGGTCGCTAAGATGACGAAAACAGTTGCCGATATCATGACTCCCAATCCCATCACCGTCACCGCTAACACTTCTCTGTCGGAAGCAGTGAAGATTTTGGCCGAAAAGCGGTTTAGCGGTTTACCCGTGGTGGATGACAAGATGCGACTGATTGGGGTTATCTCCGAAACTGACCTTATGTGGCAGGAAACGGGAGTAGAAGCTCCTCCTTACATTATGCTCCTCGATAGCGTCATCTATCTACAAAATCCTAGCCGTCACGAGAAATTGCTCCATAAAGCTCTCGGTCAAACCGTGGGGGAAGTAATGACCGATAAACCTATTAGTATCACAGCTGATCGCCCTTTGAAAGAAGCGGCCTCGTTAATGTATGATCGTCATGTGCGTCGTTTGCCAGTGATTGAGGAAGAAACCCACAAAGTAATCGGTATTATCACTCGCGGCGATATCATTCGCGATATGGCAAAATCGGAAGCATAATTGCTTTTCTAGGGCAACAATTAACTAAAAGATCTTGAACAAATGAATCAATCTCAAGAAACGGTTACTTATTCCCTAGAAACTATCTTGATGCGGATTGAGGGAAAAATCGATTTAGCTGGGGCAATTGTGAAAACTTTTTTTCCCTCGATCCCCCCTTAATAAGGGGGGTATCTGACAATTTTTAACACCTATCTACTTAATCCCTAAATTCTTATTTCCCTGGCAATTTCTCTAAAAACTATCAGGATGAAGCGCCGTCAATTTCTTACTACTACTGCCCTAACTGCTGTTAGTTTTTCCCTAATTCCTAGAAAAGTTTTTAGCAGTAATTTTCCTCTAATTAGACCACCACATTTACAACCGGGGGACGGAGTGGGTATTATTAGTCCGGCAGGGGCAACTTTTAAAGAAGATGATTTGAACATAGTTATCGAAGCAGTTAAAGCCCTAAAATTAGTGCCAAAAGTTGGTCAATACGCTTTAGATAGTTATGGTTATTTAGCTGGTAAAGATGGCGAGCGAGCGTCGGATATAAATCAATTTTTTGCCGATGATACTATTGCCTTAATTTTACCAATTCGCGGCGGTTGGGGAAGCGCTCGTTTATTACCTTATCTCGACTACGATTTAATTCGTCGTCATCCTAAAATCATCTGTGGTTTTAGTGATATAACTTCCTTATTATTGGCTATTTATGCCAAAACTGGTTTAGTTACTTTCCATGCTCCCAATGGCTTTTCTAGTTGGCGCACCGCTCAAACTGAAAGCTTTCGACAAGTTTTATTTTCTGGGGAAAAGTTGACTTTTAGAAATGTTCCCGATCCCGATGATGCTAATCGTTTAATGCAGGTAAAAAATCGCATTCAAACTATTACTAAAGGTCAAGCCAAAGGTAAATTAATCGGCGGTAATTTAACCACTTTAGCCTCGATCGCGGGTTCTCCCTATCTACCCGATTTTACCGGAGCTATCCTATTTTTAGAAGATATTGGTGAAGATGTTTATGAAATTGATCGCCTGTTAAATCAATTAAAATTAGCGGGAATTTTCGATAATTTAGCTGGATTTATCTTCGGTCAATGTAGCAATTGTAGCGCCAATAGTGACTATGGTTCCTTGACGTTAGAAGAAGTGATCCGAGAATATATCCAACCCTTAAAAATTCCCGCTTGTTTGGGTTTAATGATCGGACATTTGGAAATTATTGAAACTATTCCCATCGGCATTGCAGTAGAATTTGATGCTAATCGGGGAACGATTACTATGTTAGAATCTGCGGTTAGTAAAGCGTAAAATAGCTGACTGTTGCTATTCGCTTTTTTAACTGATAACGGAATATTTAGACTGGCGAAGTTACACTAAATCCGTTGAGTATAGGCTAGTTAAGTAGGGTTTGCGGCAAAAAGTTATTGAAAAGTACAGGTCTCTTAATCAATGATTTCACTTAGCTACAAGCATAAGCTTTCGTTGTTGATTAATTCCTAAGTTATAAGTAGCTAGGCAGAATTAAACTTAAAACAGTGAGTTTCGTGTCCTCCTTTTTGAGCGCGAGCTTCGATCCCTTGTTTAACAGCGATCGCTAAATCGTACTCATCGGGAAAAATTTGACCTGCCAGTTCGTGAGTTTTCAATTGATGCCATTCAGTTTCAATAAGATTCATTTCAGAGGAATATTTGGGCAGTTGAAAGAAAAATAATCCTTGCTGCTGCCACTTATCCCAATATTCTCTGACTTGCTTACTCGTATGAATGGGATGATTAAGTAGGGTTTGCTGAATAAATCTAAAAACATTGTTCGATAAGACTTTTAGACCTTTTTGAAGTCCAAAAGTAGCGGCCATTGGAGTAATCGGGGGGAAAATTCAGGTACTTTTTCCCTGAAAATTAGGTAATTGACCCCCTGAAAATCGGTAAAACCCTACACCCAACGCCCGCTCATGTTACGCTACCGCTAACCCATCCTAGAAATAATTGTGCCTCCCTACTTATGACCCTAGATATTATCCCCGAAGGCGAAGAACGCAAAGTGGAAGCTGTCAGTAGTGCCGCTATTGATGGTGCGCCGATCGCCTATATTGTCGTCTTAGCGGCAATTGTCACTACCCTTTCTTTTATTCCCTTCTCCATTGTCCTCGCTTCCGGCGGTAGTATGCCCCTCAGTCAAGCGGTTTTTCCCCTCTTGGGTTGGTTACTCGGCCCGATCGCTGGGTCGATCGCTAGTGGTATTGGGTCCTTAATTGGGGCTTTCCTCGCCCCCTACACGGCAGGAATTCCCGCTATTTCGGTCTTTGGGGCTATTTTGTCCAGTTTTGTGGCGGGAACGATGGTTTTAGGCAAAAAACGCCGTTATTGGTGGTTAGGATTAACGTTAATTTTTCTGATTCCCCTATTTATCTACGCTAACCGGGCGATCGGACTGAACGGTATTTCGCCACGGGTCTTTATCGCCGGGGCTTTCGTCGATTGGTCGGCGTTGGTATTATTTATCCTACCAACCCGGACTCTGTTTACCCATTGGATCAAAGGTAGTAACTTTGTCCTAGTAGCGGCAGGAATTTTTGGCGGGACTTGGACCGCCAGCGGACTCTCCCATTTAGGGGTCGCCGCCATTACCTACTCGATTTTTAACTGGCCCGAAGAAGTCTGGATCGCTTTAATTCCGATCATTCCCGTAGAAAATCTGATTCGTTCCCTCGTCGGTATGGTGATCGGCTGTGGTGTGATTGCCGGTTTACGGGCGATCGGTTTGGTCAAATCACGAGAGGCGATCTACTAGGTAGAAAGTTTTCCCTTTGGGGAGTGGGGGGGGTCGGGTATCGGGGCGGACACAACGGCAAGAATTCCGGAGTCGCACCCAACCCGACAGCGAAAAAAAAGAGAACTAGCGTTTTAGCCAACTCATCATCGCCCGCAGATCTTGACCGACTTCTTCGATGGAATGTTCTGCTTCTTGACGACGCATAGCGGTGAACCCCGGTTTACCTGCTTGATTTTCGAGGACAAACTCTCTGGCAAATTGTCCCGATTGAATTTCCCGGAGGATTTTTCGCATTTCGGCCTTAGTCGCTTCCGTCACCACCCGCGGACCGCGAGTATAGTCACCGTACTCGGCTGTATTGGAAATACTATCGCGCATTTTGGCTAAACCGCCCTCGACGATCAGATCGACGATCAGTTTCACTTCATGCAAACACTCAAAATAGGCTAATTCGGGCTGATAACCAGCTTCCACGAGGGTTTCAAAGCCAGCTTTAATTAAAGCACTTAAACCGCCGCATAATACTGCCTGTTCGCCAAAAAGGTCGGTTTCTGTCTCCTCGCGGAAAGTGGTTTCCAAAACCCCGGCCCGAGTGCCACCGATACCTTTAGCGTAGGCCATCGCCCGCTCGCGTGCTTGGCCGGTAGCATCTTGATAGACGGCGAATAAACAGGGGACCCCTTGACCTTGTTCGTAGGTGCGACGGACGAGATGGCCCGGTCCTTTGGGGGCGACCATAACCACATCGACATTAGCTGGGGGGACCACTTGACCAAAATGAATATTAAAGCCGTGGGCAAAAGATAACACCTTGCCTGCGCTTAAATTGGGAGCAATTTCGTTGAGATAAATCGTTTTCTGCACTTCATCCGGTAAGAGGATCATGATCCAGTCGGCAATTTTAGCGGCTTCGGCCACATCATAAACCGGAATACCAGCTTCTTTGGCTTTGATTGCCGATTTACTGCCGGGATATAGACCAACAATCACATTAACGCCACTATCCTTGAGATTTAATGCGTGGGCATGACCCTGGGAACCATAACCAATAATAGCGATCGTTTTTCCCGCTAATAAATCTAAATTGGCATCCTCATCATAGTACATTCGTGCCATCGAACTCGCTCCTTAACTTCTTTTGTCACTGTGCAAACTCCTAATTATACGCGAAAATCACGCCTGTCAGAAGCATTCGATCGCCGGTTTCCTGAAGTCACGAAAAAATAGTGTCTAGAAAAATTCAAATTTTCTCGAGATATTTGGGTACTCTAACTAGGGTTGGCTGACTTGATCTAGTGGAGCAGAAAAAAAAGGGGGGTAATGGCCAATTTTTAGCTTCGACTTGGTTCTTTCACCAAAATTGATTACAATATCATCATCAATAGGTGCTTCCTCTCCCCTCACCCAGTCAAGATTAACCTCGCTCTGAACACAGATAATCGGGTTAGCGAGTACAGAAATAGCTTCTCTCCCCCTCGATTTTCGCCTTTTCTAGGTAATTTAACCGTTCAGGATCGTTTATAGACTAATTTACTGCCCTGATCGATACTAGATAAAATCAAGTCAAAAAATTATTGGCTTTGTTGATCACCAATTCCCTTAGAGCTGCCCCAGAAAATCTATGGTAAGTTTTTTTAAAAAGCTATTGACAAAAAAAACTCAAGGTGTTGGGTTAGAGATTACCCCAGAGCGCATTAACGTGGCTCAGATCGCCAAACAGAAACAAAATTATAAATTAGTTAAATATTGTTCGTCGGATATCCCAGAAGGCATCTTTGAGGAGGGAAAAATCGTCGATTCCGCCGCTTTAGCGGAATTAATCCAAGAAGTCCTCAGGGAAAATAAAATTACTAGCAAACGAGTCGCTACTGGTGTCCCCATGCGCGAGTCAATTATCCGGATTATCGCCATTCCCTCGGAATTGGACGAGGAGGAATTACGCGATCTGGTCTTAAATCATGAAGCTAATTTATACCTTCCCTATCCGCGTGAGGAAGTGGATATCGACTACCAAAAACTGGGCTACTTTCAGGACGAGGACGGGATCGAAAAGGTGCAGGTTTTGCTGGTAGCTACTCGTCGGGAGATCACCGATGCCTATCTGGAAACCCTGCAACAGGCAGGATTACAGGTAGATGTGCTAGAAATTAATAGTTTTGCCCTAATTCGGACGATTCGCGATCAGTTGCGACAGTTTAGTTCCAATGAAGCTACCGTTATTGTCGATATAGAATTTGATAACACGGAAATCGCCATCGTGGTGGACGGCGTTCCCCAATTTTCCCGCACTGTCCCCATCGGCACTTTCCAGCTACAAAATGCCCTTTCCAGGGCGATGAATTTGCCCACCTCCCGCAGTCCTGAGATTCTTTTGGGGATGACAATCCCGACTACTGCCTTTGATAGTCTTGGCACCAATACCAGTGTTTCCAGAAGCTTTACTACCGCCGGGATGGCGGCACTGATGCGGGTTTTGGGGGAATTAACCGATGAATTGCGGCGATCGATTAATTTCTATCTTAACCAAAGTGATGAACTGGAAATTGTCCAGTTACTTTTAGCAGGTCCCGGGGGCGGTTTAGCACAACTAGATGAATATTTTACTCAACGTCTTAGCATCACTACTATGCCAATCGATCCGATCGCATCACTGAACCTAGATATCGATCAAGAGATTCCTAATACCCAAAGACCTGGTTTAGGAACAGTTCTCGGTTTAGGATTGCGGGAGGTATAGACAAAAATTATGTATAGTCTTGACGTTAATTTTCTCAAAGATCGCCATCCTAACCGAACAGTCCAAACAACCTCTAACTTCGAGATTTCCACCTTTATTAACCTGAGTAAACAAGTACCCCTGTTCATCGGTGTGGGAGTGGGGGCCGGATTATTGGCACTGACGGGATTACTCGGTTTAACCGTCGGTTGGAAAACCAGCGAAACTCAGGCCAAAATTCAGCAACTGGACGGGGAATTAGGTCAAGTACAAGTCCAAAGTAAAAAACTAGAAGACATCAGAGGGCAACTAAAGGCGGTAGAAGCAGAAAATAAAGCTCTGGTGGGTGTATTTAATCAGATTAGGCCTTGGTCAGCCATTCTCCAAGAAATTCGCCAACAAACTCCTTCTAGTGTGCAGTTAAATAGTGTGCAACAGGTGGAGGTTCCCGCGAACCCCAATCAAGGGCAAGCCAATCCGGCTACTCGCTTAAAAATCAGTGGTTTTGCCAGTAATTACGAAGCAGTCAATGATTATCTTTTAACCCTACAAGCTTCCCCTTTTTTACAGGGTAAGCAAACGGCGATCGAAAGTGCTGCCCTGGCCGATTTACCCGTAGAGGTGGATAATCAGTACAAGAATATTAATATTACTTTCCCCCAAGTGGTTCAATTTGTGATCACCACCCAATTAAGTGATACTCCCACCACCCAACAACTGCCCAATCTCGCCAGGAATGGAGCGGATGGAGTTATCACTAGGATTAATACTCTCAAACGCCAAGGAGTTATTCAACCATGACCTTTACTGAAGAATTTGAGAAGCTGAAATTAGAGGAATTTGAGGAGTATCCTATCGCTTTCGGGATAACTTTTACTCCCCGCAATAGTGGCATCGCTGCCGCTATGCTAGGTTTACTTGGCTCCCTCTATCTGCTTTTTAACTGGGTGATGCCCGCTTATAATACCTTGCAGCAACTGCAAACCGATGCAGCCAACAAACAACAACTGGTAGATCAACAAAAAAGCCGTCTGGAATTTTCAGAATTCCAAAAAATCGAGGGTCAGTTACAACAAAAAAAAGCTATTAAACAGAAAATTCTCTCGCTTTTTGCTAAAGAAAGGGACTTAAACACAATTCTCTTAGATGTTAGTAATATCTTTAAGTCTCGCGATGTTAAGCTGGTTAGTTTTCAACCCCAAGGACTAGAACCGGTGGTGATATCCGATGGTTCCCTCGGTAGTGAGGTTAATAATAAGCTCAAACGTCAAACTTTTAACGTCAAGATGGAAGGGAACTATGCTAAAACTCAAGAGGTTATTCGGGATTTAGAAAGATTACAGCCCCTCATTTTGCTGAACAGTCTCAATACCCAAGTGGACAAGGAAGGATCGACGGTTAAAGTGGTTAGTACCAGCAAAAATAAAGCCACTATCGTTCCCCAAGGCGATAAACCCGTGACTACCACCTTTCTCCTCGATGTGATTATTCCTCTCAGTGCCGAAGAATTAGCGAAATTAGCACCACCCCCACCTGCTGAAGGTCAACCCGCCGCCGAAGGTCAACCCCCCGCCAGTCCGCCCCAATAATAGTCTTCCATCCGGTGTGATACTAAATCCGTTGAGTATAGGCTAGTTATGAGGAGAGGCACTCATGCAAGAGGCAAGAGGCAAAAGGGGGAATAAATAATCAGTTTTTAATAACCAGATTTAGTATGAGTATTGTGTTTTTTTGTCCGTTGAATCGCTTAATCGTTGAGGAGTGAAGTTAAAAGTGAATCCGTCCCGCTATGCCCTGTTTATCCCCCCAATTGCCTCGTTTTTATTGATGGCTCCCCTGAGCGTCTTGGCCGAAACCCCCATTTCCTTCCATGATGCAGAGTTAAAATCCCTTACATCAAAAATTGAACCCTTCGACTTGGCTCAGGGCAAGTTTTCGCAAGGGCTTAGTAAAGAAACTTTACAAAAATCGCTAAATCAGCTTGTCCCTTCCAGCGCGGCCGTAGAAAAGGAAATCAGCATTTTAGGCAGTGAAAAACTACTTGCCCAAAGTGCGCCCCTTGTCCCCAATCCGGAAATTATCATTCAAGGCGCACCCCAAGCCCCCGGCGTTCCCACCCTACCCCGGGCCGTCGCCCCACCGGTGGGAGATATTGCCATCTCTAATATCGATGCTAGTGCCGAAAAGGTCAAATTCGAGCGTAATATCACTATACCTCGCATTTTACTGCGGGAAGCTCCCGCTAGAGAAGTGTTAATGACCCTTGCTAACATTGCCGGTTATAACGTCGTTTTCACCAGCGCCCAGGGGGAAGCTAACGCCACTTCTCAGACAGTTTCCTTGGAATTTACTGACGAATCGGTGGAAAACATTTTTAACGCCGTGTTGTTAATTTCCGGACTCCAGGCCAACCGTCAGGGTAAAACCATCTTTGTCGGGGCGCAATTACCCCAGGGCGCTCGTAATCTGATTAGCCGCACCCTGCGTCTCAACCAAGTTAAGGCCGTTAATGCCGCCACTTTCCTCGCCACCCAAGGGGCAGAATACCAGCGTTTAGTCTCGAAAACCGAGGATATCGTCGATCCCCTCACCGGACGAGTCATCGGCCGCCGGGATGTTCCCGCCACCCTAGAGGCACTGGAACCCCAAAAAACAGAAGGCTCAAGGGCTGCCCTACTTTTAACTGGTTTAAGAATTGCCGCCGATGATCGCCTTAATTCTATCAATTTAATCGGCGAAGCGCGGCAAGTCCAGATCGCCACCTCTTTATTAACCCAACTGG
Organism: Microcystis aeruginosa NIES-2549; assembly: GCF_000981785.2. Taxonomy (NCBI): domain Bacteria; kingdom Bacillati; phylum Cyanobacteriota; class Cyanophyceae; order Chroococcales; family Microcystaceae; genus Microcystis; species Microcystis aeruginosa. The sequence goes on along the minus strand of NZ_CP011304.1, from coordinate 2,671,749 downwards.
ATGCTCGTCGCCGTCAGGTGGTGGTTAACGTCAAAGTTATCGATGTCAACCTGCTCAATACAGACCGTTTTAACAGTAGTTTTTCCTTCGGTTTTAACGATGGTTTCTTCGTTCAAGATAACGGGGCGGCAGTGGTGAACTTTGGGAATATGAACCCACCTAGTAGCTCAACTGCATCCAAACCGGGGGCTTTTGCACAGCCGATAGTTCCTTTAAATAATGTTTTCTCTGGGGAGGGAACACCCGCCCTAGAACCTTTTTTTGATGTTCAGGATGCTCCTTTTAGTAATATAACTCAGGGAAGAGTCACAGATCGAAATACTGGGCTGGTTGTTCCCTATGCCCGTCCTAATTTTGGAACATTTAATAACCCCTTTCAACCCGGTGCAACAGACGCGGATGGAGGGGATTTTACGCTACCCGACCTCTTCCAATATCCCCAAAGATTCCTGATGACCCTGCAAGCGTCAATTCAGACAGGAAATGCCAAGATTCTTACCGATCCCTCCCTGGTGGTGCAGGAAGGTCAACAGGCCACCGTTAAGCTCACCGAGAAAGTGCTAGAAAGTGTCGAGACAAGTGTAGATCCTCTCAGTGGCGAACGTACCACCGTCCCTGTACTGGCCGAGGCTGGATTAACTTTAGCGGTAAACGTCGATCAGGTGGATGATAACGGTTTTATTTCCCTGTCGGTTAGCCCTACCATCGCCTCTCCGGGGTCTCCGATTCAATTTAATAGCGGTGGTCTCACGGTCAACACCCTTACCCCTCTGATTCGTCGGGAATTAACTTCTGGTTTAATTCGTCTCCGGGATGGACAGAGTTTAATTCTTTCTGGGATTATCCAAGAAAAACAACAAAGTTCTGAGACAAAAGTGCCTATTTTAGGCGATATTCCCATTTTAGGGGCTTTATTCCGCAGTCGTACCAATCAGAATAGTCGCAGTGAGGTGATTATTCTCCTCACTCCCAAAATCATGGAAGATACGGCCACCTCTACCCTCGGTATCAACTATCAACCGGGCCAAGATGCGGCGGAAATGCTTCAGCGTCAAGGTTTCCCCGTACAACCGCGACAGTAATCAGCTTTTTCAGTTATCAGTAATCAGTAATCAGTAATCAGTTTCTGAAGCTTTTGCCTCTTGCATGAGTGCCTCTCCTCATAACGGCTCTCTTAGGTTTGGTGGGTAAAATGTATTCTAAGATACAGTCCTGCTGGCGGTCGCAACGCGCTCGCTACGCGAGACCGAGTGGAACAAACCACAAAGGCACAAAGGACACAAAGATTGATCGCTCCTATATAAGTAGGGTCTGCTGAAAAAGTTTTTCGGTGGGGGCAGGGTGTGGGGTGTGGGGTTTTACCGATTTTGAGGGGGTCAATGACCTAATTTTTAGGGAAAAAGTCCAGGAATTTTCCCCCCAATCACTCCAATGGTCGGCACTTTTTGAGGTCAAAAAAGTCTAAAAGTCTTACCCAACAAGGTTTTTAGATTTATTCAGCAAACCCTATTTAATTTCACCCACCCACTTAATGATCAACGTTATCAGCTTAGACGCACTTAAGTTACATATCTTGATAATTCAAAAAACTCTCAACCGCTTATTCCTCGTGCCGACCGAAGGCGGTCGGCGCATCCCCACCGGTGCGCGCTCCTGTGGGGACTTCCTGTGCCATATTTTCCTTAACCAAGAATCTTAATGATATTTTAAGATTTTTTAAAAAACCGCCCTTGGCCGAGATGAACGTATATTCTATAGGGGAGCGAGTATAAATTCTTATTCCCGTTCGATCGCCCCCCAATTCTCTGGAGATCAGCACCCATGCTTACTTTGCTCCGTTCTCTGCTATTTTCCACCCTATTAAGTTTTGTTGCCCCCGTCCTCTTGGTGGGTTCTATTTTAACTGCTTTATTGGCCACCAGTCACGTCCCCGGCTTTACTTGGGTTTGTCAGGCGGGTTTTAGCCAAATCCTGCAATTTTTAACTATTTTCGGTGGCGGTTATCCCCTACAAGGAATGTTAACCATCGCTGTTACTTTTGCTTTTGTTGGCAGTTTATTCGATTTATTTAACTTTTACGTCTATCAAACCAATCGGGGACAGTAACAGACAAAGGGTAATAGGCATTGTCTAGAATGAGAATGAGGTTTTTATGGGATCGAATCGTCTATGCGCCCTATTTTCTACCGTTTTTGGTTATTAACAATAATTTCTCTGCTGCTGAGCCTGAATATCGGGATTATCAATCCCCAAACCAGTTTCGCGCTCTCGTGGATGGATTTACTTTTTCGGGGTGTGCAAGTTATTCAACTCTCCACTATTTCTCCTCAGCAGGAAGTCGCCATCGGTAGGCAGATTAATCAAGGTTTATTAGAATCAGGTAAGGTGAAACTGTCCAAAGATGCCAGAATTAACCAATATGTCCACGAAATCGGGCAGCGATTAGCCGCAACTAGCGATCGCCCTGACCTTCCCTACACTTTTCAAGTGGTGCGCGACAATAGCATTAACGCCTTCGCCACTATGGGCGGATTTGTCTATTTACACACGGGATTGATTAAAAGTGCTGATAATGAGGCAGAATTAGCCAGCGTGATTGCCCATGAAATCGGCCATATCGTCGGTCGTCATTCTATCACCCAATTACGCAATACTGCCCTCGCCCAAGGACTTCTCAGTGCGGCGGGACTAGAGACAAAAACTTGGGTACAATTGGCAGTCAATCTCGCCTACAGTTTACCAAACAGTCGCAAGGATGAATTAGAAGCGGACCGACTGGGTTTAAAAAATTTGGCCAGGGCTGGTTATGAACCCACGGCGATGATCTCCTTTATGCGAAAATTAGCACAACAGGGGGGTTCTACCCCGACAATTCTCAGCACCCATCCAGCTACAAGCGATCGCATTGTGGCACTGCAAAAACAGCTTAATTCGATTAATAACTAGGGTTTGCTGAATAAAATCTAAAAACCTTATCCAACAAGGTTTTTAGGCTTTTTTTTCCTCAAAAGTGCCGACCAAATGCAGTTAATAGATGCTGCTATACCCAGTTTCCTAATTGAGTAATTAAGGAAAAATTATCATAAATAATTCTGTTAAACACAGCAGAATTAACGCTAATAGATAATTGATTAAATCAGATTACTTCTTTTCTAAACATAAAAACTCCTCTGGATATTCCATCAAAGGATAATTTTGAGAGTAGGGATAGGGTTCTTCCTTACTTGGTATGGTTCTATAAAATCGTGCCAAATTTCCCCCACTAAATCGGCATTTCCATGACTAACCTTTTTCCATTCCTCTTTTTCTACTTGACTCAATTGGCTGTAGAAGGACAATTAATAGATAAATATTACAGCCTTTCTTATCAAGATCAAGTATAATCTAATTTGCTGTTGACGACCGACAACCGACTCTCTAAAACGAAAACTTTGTACCTCACCATTAAGATAACTGCTATAATACTGCATAAAATCTCGAAGTGGAACGATAGAGAGTTTAGTTGACCTCCACGGGGAGTAGCTAGATGAAAAAACGAGAGACTTTGCTGGAGAAGTTTTGTTGCTTTTTAGTTTTGCAGCAAAATAGGACACAATGGAATTGTGATCGGCGTTTGCGTCGTAACATGGAAAGCTATGGCCCAATCGATCCTAATGTCGAGTCCGAGGAGTATTGGTCCCTATTCTTTCAGCAACAGTATCAGAATCCCGGTTCCCAAAATCATCTTTTTCGTGGGCATTTATACGCTTATTTGCAGGAACCTTGCTACTGGGCTGCTGCCGAAATCTATCAAAAATATCAAGCTAAACTAGATTATCAGATCGAAGACTACTTTAACGAAGGAATTCTTGGTTTTGAGGCTATCTTAGCTGACTTTAAGCCTTTATTCTCCACTCGCTTCGATAATTTTGCCAATCAGAGGATTAAATATCGCTTAATCGATCGCATCCGCCAGATTAGTCAAGCATTCGGCCATAATACTTGGAGCCTACTACTTAATTCTACCGGAGCGCGTCTCAGCCAAGCTCTCCGGGCGAGGGGATTAGTGGGGGAAACTCTCGAAAATTACCTTTTAGCTTGGGATTACTATAAAGAAATTTATGCCCAGGCAAAAATCAAAACCGATGGTAAAATTCAGGAACCTAGTCCAGAAATCTGGCAAAAAATCGCCGCTGCTTATAACTCGGATAGCCACTCTACCATCAAAATCAATTCTGCGACAATTACCCGATGGTTAAAGGATGCGGGACAAGCTATTTCTGATTATTTATTTCCCCAAGGAAAAACAATTTCTCTACAGCAACCTTTAGGGGGTGAGGAAAGTAGCACGAGGGAGGAAATGATCGAAGATACTCTCCATAATAACCCTTGGCAGCAATTAGAAGCGGCGGAAAATTTTCGCGAGTCGCAACAAAACCACCAAAAAATTCTAGCTTGGTTACGCGCAGAAATTCAACAGATTTGTCAGCAGCCGCAACAGGCAAAACTGCATCCGCAAATTCAGTTAATTCTAGAGATGACTTATGGTTCAGGGTTGGGACAAGTGGCAATTGCCGCTAAGATTACAGAAATTACCACGGTAGTTATCAAACAATATCAGGTTTCTAGGGAACTGGATAAAGTTTATCGTCACCTCGCTAAAAAGTTTTTACCCTGGGCCAGCGAAAACCTGCATATTTCTTTCCAGTCTCACGATAGAGAAGTTATTAGTAAGGCAATAGAACCATGGCTAACATACTACTATCAAACCAGCGCAACAACTCAGGAGGATTAATTATGGTTAATGATTGGTTAGAACTAACTCCTGATAGCATTTGGCTAGAAATACCCGCAGATATTCAAGAGATAAGTTGGGCAAAAAGTGCCAGTTTTACTGATGCCAGTATTCGTCAGAGATTTTATATTAATTATCTCTGTCAACAAGTTATTTTTAACTATCTACAGTCAGGGATGCCTGGGGTTAGCTTAGTAGAAAATCAAGAGGATTTCTGGCAACTAGGAGTTAATGGTTTTACCGTTAAATTAGGCGAAAAGTCAGTAATATTTATTGCCAGCGAAACTCTGGATCTAGAAGCGATCGAAATTCCTCAAGAATGGGTAGATATTCCTCAATTAATTGGTGATTATTATCTAGCTGTACAGGTAAACACTGCCGAAAGTCATCTGAGAATTTGGGGTTGTACTACCCATAAAGATATTAAGGAAAAAGGACAATATATTAAGCGTAATCTTAACTACTCTCTACCGAGAAATCAACTGCAATCAGGATCAGATTCTTTGGATTTATGGGGAGAGTATCAATTGCAACCAGTTAAGATTGAACGGGAAAAGATGGAGGAAAAACTATCTTTAGATAGATTGACAACCTTACTAGACATCTTAGCTAATCCTCAGTTAATCTTTCCCAGAAAAGCCGTTACTTTTCAGGAATGGGCAGCAGTAATCGTCAATAGTAACTGGAGAAAAATTTTAATTACCCGTCGGCAAAAATCCCCCGTCAAGTTAACCAATTGGTTTACTGATAATTTCCCCATTGATTGGCAAAGTATCCTCAATTTTAGCTCACTGTCACTGGTTCCAGCATTCAAAAATACAGAAATTAAACGCATCAAAGATTTAGGAGTAGAATTACTGGGAAATCCCCTCGCTTTGATGATTACTATCGCTAAAATTGAAGAAATATTTAGCCTGCAAGCGACTGTTTACCCCACGGGAGAAACAAGCACTTTACCCCCCCATTTAAAATTAACTATTCTCACCGAAACTGGTCAGGTTTTTCGAGAAGTAATTGCCACAGATAACGATGAATTTATTCGTTATCGATTTGATGCTGAATTGGGGGATAAATTCTTTATTGAAGTGGCTTTAGAATCGGCAAGAGTAACCGAATATTTACAAGTATAAGCGAGGAAAAACTTAATGATTAAACTCCTAACTCTCGAACTAGATGGCACATTTGATCGGGGATTTAAAGTAAAATTAGAAATTCGTCCCGATCTTAATTCTCGTCCCCAAACTGTGATCAAAGCAAGGCTACCAGCTAATTTAGAGTTATTAACTCTTTACCGTCAATGGCAACGTCACTATAGTGAACTAGAGGGATTTTTTAAAGTCTTAAAAGATAGCAATCCCCAACAAATTACCAATAGTTCTCAGCAGAGTTTAGTCTTTAAAAACTGCCAAGAAAAAGCCGAATTATTTGAGGATAACTTAAACAGATGGTTGAATAATAGCCCAGAATTTGAACCGATCAAAACCGCAATTCTGCGCTCTGGCAATAACTTTCGTATCTGGTTACAAACCGATAATATTTGGCTGCAAAGATTCCCCTGGGAAAAATGGGAAATCCTCCAAAATACTGGCGCAGATATAGCCATTATTGTCTCAGAATACGATACCTTAACCAGACAATTAAGAAATCATGAAAAAATTCGGATTTTAGCCATTTTAGGCTATGCCACCGACTTAAGATTTCTCGAAGAAGATCGCAAAACTTTAGACGATATTGCGGGAAAAGCAGGAGCAGAAATTATCTGGGAAAAAGCCCCTCACCCGCAAAAATTAAATCAGTTATTGCGTCAAGAAACTTGGAATATTCTCTTTTTTAGCGGTCATAGTGCCAGTACAGAAGATGGTCAAAATTGCGAAATTCAACTAACAGAAACTCATAAATTAAAGATAGCTGATTTTAGCTTTTCCCTGGGAGAAGCCACTAAAAACGGGTTAAAGTTAGCGATATTTAACTCCTGTGATGGTATCGGTTTGGCACAACAACTATCACGGGAAAAAGGGATGGCATTACCCCATCTAATCTTTATGCGCGAGAAATTACCCGATCCTGTTTCTCCCAAATTTCTGCAATACTTTTTAACCGCTTTTACCAATAATAAATCTCTCTATAGCGCCGTACATGAAGCCCAAAAAAATCTCCACGATGATTGGGAAAAAGACTATCCCTGTGCCAGTTGGCTGCCCGTAGTTTGCCCCAATCCCACCGAAGAACCCCCCACTTGGCATAGTTTCAGTAACTCCCCTCAAAAACAACAAAATTGGCGAAGATTTGCTCTAACTTTCGGTTTAGGTTTAGCCGTAACGATGACAGTCTTGGCAATAAGAGAAACAGGAATTTTAGAACCCTTAGAATTAAATATTTATGATCGCCTGATGCAACTAAAACCCAAAGATAAACCCGATGACAGATTATTAATTATTACCATCGATCGCCAAGATTGGGAATATCAAGATCGCATGGGTATGAAAAGACCAACAATACCCGGAAGCGATCAAAAACGTTCCCTCGCAGGAGAAGCATTATCGCAGCTTTTAAATAAATTACTGCCCTACGAACCGCAAATTATCGCCTTAGATATCCTCCGTCCCATCGCTGCCAGTCAAGATTATCCACCCCTAGCCAAACAATTACAAAATACTCCTAATTTTATCTCGATTTGTAAGTTTAATAATTACCCGCAACCGGACGGATTTCCCCCACCCCCGGAACTGCCAAAAAATCAGAGTGGTTTTAGTAACATAGTCCCAGACGAAACCATTGCCGGAGTTCCCCGAATTCGTCGTTTTTTATATCAGGCAAAACTCGATCGCACCTCTCCCTGTCTTCCCCCGGATTCTTTGGCCACAGTTGACTCAATGTCCTGTAATTTTAAAGATTATGCTCCTAGTTTTAGTCTCCTAATTGCCAAACGATATCTAGAATCCCAGAATCAAGATTTTGACTGCAATAAACTGGAGCGGGGAATTCTAGAAATTAATATCGGGGATACTCATCTCGGTGACTGGCTACAATCCAACCGCGGCCCCTATAGAACCAGTCAATCCGATACCCGATCCGGCCGTCAAGTTATGCTCGCTTACCGTCGAATCGCCGATAATGGCAGCGATGCAATCATAAAAATTGCCCCGAAAAAATCTCTCCGACAGGTTTTAGATCCGGGTTTTAATTCCGAATCAGTCCGGGAAAAAATTGTCCTGATTGGAGTAACAGAACCCGGGATTGATGATTTTTTAACCCCCTTTAGTCGCAACCCATCGGAAGCAATTCCGGGGGTTTATTTGCACGCGCACGCAGTCAGTCAAATTCTCGATACAATGGAAGGAAAACGTACCTCGATCGCTTTCTGGAATCCCCTACAGGAGGCTTTCTGGGTGTTGGGTTGGTCCCTGGTGGGGGGATTATTAACGTGGCGTTTTCTTCGGGTAAAAACGGTACTTTTGACAGTGGCGATCGCTGTGATTTCCCTTACTGGTATCGGTTGGCTTCTCTTTAGTTATTTCGGTCTCTGGGTTCCGATTATTCCCCCAGCGATCGCACTTCTCACCACCTCCGGTATCTTCTTTTTTCTTCGTTCTTACTACTTAAAATAGCAAGGTAAGGCTTGCTGAAAAAGTACGGGCGAAGCATTCGGATAGAAAATCTCCGGTTTCACCGATAGGTTATTGCCCGAATGCTTCGCCCCTACAGGATCCGGGCTGATGAAGACGCAAGGTTTTGAGGCACGATTCTCTCAAAATCTTGCACCTGTTTCACGAGAAAAACGACAAAACTCTTACCTTGCCTACATTTCACATTTATTCAGCAAACTCTAGGTAACAACAATGATCAAACCTTCGATCGCCCTCATCCTTCTTTTCTCCCTACTGCCTCAACCCGGGTTAACCCTTGTCACCCCGGCTGCCGGAAATATTTCTAATCATCCCATTCTGACGGCACAGGGCGATCGGGAGCTTACCGAGGAGCAATTCCTACAACGAGTCACCGTTCGGATTACTAGCGAGACAAATCGGGGATCGGGGACGATTATCGCTAAAAAAGGCGATAATTACCTTATCCTAACCAACGCCCACGTTACCCGCAACACGAAAACCCTACAGGTACAAACTTACGACGGCCACAGCCGTGCAGCCCGCATTGTCCCCAATTCCCTATCGGAGAATCAAGATCTCGCTCTGCTGGAGTTTAGCGATACCAGGGATTATCCGATCGCCACCATCGCGGAGTTTACCATCAATCAAGACAGGATCGGTTTAGAAGTGGTGGCCGCGGGATATGTTGCCGAAACGGGACAGTATCGGACGACAAAGGGAACCCTCGAACAGGTGAGCGATCGACCCCTCCGGGATGGCTACAGCGTCGGTTATAGTGGCGATATCGTGCAGGGAATGAGTGGCGGCGGCATTTTTGTCGAGCGGGATTTAATCGGTATTAACGGGCGATCGGCCTATCCGATTCTCTCTAACTACATCTACGAGGACGGCACAAAACCCACAGACGCAGAAATCCAACAGATGAGAGCGGTTAACTGGGGCATTTCCATCAATACCCTATTAACCTACATCCGTCCGGAAATCCTCAGCGCCTATAACCTACCCCTACCGCCGGTGAACCCCGATATAGAAACCACCGCCCCTACTGACTATATCGCCGAATTAGAAACAAAAGCCAAGGGTTTCACCGTCCGGATTGATAGTAGCAGTAAAGCCAATGGAAGTGGCGTAATTGCCAATGGAAGTGGCGTAATTATCGCTAAAGAAGGGAATATTTACACGGTTTTAACCGCAGACCATGTCTTCTGCGAAAAAATCAAAGGCACCACCAGATGTGCTGATTACACCTACACCGTCGTCACCAGCGACGGCAAAACTCGAAACATCGAGAAAAGCACCATCATCCGGCAGGAAGGGGTAGATTTAGCAGTTTTTCAGTTTGAAAGCCTGGACAATTATCCCGTTGCGGAAATAGCGAATTATAACCCAAATACCGGTGATTTTGTTTTTGCGGCAGGCTTCCCTAAAATTGGACAAAATCCCTCGAAATGGTTGTTTAGTGGCGGTAGAATTATCGAGAAAGAAACGGGATTACTACTAACCCGCCAAAGTCCTTTAAGCACTCAACAAAGTGGAACATTACAAAGTGTTGCTTCTTTAACCGGAGGCTATGAATTAGTTTATACCAGCATCACATTTGGGGGCATGAGTGGCGGTGCAGTCTTAGACTCTCAGGGGAGAGTAATAGGGATTCATGGAAGTTCGGAAACAGCAGGGGTAGGGAAAATTCAGTTAGGGTTTAGTTTAGGGATTCCCATTAGCACTTTTATCGGATTGCAAGAAAGATTGAAGGTAAAACCGCAATTATTAACCACTGCTCAACCCCAAGTTAGTCCGCAACAAAAACAAGAAATTATTCAAGCGATTACTGGTGTTATTGTTCCTAATACCAATGCGAAGGCGGATATTTGGATAGAAAGGGGGGGACAATTATGGCGGTTAGAAAGGTATGAGGAAGCAATTAAAGCCTTTGATGAAGCGATTAAGCAAAATGACCCCAAGAATGTCTATTTAGCTTGGTATGGGAAGGGATTAGCGTTAGGTGAGTTAGGTAAATATCAAACAACTATAGAAGCTTTGCAACAAGCGATTAATACCTTACCTAAAGGGGAAGATTTAAAGAAGTTTCACAGTAGTATTTTACAAAAGCAAAGTGTTGTTTATCGCTATTTAGGTGACTTCTCAAAAATTGCCGGTACAGAAAGAGAAGCCAGAGAAAATTATGAGCAAGCATTAACGGTGATTAATCAGGCGATTTCTCTGGTTCCCAATAACCCCAATCACTATAACGAGAAATATGTAGTATTAAGTCAATTAAAATGGTATGATGAGGGATTAGCGGCGATTACTCAGGCAATTTATCTCGCTCCCCGTGCTGTTTGGTATTACAATCGGGGGAATCTTTACTATAACCAACAAAAATACGAATTAGCTTTAGCTGACTTCAACAAAGCTATTGACATTAATCCTAATTTTGCTTTGGCTTACAACAATCGGGGGCTTCTTTACTATAACTTGCAGAAATACGAATTAGCCCTCTCTGACTACAGCAAAGCTATTGACATTAATCCTAATTTTGCTTTGGCTTACAACAATCGGGGGCTTCTTTACTATAACTTGCAGAAATACGAATTAGCTTTAGCTGACTACAACCAAGCTATTAGAATTAATCCTAATGATGCTGATGCTTACAACAATCGGGGGGGTCTTTACCATAACCAGCAGAAATACGATTTAGCCCTCTCTGACATCAACAAAGCTATTGAAATTAATCCTAATTTTGCTCTGGCTTACAACAATCGGGGGGGTCTTTACCATAACCAGCAGAAATACGATTTAGCCCTCTCTGACATCAACAAAGCTATTGAAATTAATCCTAATTTTGCTCTGGCTTACAACAATCGGGGGAATCTTTACCGTCTCCAAGAAAAATACGATTTAGCTTTAGCTGACTGGAACAAAGCTATTAAAATTAATCCTAATTTGGCTAATGCTTACTACAATCGGGGGCTTCTTTACCATAACCAGCAGAAATACGATTTAGCTTTAGCTGACTACACCAAAGCTATTGAACTTAATCCTAATTATGCTAATGCTTACTACAATCGGGGACTTCTTTACCGTCGCCAACAAAAATACGAATTAGCTTTAGCTGACTTCAACAAAGCTATTGACATTAATCCTAATGATGCTGATGCTTACTACAATCGGGGGGTTCTTTACCATAACCAGCAGAAATATGAATTAGCTTTAGCTGACTACACCAATGCTATTGACATTAATCCTAATCATGCTGAGGCTTACGGCAATCGTGGTCTTTTATATGCCGAATTAAAACAAACCGAAAAAGCAAAAATTGATCTACAACAAGCAGCTATATTATTCCGCCAACAGGAGAATATGGCAACTTATGAAAAGGTGATGCAACTTTTACAACAATTAGGGGGGTGAAATAGAAATCATCAATTATGGAAAGTCGAGAAATTATCAAAAAACCGAAGGATGAGGGATGGTATCAAGTAGGTACAACAGGAAGTCATCATCATTTTAAACATCCCCATAAAAAAGGGAAAGTGACTGTTCCTCACCCTAAAAAGGATATTCCCCTTAAAACCCTAATCAGTATCGAAAAACAAGCTGGTATTAAATTACGATAAAGGAGAAATAAATGATTACTTATTTAGCCACCGTTCATAAAGATAACCATAGTGATTATGGGGTACAATTTTATGACTTTCCGGGTTGTATTAGTGCAGGAGAAACCATCGAAGAAGCGAAAAAAATGGCAACTGAAGCCTTAAAAGGTCATATTTCCTTCATGTTGGCAGATGGGGACGAAATTCCCACCCCTAGCACCCTCGAAACCATTTTAACCGACGCGGATCATCAAGATGCGATCGCTTTTCTGCTCATTGAGGTATCAGAAGCTATTTTAAACCATCAGGAATTGTGTGTAAAAAACTAGGTGCAGTCCCTAGCTTGGTTTGAGCGAATAAATATGTTAAAGAAAACCTCTCAATTCTCAGGAAAAGCGAAACCCAACACCCAAAATCTAAATCCGTCTGAATCTTTTTTTTGGGTTTACTTGGGTCAACCCAATCGACGATAATTGCTATGATTACTATAGGATTTAAAAAAGTAAGTTGAGGTAAACTATGAAAACTCTATCATTTAAAGACATCCAATTTATTATCGAAGCTCTCGAATCCCTTCTCAAAAATTATAGTGACCGTATTCAACAAATAGAAGCTCTCGAAAACTATGAAGATGAAATTTCGGACTTAAGTAATGATTCTCTATTTTTACAAGAATTAATTACTGACTTACAAAATCAACAAACACAAGAATTGGCTCTACTTGTGCCGGAATTTGATTTAAAAAAAATGACTTTACAAACATTAATTAAACAAGGAAAAAACCTGTCAATTGAGGAAAAATTAATCTTAGTGGAATCTCTAACTTCATCAATCCGCGAAGAATATAATCTAATGCGAACCTGAAATGAGAAATCAATGATTACTTAGGGACTTGCGCTTTGATAATGTACCTTTTGGGCGAACGCAGTTCGCCCCTACATTGTGGACAAAATCGGTTACTGTAGGGGCGCAAAGCTTGCGCCCTCCGATCAATTGGGATATTATTCGCACGCAAGTCCCTTATTTAGCCATCGTTCATAAGGTCAGTAGTCGTGGTCTTTTATATGCCAAATTAAAACAAACCGAAAAAGCAAAAATTGACCTAGAACAAGCAGCTATAATATTCTACCAGCAGAATAATATGGCAACTTATGAAAAGGTGATGCAACTTTTACGCAAATTAGGGCAATAAGTGGGGGGGTGAGTTATCAGTATTTAGTTTTTTCTAGTCTAGTCTGTTAATTGTTCATTAAAAACCTTCGGGAGGGATGTTATTTTATGACCTTAAAACAACTCATACAAGACAAACGAGAGGATATCCTAAAAATTGCCACCAAACATGGTGCTTTTAATGTGCGTGTATTTGGTTCCGTTGCTAGAGGTGAGGAAACCGAAAATAGTGATATTGATTTTTTAATTGATTATGATTTAGCTAAAACGTCCCCTTGGTTTCCAGGTGGATTATTAGTTGATTTAGAGGCTCTCTTAGGGTGTAAAGTGGATGTAGTAACTGAAAAAAGCCTTCATCATCTAATTAAACAGCGAATCTTAAAGGAGGCAATTAAGTTATGAATGAAGATCAAGTTTATCTTGAATACATTTTAGACTGTATTGATAAAATTAAGGACTATTCCCAAGGAGGAAAACAGGAGTTTTTTGCTAATTCAATGATCAGCGATGCTATCATTAGACGCTTACAAACTTTGGCAGAATCAACTCAACGGCTTTCGGAGGAATTAAAGGTCAATATTCCCGATGTTGACTGGCGTAATATTTCTGGTTTTAGGAATATTTTAGTACATGATTATTTAGGGGGAATTGACCTTAATACAGTTTGGGAGGTGGTAGAAAATTATTTGGATGATTTGAAAGAACAGATTTTAAGATATCTAGAATCAGTTTCTTAGGTTGGGTTGAGCGAATAAATATGTTAAAGAAAACCTCTCAATTCTCAGGAAAAGCGCAACCCAACACCCAACACCTAAATCTGTCTGAATCTTTTTTTTGGGTTTCCTTGGGTCAACCCAATCGACGATAATTGCTATGATTACTAGGTTCGGTAGAGCCGATTTTTTTTAAGCATTTAACATTTAAGCACCCAATCTTCCTTCTAAAATGCCAATGATGGACAAATCCTCATCTAAGGTTTCCCAATGTAATCCCGTGCCATCACAAATTAACTCAACCTCTGCTAATTGTTCAAAGGTTGCTTTTGATAAGCGTTTATTTTTATAAGCAGGAAAACGAATTTCTCTATCGTCTTCTAAACGAATACAAATCCATTTATCTTCAACCCAAACTTTTTGAGCTTTTACTATGCTTTCATGTACCAAATACATCGTGCCATTTCCTCCGTATTATTTCTATATTTTCTGTAATGATAACTTCAGCCCGAACAATTTCTTTGGTTTTTAGACCTTTAGCATAATCCAATTCTAGCGGCTCTAGCCAAAATTTAGCATATCCGCCGCCCCGTCGAACGTGAACGTGCATGGGTTCATTGCCTTCATTGGCATAGAAAAAGAAAACATAGCCTTCCAGTCTGAAAATTTCTGGCATGAGGTTAAAGCTTATTTTGCCGGATTTCGCCAAGCATGAAATGTAACGCACCATCAATTTTATAATATTCGGTGGGTTATGCTACAGTGCTTGTCATCTTGGTGCGATCACTGTTTTAGAGAACGAAAAGCGATCGCATCCTTTCCTAGGTTGGGTCATCGGAGCGAAACCCAACACCCAAAATCTAAATCCGTCTGAATCTTTTTGTTGGGTTTCCTTGGGTGTATTGTTGGGTTTCCTTTTTGTTGGGTTTCCTTGGGTCTATTGTTGGGGTTCCTTACGTCTATCGGCTAGACAAGGAAAAAGCGATCGAGGATTTCCGACAAGCCGCCGAACTGTTCCGCCAGCAAGGGAACGCGCCAGCACGCGAAAAAGCCCTGCAATTCCTACGGCAATTAGGCGCGGTCTAGATACTCGATCGATTTTGAATCTCACCCCGAAAAAAGCGATCGATCTTACAGCAAGATTTCTAGCGCTAGGGTGAACCCCGGAACCACATCTTCCCCGCTTAAAATCGCGTTCTCGGGATAACAGGTAATCGTCCCGTCCTGACGGTAGACGAAAGCCTGTTTATTGTGGCGATCAATCAACCATCCTAACTTCACCCCGTTCTCCCGATACTCCTCCATTTTCCGCTTTAACTTGGATAAACTATCGGTTTTAGAACGGATCTCGATCACGAAATCCGGCGCGAGATCGAGAAATTCATCCTCCCTTTCCTGCCAACCGGACGGTAAACGTTCTCTCGCCACGAAAGCCACATCGGGAGAGCGTACCGCGCTATTGGCCAGTTTAAAACCGCCGCTAGAACTAAATACCTCTCCTAACCCGTTCTGTTCGACCCAGTAGAGCAGGCGAGCGCCGGCTTTCAGTTCTCGATTCGCTGAAATACTTCCGATCGGGGGCATAGTGACTAACGTTCCATCTGCATTGCGTTCAAAGCCTAATTCCGGGTTCTGACAACTGAGGCGAATTAATTCCGCATCAGTAATCGTCGGGGATTTGCTTACCATATTGCATCAAAAAAAACAAGTATTTTTCACTAAATGATAACAAAGCGATGCCGATTGCCGCGCTTTTTCCTTTTGTACCCGAAAGGAAAAAAAATTGATTGCCCTATTCTGCATATTCCCAAAAAAACAACCGATGAATTAGGTAGAAGTTCAAATCACCCTCACCGAGGCACTACCCATGAAATCCTTTGCCCTTCTCACCACCGTCAGCCTGCTCGGCCTCTCCACCCTCGCCACTGTTCGCCCCGTTATGGCCCTAGAAAGCCGACAACCAGTCGAAACCCTGATCACTCAAGCGAACTACAAAAAAGCGATCGCCCACTTTAACCGGGGAATTAACTACATCCAACAGGAAAAATATGATCTCGCCCTCGCTCAATTCAACAGAGCGATCGAACTCGATCCGGACTATACCGAAGCTTACCTCGGTCGGGGCATGATTTACACGATTCGTGAACAATGGCGGCCGGCGTTTCAAGACCTGAACACCGCGATCCGACTAAACCCCCGCGCTGCCTACGCTTACCATTTCCGCGGATACGTCCATCTCGCATTTAACCAGAGACAAAATGCGATCGCCGATCTAACAACGGCCGCCGAATTATTTCGCCAGCAGGGAAACCCAGAAATGTACAACAGCGCCATAGAAGCACTACGGCAGATAGGTGCGTAAGTTGCAAGGGAGAGCGATCGCTCTCCCCCTCTAAACTTTTGTGAAAAAAGCAATCTGAAGACTTAAAACTTAATCGCATAATTGGGAAAAAACCAACGATAACATCCTTGCAAGTATCCCTCGACTAAAGAGGAGCCAACCCGATGAAACCAATTACTTTCACCCTATCGGTGCTACTGGCCACCACTGGCCTACTCGTTCAACCGGGAAACTTCCTGATGGAAAACGTTCCACCCATCCTCGCGCAGGAGCAGACCGCTTCTAGAGTCTATCAGAAAGCCAGCCCCGCCGTCGTCACCGTCAAAAATGGCAGCGGCCACGGTAGCGGCTTTCTCGTCAGTCCCGACGGTATCATCATTACCAACGCCCACGTTGTTGCGGACGGACCGCGGGTGGTGACGGTGAAATTTTCCAACGGACAGCAGGCCTCGGCAGACGTGATCGGCTTCGCTAAAAATGGCGTGGATTTAGCCGTCCTGCGGATTTATAACCGCCAAAACCTGCCCTATCTTCCCCTGGCCCGTGCGAACTCCGCCAAAGTCGGCGAAAGCGTTTTCGTCATCGGCACACCCTTAAACGAGGACTATCAAAACACCCTCACCCAGGGCATTATCAGCCGTCTCGACCCCGAAAAAGGCATTGTGCAACACAACGCTAATATCAACAAAGGCAATTCCGGCGGGCCGCTTTTGAATTCACGGGGGGAAGTGGTGGGGGTTAACGTCGCAGGCGATATCGGGAGTTACGTTTACGACGGTGCGGGAAACCCGATCGGCCTTACCCAGAGCGGCATTAATTTCGCCGTTTCCCTCGATCGCCTGCAAGCTTTCCTCACCGCAGTTAAAACAGGTGATGTCTCCACCGTCTCAACATTAGGACAGGACGATCAGGTACAGTTACTCGCCCTCCCTCTTAACGGTCAGACCGTTCAAGGCAACTTGACCAAAGACCAAAACCAACAATATTACGGGTTCGAGGGTCGTGCCGGACAGAAAATCGTTCTGGATATGAACAGCAACGAGATCGCTCCCTATCTTGTCCTCTATCGCGTTTTCCAATCTTCCGAGGGGACAAAATACCCACAGGTCGCCCGTAGTAACCAGCGCGTCGATCGCGCCCCCGGGGATTTTAACGCTCGACTTGTAACCGAATTACCTGCCGATGGAGTTTATATCCTAGTGGCTACCTCTCGCGAAGGGGGTGAATCGGGTCGCTACACCCTCAACGCCGCCGCTAACCCTTAAATAATCCCATTTTGACCCTAATCACGATTCTAATCCCTATTTTCTGAGGAACTATCCCTATGAACTCTAGATATATTTCCCACCGTCTCGCTTGCGTCGGCCTCCTCGCCACTGTCCTCCTCGGTGGTATCGCCCCCGGTTTCAGCCAATCGACCACCCCGAATGGCGTCACCTTCTTCTGTAAAGAGGTGTTCGATCGCGCATCGGGAGGAAAAATCCCCGCTACCCTGGCTTGGATTCCCCAAAGGAGCGGCAATGTGCGGATTATCGGCTGGAAATCGGAATATTTCTCCAAACGTTCCCCGGTTCGTTGCGAGGAAGTCACGAAAAAATTCCAGGAAGCCTATAATCAAGGGCGTTTTAACTATCTCACCACCGGCCGGGCGAAGGGATACCCGATCATCTGCAGCGTTTCACGATCCGGCGATCCCTGCGATGGTAATAGCCAACTTTTTACCCTTAAACCCCACGACAATCCAGATTTAGTCTTGCAACAACTCATGGACATCCTAGAGGGGAAAAGCTCGGATATGCTCCTCCAGAATTCCGGAGATAAAACCTATATCTCGATGACGGAGTTTTTCGCCAAAGCACCACTCGCCGATCGCGACGCACCCTGTGGTACGAGATCTGCTGGCCCGCAAAATAATTGCGTTCCCACCCGCTAGAATTTTCGCTGTTTTACCCCGAATTTCCCCATAATAACCATGTTGAAACCCTTTCCCCTACTCCTAAGCCTCCTACTTCTGCCCGTCGTACCAGTTAAAGCGCTATCCCCTTTCTCTGCTCCGGCGATCGTGGCGGAAGACAGCCCAAACGCGCAGATCGAGCGATCGATCCGTCAAGTCACTGTTAAGATTACTAGCGAGATAAATCGGGGATCGGGAATCATTATCGGGAAAAAAGGCAGTATATACCTCGTTTTGACCAACGCTCACGTTACCCGCGGCGCGACCACCCTACAGATCCAAACCCACGACGGCCAAACCCGCACAGCCTCGATCGCGCCGAATTCCCTTTTGGAAGATAAGGATCTGGCCCTCGTGGAGTTTAGCGATACCCGGGATTATCCGATCGCCACCATCGCGGAGTTTACCCCCAATCAAGACAGGATCGGTTTAGAAGTGGTGGCCGCGGGATATGTTGCCGAAACGGGACAGTATCGGACGACAAAGGGAACCCTCGAACAGGTGAGCGATCGACCCCTCCGGGAAGGCTACAGCGTCGGTTATAGTGGCGATATCGTGCAGGGAATGAGTGGCGGCGGCATTTTTGTCGATGGGGAGTTAATCGGCATTAACGGGCGATCGGCCCATCCGATTCTCTCTAACTACATCTACGAAGACGGTACGAAACCCACAGACGCAGAAATCCAACAGATGAGAGCGGTTAACTGGGGCATTTCCCTTCATACCCTATTAACCTACATCCGGCCCGAAATCCTCAGCGCCTATAACCTGCCCCTACCGCAGGTGAACCCCGATATAGAAACCACCGCCCCTACTGACTATATCGCCGAATTAGAAACAAAAGCCAAGGGTTTCACCGTGCGGATTGATAGTAGCAGTACAGCCAATGGAAGTGGCGTAATTATCGCTAAAAAAGGCAATATTTACACGGTTTTAACCGCAGACCATGTATTATGTGAGAAGAAAAAAAGTCAAGATGCTGCAAGTAAACCTTGTCTCAATTTCACCTACACCGTCGTCACCAGCGACGGCAAAACTCGAAACATCGAGAAAAGCACCATCATCCGGCAGAAAGGGGTAGATTTAGCAGTTTTTCAGTTTGAAAGCCAGGACAATTATCCCGTTGCGGAAATAGCGAATTATAACCCAAATACCAGTGATTTTGTTTTTGCGGCAGGCTTCCCCAAAATTGGCGACAATCCCTCGAAATGGTTGTTTAGTGGCGGTATAATTCTCGATAAAGAACTGGGATTACTACTAACCCGCCAAAGTGACTTAAGCACGCAACAAAGTGGAACATTACAAAGTGTTGCTTCTTTAACCGGGGGCTATGAATTAGTTTATACCAGCATCACATTTGGGGGCATGAGTGGCGGTGCAGTCTTAGACTCTCAGGGGAGAGTAATAGGGATTCATGGACGTTCAGAAGGAGCAGGGGTAACGGAAATTCAGTTAGGGTATAGTTTAGGGATTCCTATTAGCACTTTTATCGGATTGCAAGAAAGATTGAAGGTAAAACCGCAATTATTAACCACTGCTCAACCCCAAGTTAGTCCGCAACAACAACAAGAAATTATTCAAGCGATTACT
This sequence comes from Microcystis aeruginosa NIES-2549, assembly GCF_000981785.2. Classification (NCBI taxonomy): domain Bacteria; kingdom Bacillati; phylum Cyanobacteriota; class Cyanophyceae; order Chroococcales; family Microcystaceae; genus Microcystis; species Microcystis aeruginosa. The sequence continues at coordinate 2,652,003 of NZ_CP011304.1, read as the reverse complement.
GGTGTTATTGTCCCTAATACCAATGCGAAGGCGGATATTTGGATACAAAGGGGGGGACAATTATGGCGGTTAGCAAGGGATCAGGAAGCAATTAAAGCCTTTGATGAAGCGATTAAGCAAAATGACCCCGATAATGTCTATTTAGCCTGGTATGGTAAGGGATTAGCGTTATTTGAATTACGCGAACATCAACCAGCTATAGAAGCTTTGCAACAAGCGATTAATACCTTACCTAAACGGGAAAATTTAAAGAAGTTTCACAGTAGTATTTTACAACGGCAAAGTGTAGTTTATCGCTTTTTAGGTGACTTCTCAAAAATTGCAGGTACAGAAAGAGAAGCCAGAGAAAATTATGAGCAAGCATTAACGGTGATTAATCAGGCGATTTCTCTGGTTCCCAATAACCCCAATTACTATAATGAGAAATGGGCAGTATTAAGTGAATTAAAACGCTATGATGAGGGATTAGCGGCGATTACTCAGGCAATTGATCTCGCTCCCCGTGCTGCTTGGTATGTCAATCGAGGGATTCTTTACCGTCGCCAACAAAAATACGAATTAGCATTAGATGACTACAACAAAGCTATTAAACTTAATCCTAATCATGCTAATGCTTATAACAATCGTGGGAATCTTTACTATGACTTGCAGAAATACGATTTAGCTTTAGCTGACTACGACAAAGCCATTGAAATTAATCCTAATTTTGCTATACTTTACTACAATCGGGGGGGTGTTTACTATAACCAGCAGAAATACGAATTAGCCCTCTCTGACATCAACAAAGCCATTGACATTAATCCTAATTATGCTGAGGCTTACTACAATCGGGGGAATATTTACTATGACTTGCAGAAATACGAATTAGCCCTCTCTGACATCAACAAAGCCATTGAACTTAATCCTAATTATGCTGAGGCTTACAACAATCGGGGGCTTCTTTACAAAGACTTGCAGAAATACGATTTAGCCCTCTCTGACTACAGCAAAGCTATTGACATTAATCCTAATTTAGCTGAGGCTTACGTCAATCGGGGGGTTCTTTACCGTCTCCAAGAAAAATACGATTTAGCCCTCTCTGACTACAGCAAAGCTATTGAAATTAATCGTAATCTTGCTGGGACTTACTACAATCGGGGGGTTCTTTACCGTCTCCAAGAAAAATACGATTTAGCTTTAGCTGACTGGAACAAAGCTATTGAAATTAATCCTAATTATGCTGAGGCTTACGTCAATCGGGGGGTTCTTTACTTTGAGCAAAAAAAATACGAATTAGCCCTCTCTGACTACAACAAAGCTATTGAAATTAATCCTAATGATGCTAAGGCTTACTTAGGTCGTGGTGGTTTATATGCCATATTAGGACAACCCGAAAAAGCAAAAATTGATCTACAACAAGCAGCTATATTATTCCGCCAACAGAATAATATGGCTGCTTATGAAAAGGTGATGCAACTTTTACAACAATTAGGGGGATAAGTTTCGTAGGTTGGGTTGAGCGAATAAATATGTTAAAGAAAACCTCTCAATTCTCAGGAAAAGCGAAACCCAACACCCAACACCTAAATCCGTCTGAATCTTTTTGTTGGGTTTACTTGGGTGTATTGTTGGGTTTCGTGCCTCAACCCAACCTACAGTAGTTTACTTGGGTGTATTGTTGGGTTTCGTGCCTCAACCCAATCGACTTTAGCTAGTAGGAGGAAATAAAACTGGCGATAAAAGATGGTATGAAAAAAACATTCCCATCGCTGAAAAAAGATTTGAAGCCTATTTAAAAACCTTAACGGAGCAAAATCTATGATTACCTTTGATGAAGAAATGGATAAACTGCCCTCTGAAAGAAGGGCAAAAATTGAAGCTAAAACCCAAGAGCTTTTACAAGAAATGCAAATCATTGATGAACTTCTTCAACGCCTAGGACTTGCTTCAGAAGAAATCACGGAAAGCGAAAGTGAACAGCCCTGTTTCTCAGCAAAATCGGATGATTTAAAACAACATCTTACCCTAGAAAATTTAACCCGTATGATGAGGGAATTAGGGGGAGAATGGGAACTTACCCTTAAATTTTCTGAGCAACAAGTGATTAAATTAAGTAGTGAGCGCCCGTAGTTACTAGGTTGGGTTGAGCGAATAAATATGTTAAGGAAAACCTCTCAATTCTCAGGAAAAGCGAAACCCAACACCCAACACCTAAATCAGTCTGAATCTTTTTGTTGGGTTTCCTTGGTTCAACCCAACCGACGATAATTCTATTCCTGTTAATAAAGGAGCAGAAGTCAAAATTATTCGTTATGTGGCTTAAAAATTAGCAGCCCATTTAAAAATCTTAACGGAGGAAAATTAATGATTAACTTAGAACAAATTCAAGAAGATATTAACCAATTACCTGAAGAAGTACAAAACTTACTGATTGATTTTATTGAGTTATTAAAAAAACGCTATTCCTTGGCAAAAAATCCAGAGATTGCAGCAAAAATAAACCCTGAAGCTCAAAGTACCCTAGACATTTTAAAAGAATCTGGATTAATCGGTTGTATTAGTGCAGAATCCGACCTTTCTACTAATTATAAATCTGTTCTCAAAGAAGGATTAAAAGCTAAATATGATCATCGTTGATACCGGGTTCTGGGTGGCTTTATTTAACAATAAAGATCAATATCATCTAATAGCACAGCAAACCTTAGCACAGTATTCTTCTCAACCACTAATTACAACTTGGTGTGTTTTAACAGAAAGTTGTCATCTTCTTTTACAACGTTCTCCAATCTCTATACAGGAGTTGAAAAACAAATAAAATTAATGAACGTATTTGAGAGACATCCCCAAAAATTTCTATTATTCCACCTTGAAAATACTCATCTAGAAAGAATTCAAGACCTTATGAAACAATATCAAAGTCTGCCAATGGACTTAGCCGATGCCTCTCTAGTTATCTTAGCAGAAGAGTTAGGAAATGGACGTATCTTATCAATTGATAATCGAGATTTTAATACCTATCGCTGGAAAAATAAAAAACCCTTTATTAATCTTTTCCCAAATTTCTAGTTAATCATTAGTCCGTAGTCCGTAGGTTGGTTTGAGCGAATAAATATGTTCAAGAAAACCTCTCAATTCTAGGGGAAAGGGAAACCCAACACCCAACACCTAAATCCGTCTGAATCGGCACTCGCTATTCCCCTCCTCTCATTACTTTTTGTGGGGTTTCTTATATCATTTTTCTTGATTCCTGGCAGGTATTTTACTCCCCTCTCCCAGAAGGGGAGAAGGGTTGGGGGTGAGGGAAATTAACCATCTCTGCCATTACTTTTGAAAAATGATATTAAAAAATTTTTTTCCCAGTCCTTGACAACTTATGTTAAGTTAATAGTGGCAGTTGCAAGAAATTAACCCCCAGTTCTCACCTAGAAATTGTTAAGATGAGGAATTTTTTCTCGTCGGTTTCTGGTGCGAAGAATGGAGTTGAAGACGATTACCTGTCCAACTCGATCCTAGTCCCTTGGCAGAGTGACTGACGGATAAGCTCGATCTGTTTGCAGATTTGGCCGGTTTTCTCGTCGCTAGTCATTCAATGATCAATGGGGCAAGATTAAGCCTACCTAATTTTAACTATCTTCTCTCCTCCCTAATCAAACAATGCCTACCATGACCTTAGTGTTACCAATGGTGTATCTACTGGTGATCTACCTCTTACTATCGATCGCAAAAAAGCTAAAATCAACTCCTAATCAGTGATCAGTTATCAGTGATCAGTTATCAGTGGGGAGATAGGAGTCGGTCGTCAGGAGATGGGGGCAAGGATCTGGTTTCCTTTTGCCTTTTGCCTTCTGCCTTTTCTAACTGATTACTGCTCACTGAAAAAGGCTAACGGTTATAAAACAGGGACGGGTAAATAAACCTTTTCTACCGTAGGAGAAAAACCGAGCCATTGACGAGATAAACGGGCAAAAGTGTTAGGATCACCGCTAACTGCGAAGTTAGTAGGTAGGGGTGTTTCGGGATTTTTTATACCTAATAATTCTAGCTCTTTTTCCGCCGCTCGCACAACGGCAGCGGCGGGATCTACCAAGCGCACGGAACTAGGTAAAAGACGACGTAAAACCGGGGAAAGATGGCGATAATGGGTACAACCATAGACCAGAGTATCAATATTTTCTGCCAGTAAAGGCTGAAGATATTCCCTAGCCACTTGCGTGGTGTAGGGGTCAAAAATGCGGTTAGCCTCGATCAAAGGTACAAATTCAGGACAGGGAATTTGCCAAACTTGGGCAGTAGGATCGATTTCTTGAATCGCCTGTTTATAGGCATTACTTTTAGCCGTAGCCGGGGTAGAAATCACACCAATGCGCTTTCCTTGTTTAACGGCAGTTTTTGCCCCGGGCAAAATTACCCCCAAAATCGGTAAATCTTTAAATTCGGCCCGTACTTCTTCTAAAGCCAAGGCGGAACTGGTATTACAGGCCATAATCACCATTTTCACCCGGCGCTCGCCCATCCAAGTGAGAATTTCCCGGACAAATTCGATAATTTCCCCTTTAGAACGGGTTCCGTAAGGAAGTCTAGCGGTATCAGCGAAATAGAGAATTGATTCTTGGGGCAGTTGTCGATACAACTCCCTTAAAACGGTCAGTCCACCCACACCACTATCAAACACACCAATCGGACTAAGTTGTGATTCTCTCATAGATATCGAGGAAAACGCTGATCTAAAGTAGCTTTATTTGATGATATTAAAACACGGATTTTTTGATTGGTAAACTAATGCTCCAATCATTTAATCATTAACGGAGATTTCGTTGAATATATTCAATAATCCCCCCAGCGATCGCCGCCGCCATTTGTCGTTGAAAGTTGGCATTGGCTAATTTAGCAGCATCCTCAGCGCCAGTAACGAAACCCACTTCCACGAGGGTAGAGGGCATTTTCGAGGTTCTCAGCACATAGAAACGGGCCCGACGCACCCCCCGATCGCGCATATCGACACTGCGGACAATATTGCGATGGATGGTATCCGATAAACGGCGATCGCCGAAGTAATACACCTCTAGGCCATTGACATCCGGTCGTGCTTTCCCCATAGAGTTAGCGTGGATACTGACAAATAGATCGGCATCGATCCGGTTAGCCAGATCCGTGCGCCCTTGCAGGGTGACAAAAAAATCGCTATCCCTAGTTAGACGCACATCGATGCCCTGTTGTTGCAGGATGCGGGTAACTTCTAGGGAAATGGGCAGAATTACGTTTTTTTCCTGAAGGCCACCAATTCCGATCGCCCCCGGATCCTTACCACCGTGGCCCGGATCGATCACCACCAGAAAGCGGCTATTGCGTTGTCGGGGGGATTAGGAGTGGGGTCAGAGGGGCGCGGAGGTGGGTTAAATTGCCCCGTATCTGGGGGTAAAGGGACAGGTATAGTGGTGGAGTCAGGAACCTGAGAAACGGGGCTAGAATTGCGGGAGGACAGCAATTCTAGGGCTAGGGTTTGATTGCCCGTTTGAGTTAATTGTCCCAGTTGAAAACCCGCGGCCGTCTGTACCAAAATCAGCACCTTATTGACACTTTCCTGACGTACCCGCAATTGATAGATGGGACTATTGCGACCGAAGCGCGGACCGCGAAAAGAGTCGGCTAACTTAGCATTTTCGATGCGTAGTTCATAGACACCATCCCGGTTAACAATGCCGTTAGCTTTTAGGGGTAAATCCGCGCGAATTAAGAGGCGATCGTTATTACCTGCCAGATCGATCGAGGAGATCGTGGCCAAACGACTGCTAGAAGGGGGATTATTGGCAGTTTTCGCGGGGGGATTATTGGGACGGGGAGTGGGATTAGTGGCCTGAGTCGGGGGAGGTGAGGAGATATTATCCACGGAACTCAGACCACCCCTAGGCAGTAAAACCAAGCCACCAAAACGACTATAGAGAGCTTGCCAATCGGGGCTATCTTTATTAACGCTTAGGGAAATCTTGGCCCGTTGATTGGCAGTCTGACTGAATTGAATATCACCGACCCCATAGCGATTGACAGGGATAGTTTGACCGGTGAGACTACCGGGTAAAGTGGCCCCAGGTAATTCAAATTCGATTTTTTTGCCGTCGCGGCTGCGTTGACTGCGGATCGATCGATCATCACCATTTTGCTCTAAACGGACAAAAAGACCATTGCGAGTGACCTGAAAATCATCGTTGTTGTCCGTCTGGCTAACTGGAGGTGGGGGAGTGGGACGGGTGGAACCGCGATCGGGGGTAGGTGTGGGGTCAGGGGTGACGGGTGGTTGCGTTTCCTCCCTAATCGGTTGGGGATCTGGCAGTTCCACTGTCCATTGGGTGGGCGAAATTCCGCGAATTTTTACCTGTTGAGGATCAAAGGTGTAGCCGGGGGCTAATTCAATCACTAAACGGGTAGTTTCCGCATCAAATTGACCAATACGGACACTTCTGACGATATTGCCAATGGGCCGGTTAATATTGGGTTGCCCTAACTTGATCCCGGGCAGATCGATCACGATCCTGGTGGGGTTAGTGATCATTTGCGCTCGCGGTTGCACTCGATTGTCGGTGGTGAACACCAGACGATTCTCATTGGTGTCGAATCGCCAAAAGACGAGCTTGCCCGCCCAAGCAGGGGCCGCCACCAGCAACCAAGTTAATGCGCTTAGGAATAACCAATGAAATCTCACGATCGATGCTCCCGTTGCTCAGTTATCAATTACCTTTTTTCGGTAAAAATGGACTATTTTGTCGATTTTTGGCCATCCATAGCTCCGTTAATGCTCTGAGAATGACTATCAATAAAAACAAGCTTATGGGACGTTGGCATGGTCTGCTATGTTTCTTGAGGACTGGTGGTGGGTTCTTTAAATACTAACCTTAACAGGGGCGGAGCGATAAAGGTAGTCAAGATCACCATCATAATAACGGCCGCATCGGTAGCGGGGGATAAAGCACCACTAGCGGCCCCGACTCCGGCAAAGACTAAACCCACTTCACCCCGGGGAATCATGCCAACTCCGATCGCCAAGCGATTGAGTTTTTCCTTGCTGAAAACGGCTAACCCCGTTACCACTTTACCCAAAATAGCGACGACAATTAAGAAAGCCGCTAAGACTAATCCTTCTCGATTGGTAGGAATAGCGGGATTAAGCACACTTAAATCGGTTTTTGCCCCCACACAGACGAAAAATATCGGTACAAATAAATCGGCGATCGGGAACACTTGTTCTGCCAATTCCGAGCGCTTTTCCGTTTCCGCCAGGACCAGGCCCGCAGCAAAGGAACCGAGAATCGCTTCTAATTGGATAACTTGGGCAATATAAGCAAGAATAAAGGCGAAAATCAGGGAAACTAAGATCAATTGTCCCCTAGTTTTCATGCTATTAACTAATTGAACATAAAAGGGGCTTAAAAAACGACCGATCAGGATCGCCCCGATCACAAAAGCACTAGAACTAATAACTAGATAAATTACTTTGCTAATTTGCACTTCTCCGGTCTTCACCAAAGAAGCAACGACAGCGAGAACGATAATACCGAGAATATCATCGAGAACCGCTGCCCCGATGATAATTTGACCTTCTTTCGCCGATAACTTCCCTATTTCTGCTAAAACCTTGGCGGTAATGCCGATACTGGTAGCGGTTAAAGCTGCCCCGGCAAAAATAGCGGCAATGGTGGCCAGATGGAAAATATAGATTAAACCCAAAGTACCCACCAAAAAGGGAACCGCAACCCCCACCACTGCGACAGCAGCTGCCTGTGGACCGACGCGAATTAATTCCTGTAAGTCTGATTCTAAACCGATCTCGAACAGCAGGATAATTACCCCCAATTCCGAGAGGACGGAAATCACCTCACTGGCAGCACTAAAAACGGCGGGAGATTGCTCCGGGGTGAGGGGGGAAGTGGATTCTAGGAAGTGAATTAGCAGAGAATCCTCGAATCCCGCTCCCCCTTCTGGAAAAACCAGTAATTTTAGGGCAGAAACCCCGATAATCACGCCACCGACTAATTCTCCTAACACGGGAGGCAAGTTGAATCGGACGCATATTTCCCCCCCCAGTTTACAGGCGAAATAAATAACGGTCAAACTCAGCAGCACGCAGGCTAAAACTAAGGCACTATCGGCAGTTTCGGCTGTAGCTGCCGAGGCTAACAGGGGAAGATTAAAACTCCAAGCGGAAGAAAGGAAAGGCTGTAGTATCATCGCTCGCTCAAAATTACTCTCAATACTCTAACAAGCTGGCAGCCTATTCAGTTATTCCCTATTAAACTTTGCCCCTTGTCTAACTTCTACTAGGGTCCTGCCGCAGTCTAGTGAGGCTAGTTTTTTGATTCTAGGGATTTTTCCTTTTCTCCTAATTCCCAGTAATTGAGCAGGATGGCATTAACTGTATTACCGATCACATTTAACACGGTTTTAAAGCCATCGGTCAAGCGATCGACCCCCGCGACTAAAGCTACTCCCTCTAAGGGTAAACCCGCTGCCGATAATACGGTAGTCATGGTAATTAATGCGCTGCCGGGGACCCCCGGGGTACTAAAAGAAACCAATAAACCACTCAATGCGATCGCTAATAACAAAGAGGGACTTAAAGGAACTCCGTAAACCTGAGCGATAAAAAGAGCATTAAATCCCTGTAAAATTGCCGAACCATCGCGTTTTAGTACCGTTCCCAAGGGAATAGCGAAACTGGCGATATCTTCGGGTAAACCGTATTCTTGAATTTCCCGCAAAACCACGGGTAAAGCGGCGTTAGAACTAGCAGTACCGAAAGCTAAGGATAAAGATTCCGATAAAGAGCTAAAAAAGCGTCGAGGTTCTCCTTTGAGGGCAAAAAGGAGCAAAACATACACCCCAATCATCAAGGCGCTGGCCAAAAACAGACCAAAAACATAGAAAAAAAGTCTCGCCACTAATTCTAATCCCTGGGTGGCGATAACCGAAGCAATCAGGGCAAATACCCCCACAGGTGCTAGATAAAGAATCACCGATAGGATTCTCTCGCTGATTAGATAAAGACTGTCTATCAAGAGAATAAAAGGTTTTGCCCCCTCTTTGGCCAGTCCGATGCCGATACTAAATAAAACTCCCGTCACGATTACCTGTAAAAGATTGCCCCCGGTAAGAGCTTCTAGGGGATTAACCGGGATTAAGCTAATCAGCCAATCTCTCAAGGATACTGGTGTATTGGTGGTCATGGCGGCATTAGTGGCAAATCCCTCTAAACCTATCCCCGGTTTTAATAACAACGCCGTGGCCATGCCGATTAACAGAGCAAGTGTACTGGTTAGCAGATAGCCAGTCATCAATCTGAGTAAATATCTACCGATCCGCGCCGCATTCTGTACCCGGGTTAATCCTAAAATAAGAGAAGAAAAAACGATCGGAACCACCACAAATTGAATTAAGCGCAGAAAAACCTGTCCCACCGGCGCGAGAATATAGTCATCTAAAGGTAGGATTAGGGCAGGAAAAAAACCATTAAGCAGCGCACCGAAAACAATTCCCGCACCGAGGGCGACTAAGATCAGGTTAGATAAATTCATGGCGTTAAGTTGAGAATTCCGAGACTAATTTGGGGCAGTATAGCACTAGGCTAATTTTATCGAACCCTTCTGTCATTTTTTGCCAGAAAAGGGAGAGATGAGCCAATAAAAGCCCATCTCTCGGTAATTTATCGCTCTACTTTAGTGACAGCCAAGAAGACTTTACTTGTTACCATTACCCTGCATAGCTAAAACCGCATCACGCAGTTTATCCGGCACTTCTTGCAGGTGATCCTCATCCCACTGGAAGAAACCGACACCCATAGTCAAAGAACGCAATTCAACGATAAAATCGTGCATTTCCGCTTGGGGGAGATAGGTTGTTATCTGATCCCAACCTTTCCACTCCTCAGAAGCTTCAAAACCCTGAATTTGACCGCGTTTACCACTGATTAACTGTAAAACCTTGGCGGTGTATTCTGAGGGAGCGAGAACCGTCACCGATAGAATGGGTTCTAATAAGACCGGATGACATTTAGGCAGTCCCTCCGTCATCGCTAGACGGGCCGCTTGTTTAAAAGCTTGTTCGGAACTATCGACACTGTGATAGGAACCATCGGTGAGAGTAACATCAATATCCACCACGGGAAAACCCAAAGGACCATGACCGAGATATTCCCGCACTCCCGTTTCCACCCCGGGGATATACTGTTTGGGGACGACACCACCGACAATGCTTTCATGGAAGTGGAAACCTTCCCCCCGGGCCAGGGGTTTAATATCGAGATACACATCGCCAAAAGCACCGTGGCCGCCGGTTTGGTGTTTATAACGTCCGTGGGATTTGGTGCTGGCCTTGATCGTTTCCTTGTAGGGGACTTGGGGTAAATGGGTGGTCATCGGTAGATTATACTTGCGTGCTAGGCGATCGAGGGCCACTTGTAGATGAATTTCTCCCTGTCCCCAGAGAATCACTTCTTTAGTGTCGCCGTGTTGTTCCCAGTAGAGGGAGGGATCTTCTTCGATCAGTTTTGTCAAAGCTGAACTTAATTTAACTTCATCCTTGCGATTGACGGCGGCAATAGCGAGAGCAAAGACGGGTTTAAGCTGTAATCCTTTGGGAAGGTCGGGTTTTTGACTGCCGCTGCTCACCACGTCTCCGGTGGCGATTCCCTCCAAACGACCGAGAGCGACAATTTCCCCCGCTTGGGCCTGCTGTAGGGGTTGTTGTTGTTGTCCCATGAGACGATAGATACCACCAATCCGCACACCGTTTAAGGCCATGCCATCGCTAAGGGTTCCCTGCCAGATTCGCCCTAGGGAGAGGCGACCGCCCTGGGGAGTAAAATAGGTTTTGAGGATTTGTACCACTGCGTCCCCGTCCGCACCCGGATCGAGACCGCGACGATTGGCGGTAATTGTCGGGGCCGGTGCTTCTTCCACTAAAGCGGTGAGGAGATGACGCACACCATAGTCCCGTTCCGCCATACCGAAGAACACGGGTACTATCTGATCGGCTCCCAGTTCTTGTTTTAAGTCTTGGAGAATTTCTTCCCGGGAGGGGTTAATATCTTCGAGGAGTTCTTCTAAAAGATGATCGTCAAATTCGGCAATCGTTTCTAGCATTTCTTGTCGAGCGATCTGTTCTTCTTCCTTGAGGTGGTCGGGTAAAGGTACGGGATCGGCGGGACTGTTAGGATGGTAATGATAAGCCTGTTCGTTGATTAAATCGATGAATCCGATAGTTTCGCTGTTCTGACGGATAGGATATTGTTGGGGAACGAGGGGACGACTAGAAACGGATTTGAGAGCTTGTAGGACTTCGTTAAAGTGACTATTACAGCGATCCATCTTGTTGATGAAGATTAGATGCGGAATTTCCCAATCATCGAGGAATTTTAGCAAGGGAGCCAGGGTGAGAACTCGATCAACCACCGGTTCACAAACGATAATAGCAGCACCAGCCCCGACGAGGGCATTATAGGTTTCACTGGCAAATTCGATCGAACCGGGGCAATCGAGAAAGGTAAAATTTAGGTTTTGGTATTGACTATGGGCAACGGAAACTTCTACACTCATCTGTCGATCCCGTGCTTGTGTGGAACTATCACCAACGGTGTTGCGATCGCTGATTTTGCCTTTTCTGGTGATGGCTCCTGTGACGAAAAGTAAACTTTCCAGTAAGGAGGTTTTTCCACTGGAGTAGGGGCCGACAAGGGCCACATTACGGGTGTTTGCTCCGATACTTTGATTCATACAGATACCCCCAACAATGATTTAGTGATTAGTTGTGGCGATTGGACGATATTTACACTCGATCGCCCTTGGGAAATATACTGTCATAGCACTGAAAATTACTCTCAGGACGTATTTAGAAGTGAAAGGCCTGTCTTGCCATAATTTTGCCCAGTGCTACAGGTGTATTCTTTCCTACTCTTCACCCTAACTCAGTCTCAAGCATTACATCCCATTCTCGCAATCTCTTGTAAAATCTCGCCTACTTTTAGTTAAGGAACTTGAATAAATGTTAACTAAGCTGTTAACTATCCACCGTCTTTCTCATCAACCGGATTCACAAAAACGAGAGGTTGCCTGATATAGTGAGAGGTCGGGATGATGTTTATCAAGCAATTTTTATGTTGAAAGCTGGAATCGTGGGACTGCCAAATGTGGGGAAATCGACCCTATTTAACGCTCTGGTGGCTAATGCTAAGGCGGAGGCCGCTAATTTCCCCTTTTGTACCATTGAACCGAATGTGGGTGTGGTATCCGTCCCCGATGAACGTCTGGAGGTTTTGGCTAAAATCTCTAATTCTGAGAAAATCGTGCCGACGCGGATTGAATTTGTCGATATCGCCGGATTAGTCAAGGGTGCGAGTCGGGGGGAAGGATTGGGTAATCAATTTTTGGCTAATATCCGGGAAGTGGACGCGATCGTTCATGTGGTGCGCTGTTTTGATAATGATGATATTATTCATGTTTCTGGGTCCGTGGATCCGGCCCGGGATATCGAGGTGATTAATCTAGAGTTAGCTCTAGCGGATTTGGGACAGGTGGAGAAGCGGGTGGAACGTTTACGCAAACAGGCGAAAAATAGCAAGGAAGCCGCCGAAGAATTGGTTATCCTTGAAAAAATCCTAATTTGTCTTAATGACGGTATTTCGGCGCGAAAAGTGGATTTAAGCAAAGAGGAAGAAGAATTAATTAAAAATCTCGGTTTATTGAGTCGTAAACCGATTATTTATGCCGCTAATGTGAGCGAAGATGATCTGGCCACGGGTAATGATTGGGTAGAAAGTGTCCGTCAAATTGCCCAACAGGAACAGGCAAAAGTTGTGATCGTTTCTGCTCAAGTAGAATCGGAATTAGTGGAATTGTCGGAGGAAGAAAGAAAAGATTTTCTCGGTTCTTTAGGAGTAGAAGAAGGGGGATTAAAATCTTTAATTAAAGCTACCTACGAGTTATTAGGACTGCGTACCTATCTCACCACTGGCCCCCAAGAAACCCGCGCATGGACGATTATTGCCGGTATGAAAGCACCCCAGGCAGCCGGAGTTATTCACTCGGATTTTGAACGGGGTTTTATTCGTGCAGAAACTGTGTCTTATCAGGATTTAGTTAATAGTCGCACGATGAGCGCCGCTAAAGAAAAAGGTTTAGTCAGAAGTGAAGGCAAGGAATACATTGTTCAAGAGGGTGATGTTTTACTATTCCGTTTTAATGTTTAGCTAAAAATAAATCAGGTGAGTGCCACCCACCTGATCAAAAGGCTAAACAATAGGCCTTGTCAATAGCTGTAGGGCTAATTCATGAATTAGCGCCAAGTGTAGGGCTAATTCATGAATTAACCCTACAATAGGCATTGTCAATTTGAAAGATGCTCCGAATTTCTGTCATCAACAATCTCTCAGCTTTTTTTACTCACTTTGGTTAACATTAAACTGAATTTTTTATCTCTTGACATCCTCTAATTTAGATTCTATAATTAGGTATAGGGGCAAGTTCTTGTTTAATCAAGATGGTGATGATCTCTGTCCACTAAAAGACTGGTTTGCTAGGAGTCGAGACTAAAAATATTCTATCTATTCAACAACCCGCAAGGGGAAACGGTCAAATCAAACTGGAAAAATGAAAGAGCAAGGATTGTTATTTTCTGAAGACAGCCTGTTACCTGAAAAACTCCCGCAAATTCAGGAATTACGACCTTCTAACAATCTTTCCGCAGTTTTTGAAGAGTGCCATAATTATATTTACGCCAACGAAGGAATGCTCAAAGACAAGATTTTTCACGAGATGGTTAAACTAATCATCATCAAACTTCATGATGAAAAATCTGTCAAGCAATCTGTAAATTTTGGCGTTACAGCAAGTGAATATAAAGCCATCGTCGCCAATAAGTCCGATGAATTTATGTCGCGTCTCAGTCAATTATTTACCTCCATCAAGAATCATTATCGGGGATTTTTCACCGATGACACATTCAAGTTAAAACCTTTAACTCTTGCTTATATTGTAGGCAGGTTACAGTACATTAATTTAAGTAAAACATCTGGCGATATAAAAGGGGAAGCCTTCCAGACTTTTGTAAATAGACACCAGCGTGGAGATAGGGGAGAATTTTTTACCCCTCACCCAATTGTCCGCCTTGCGGTTGAAATGATAGACCCCAAACCAAACGAAAAAATTATAGATCCTGCTTGCGGAAGTGGTGGTTTTTTAATTCAAGCAATAAACCATGTTCGACAAAATAATCCAGAGTTCAATATAGCAAGTTTTGTGCAAGAAAGTATTACAGGAATTGAATTTAATCCCGATGTCGCTCTTTCGGGAATGATTCGTTTAGTTTTTGAAGGTGGCACAGGTTCAGAAATTATCTGCACTAATGCGCTTATCGAAGATGAAAAATTAAATAATTCCTTTGATGTTATCTTGACCAATCCTCCTTTCGGAAATAAAGGCAAAGTAGAAGACAAGAAAATTCTTCAATCATATCTTCTCGCCAGGAAATGGCATAAATCAGCGTCCAATGGTTGGGAAGTTTCCCCAACCGTTTTAGCGGGTCAGTCGCCCGATATTTTATTTATTGAGAAATCTATAAAATTATTGCGCGCAGGTGGGCGCATGGCGATTATTCTGCCCGATGGTCTATTACAAAATATCTCTAATGGACCGATTCGGCATTGGTTGCGCTCCCAAACAAAAATATTAGGTGTTGTTTCCATACCGCCGGAAGCATTCGTGCCATACGGTACAGGAATCAAGACATCACTTTTAGTAGTTCAAAAATTACCAGCAAACAATGATTCTTGTTTTATGGCACAAATCAAAAAAATAGGCTATGACGTTAAAGGACAAACAATATATAAGCGCAACGAGTCGGGAGTTATAGCCCGAAAAAAATCAGGTTTGCCAATAGTTGACGATGATATAGATGATATTTCTCGCTCTTTTAGGTCATTTATCAATGGCGAATTTGCACAAAACAGCGATTGTATTTATACAGTTAAAAACACCCTGCTCAATTCGAGACTGGATGCCGAACATTATTTACCCAATGACCAAAAATTATTAGAACATCTAAAATCTATTGGGGCGAAACCTTTAGGTGAAATTGCCGATATTTTGAGAGATGCGGCTGATTTTCGTTTAGCTAGGGATAGTGAAATTAGATATATAGCTATTTCCGATGTTGATTATCGTACAATGCAAGTTGTTTCTCAACAAATAATTAAGGCATACGAGGCCCCATCTCGCGCAACTTATAGATTGTACAAAGGCGATATTATTACAGCAATTTCAGGAGCAAGTACAGGAACACCACGCCAAGCAACAGCCCTAATCACGGAAGATGAAGAGGGGGCAATTTGCTCAAATGGATTTTCAGTATTAAGAAATATTCAGGGAGTCGAGCCTTTGTTTTTATTGGTATATATGCGAACAGACTTTTTTTTGCGTCAGGTTAAAAGGTACATGACAGGTCATGCTATTCCTACTATTTTAGGGGATGATTTGTTAAAAGTTTTAGTGCCTATTCCACCCCAATCTGAACAGCAGAGAATAGCAAAAAGTATGACCGAAATTCAAGCAATTAGAAAAGAAGCGTTAAAGGCAAGTGAGAATGTTGTTAACGAAATGAGTCTTCTACTTGGCCAATTTGAGTAAGGCAAAAAGCAGGTTAAGCTTAGAACAAGTCTTAAGGTGGTTGATTTATCCCAACCTTAAGACAGGACTAGAATAGCTAGGATAAATCAACAGGGATTCTCAATTTGCCCGGGAAATGTGCGTCACCAGGGCCGCCGATTGTAGGATGGGGGTAGTGGTGACGGAATCCGTCGCTAGGGTAAAGAGAGGATTGGAAAGGATACCGGCCAGGGAAGTCGCCACTAGGGAGAGGATAATGCCCACCTGTAGGGGACGCATCCCGGTAAGAGTCCAATTGATAACGGGGTAATTTTTCACCGCATCGGACATCTCTTGGGGTTCCTTAACTACCATCATTTTGACCACACGGATATAGTAGTAAATCGAGGCCACACTGGTGACTAAACCAACGAGGACGAGGGCATAAAGTCCCGCTTGCCAACCGGCCCAGAATAGATAAATCTTACCAAAGAAGCCCGCTAGAGGCGGAATTCCCCCCAAAGAGAGGAGACAGATGCTTAAACAGAGGGTTAGGAGCGGATCTTTCTGGTAGAGTCCCGAATACTCAGCGATCTGATCGGTTCCAGTTCTGAGAGCAAAGAGAATCACACAGGCAAAAGCCCCTAGGTTCATGAACAGGTAAATTAACAGATAGAAAATCATGCTAGAGTAACCCGCGTCAGTACCGGCGGTTAAACCAATCATGACAAAACCCGCCTGACCGATCGAGGAATAGGCTAACATCCGTTTCATGCTAGTTTGGGCTAAGGCGACCACGTTGCCGAGGATCATACTCAAAATTGCTAGAGCGATAAAGATAAACCGCCATTGTTCGCTCACTAGACCGAAAACCGTCACTAATAGGCGAATTGCTAGGGCAAAACCGGCCGCTTTGGAACCCACCGAGAGGAAAGCCACCACGGGAGTGGGTGAACCTTCGTACACATCAGGAGTCCACTGGTGAAAGGGAACCGCCGAAATTTTGAAGGCGATACCGGCAATCACAAACACTAATGCGATCGCTAAGGCCAGGGACTGACCACCGTTAACATCGGTTAATTTTTGGGCAATGGCACTTAAACTGGTTTCACCTCCGGATAAACCGTAGAGAAGGGAAACACCATAGAGGAAAATCGCCGAGCTAGAAGCTCCAATTAACAGGTATTTTAAAGCGGCCTCGTTCGATCGAGGATCCCGCTTCATGTAACCGGTCATTAGATAGGAGGAAATACTGAGCATTTCTAGGGAGATGAAGATCATCACCAATTCACTAGCGCCGGATAGGAACATTCCCCCGAGGGTTGCGGTGAGCATAATGGCCAAGAATTCCGCTAGGGAGGTTCCCGCTTGTTCCACATAACGCACAGACATCAGCACTGTGGAGGCGGTAGAAAGGGCAATAATCGCCCTAAAGACGATACTGAGATTATCCCCCTCAAAAGCCCCTAAAAAGGCCAATGGTTTCGGATTGTCCCAGGTAAAGTAGAGAGCAACCACAGCAGCGAGCAGACCAGCGATCGCCGCGTAGGGCAGCCAACTTCTGGCACTCCGTCCCAAGATCAAATCGCCGATTAAAATCACCATCAGGGTGATAATCAGGATTCCTTCGGGCCAGATAGCGCCGGCGTTTAGCTGACTGGCAACAAGACTAGAAAAATCCATATTGATTGAGGTTAAAGGAATTTGAAGTTAAAAAAGGCTTAATACAAGCTTAGGGCATTTCATCAGCGATTCAGTGATCAGTTATCAGTGATCACTGATCAGGTGTGAGTTTTCAGTTCACTGATCGCCGCTATCGGGTCAAAATATCTAAAAACCCAGATAAATTTGACATAATCTTAGCTTTTATGGGTATTTTAGTTGTCTCTTGTCTTTTTACTATTCCTCTCTCGGAGTAGCGGAGTCTAGGAGTCTTCTCGCCTCACAGAAGATGTTTGATTTTTGCAGGAGAGCTAATTTCTGATGTTGACAAGTTGTCACCGAGATGTATCCAAGTTAACAGGGAAAAAGAGAAAACTCAGGAAATCATGACATAGACTGGGATCGTTAGTTGTCATTGAAGGATTCTGGTAAAATCAGGCTAGGGGAAACACCAGGAAAATCACTTGTTTTCCAGCCATCCGCTTGATTTTTTTGTTGAAAAATTTTTTGGTTCGCTCCATCCTTTTCCTTTAGCGATCGCTTGAATGAGTAACGAAACCTATCTCAATCATCCCACTTTCGGTCTATTATACAGAGTCTGTCTATTAGAAGAACATCAGGAATTATTTACCACTCTTTATGCCCAACGTCTTTTTTTTCTGGTGACGGTGGGTCCCAAAAAAGTCTCGTTCGATCCGGTCAGTCGTTCCGATGCTCGTCTTTTGGTGGAAAACCGGCTGCGGAATTTGCGCCGGGGCAGTAATGTGCAAGAATTTAACAGTCTCAACCAAACTTATCAACAAACCTTTTCAGTCTAGTTCATGACGATCGCTAGTCGTATCGAGTCAATCCGTCTTACCCTACCCCCCTCCGCGCGTCTGATTGCCGTCAGCAAACAGGTATCGAGCGATTATATCCGTCAAGCTTACCGAGCAGGAGTGAGAGATTTTGCTGAAAGTAAGCTACAGGAAGCAATCTCGAAGCAGCAAGAACTAAAAGACCTCCAGGATATTTCTTGGCACTTTATCGGGCATCTACAGGCAAATAAAGCCCGCAAAGTTCTAGAATCTTTTGATTTAATCCATTCCCTCGATAGTTTAAAATTAGCCCAAAGACTCGATCGCCTAGCTGGGGAATTAGAGATTAATCCCCAAGTTTTGCTACAGGTGAAAGTTGTCCCCGATCCCGATAAGTTCGGTTGGGACACGGACGAACTGATAGCAGATATTGCCGCTTTAGTCAACTGTAAACAGCTAAAAATTCAGGGTTTGATGACAATTCTGCCCCAAGGATTATCCGACGGGGAAAAGTTAGCCGCCTTTGAAAAAACCAGCGATTTAGCCCAAATAATCGAGAATAGCTCTAGTTTATGCCTGCCTCATCTATCCATGGGGATGTCTAACGATTATCCTCTGGCCATCAAGGCCGGAGCCACTTTGATCCGGGTGGGAACTGGCATCTTCGGCGATCGCATTTATTAAACCATCGCCGTAAATTTACAGAAAAAACCTCTAGAAATTTTAATAATCGGTGATAATATGTCTTAGAATTACAGCGTCTAGTCTAGGCAAGAGCAGTAAAAAATTGGCAGGATTGACAAAAAGTCTCGACTGACCTTTTTCTAGCTAAAGGCTGACGGCTGATAGCTTAATTGGGGAACTAATCGCTGCCTACAGACGACTAGAAGGAAAAATTTGGTTTGATCGACTAGATTGACGAACCCTTAACAAAATAGTTCTCCTGTACCAAATGAGAGCAAAAATTGTTAAAGGCCAATAAATAACCCCGACTCTGGCCAAGACCACCAAAAAAAATCTTTTGAAGGACATTAGACTGTGAACAACATTTTTACCAAACTCAAAGATTTTGTCGGTATCTCCGAACAACCGGAAGACGAAGACGAAACCGACTACGAAGAAATGAACTGGGAAAAGTCTTCCCCCCAAGATAGGGATCAAAACGAAGAAGAAGACCCCCTCAATCGTCGTCAACGCGAACCTTTAAATCTCAATACAGCCACATCTATGGGACTCAACAGAAGCAACGTGATCGGTATGCCAGGTATTAACAACAATAATGCAGAAGTGGTCGTGATCGAGCCCCATTCCTTCGAGGAAATGCCCCAAGTTATCCAAACCCTGAGAGAACGCAAATCGGTGGTTTTAAACCTCAACGTCATGGATCCCGAAGAGGCACAAAGAGCCGTGGATTTCGTCGCCGGTGGCACTTATGCAATTGATGGTCATCAAGAACGCATCGGTGAGAGTATTTTCCTATTTACCCCCAGCTGCGTTAAAGTTAGCACCCTTTCCGGAACTATTCACGATATCACCGACAACCCGAAAATAACTCGTCCCGTTTCCTCCACACCTGCTTGGGGCGCCGAAAGCAGTCGATTAGCTCAATGAATCCTCCCATAGTCCTCTCGTCAAGTTTGTCGAAGCTAGAAATCGATCGATTCTCGAGAGGAGCCGTTTTTCCTGGGTAAGACCTCTCAATCTCCCTTTTTACTTTTTATTTTCAATAATACTGTGTCTATTCGTTTAGGAATTATTGGCGGTGGAGTGATGGCCGAGGCCATTCTCAGCCGTTTATTAAAAAAAAATATTTATAGTCCCGAAACGGTGTTGGTTAGTGATCCCCAATCCCAACGGCGCCACTTTTGGGTTAATACCTACGGAGTGCAAGTCAGTGAGGATAACCGAGAAGCCGCTAGAGCAACCGAGGTGTTAATCTTAGCGGTAAAACCGCAAATTTTAGAGCAAGTAGTGAATAGCTTGCTGGGAATACCCGAAAAACCCCTAATTATCTCGATTTTAGCAGGAGTTACCCTCAATCGCTTAGAAATGGGCTTTCCCGATCGCCCCGTGATCCGGACGATGCCCAATACCCCAGCCACGGTGGGACAAGGGGTTACAGCGATCGCAGCTGGTCGTCATGCGGAACCGGAACATCTGGCCGTAGCCAGAGATATTTTTGCCGCGGTCGGTTCGGTGGTGGAAGTTCCCGAGGCTTTGATGGACGCGGTAACGGGATTATCGGGATCGGGCCCGGCATTTGTGGCCTTGATGGTGGAAGCTTTAAGCGATGGTGGTGTGGCGGCGGGATTACCGCGATCAATTGCGTCTCAATTGGCTATAGAAACAGTTTTGGGGACGGCAACCCTATTAAAAGAATCGGCCATACATCCGGGGGAATTAAAGGATCGCGTCACTAGCCCCGGGGGAACGACGATTGCCGGGGTGAGACAATTAGAAAAAGGCTCTTTTCGCTCGACTATTATCGAGGCAGTGGTGGCGGCCTATCATAGATCTAAAGATTTAGGGCGTAGTTCTGAAAAGTAATTTTTGTATCTTTTTTAATCCATAACTGATGTCTCGATCTGTGATAAGATACGCAGCAATTCTTGTCCAGAAAAAGTTATGAATAAGAAATCTTATCGTTTTGATTTAATGGCATTAATTGCCATTGCTGTTTTTTTTCTGGGGATTGTTTTCTGGAAAGTCCCGCTTCATTATCCCTATATCCTTAATTTTGATGAAGCGGTGGCCATGGTACTTGCCTACGTCACTAAACAAGGTTATCGTCTCTACGAACAAGTTTGGCACGATCATTTATCGGGTTTATCTCTTTTACTAAATGGTTGGTTAAGCGTGACAGGATTTACTATCCATGCCGCCCGCCTTATGGTGCTTTCTTTATCCACAATTATGTTAGGGATTTTTTATCTAATTCTGAGAGTTAATTGCGGAATATTAGCCTCGTGTTTATCGGTATTTATTCTCTCAACCTGTCTAGTTTATATTACCATGTCAACGACAATGCTGCGGGAGTTACCCTCACTTTTTTTTACAATTTTAAGTATTTTTATCATCTTTAAAGCCCTTCAATCCCCGGGTAAGCTTAAGTATTGGCTGTATTTACTCAGTGCCATTGCTTTTGTTTTTTCCCTGCAAATTAAACTTTCGGGCATTACTATTATCCCAACTGTAGCTTTAATTATTTTTCTCAATCAACAGAATAGTTTTATTAAAAGAATCACTGATATTGTTATTTGGTCAGGGGCTATTGTTTTAGTCTTTGTCTTAGGTTCCCTGACTATTTTTCCTTTTTCCTACGAAAATATTATTAAATCTCATGTCAGTGTTGCAGCTAGTTTCGGTGAAGAAAATCTCACCTTATGGACTCTCTTACAAAGCGCCCTACAACACGAACCAATTTATCTGATCGTCACAGCGATCGCTATTATAGCGATGGTTTTTACTCGCAATATAATACCACTTTTACCGCCCTTGATCTGGTTGGGTTCTAATCTATTTAGATTTGCCACAGTCGCCCCAATTTGGCCCTATTACTATATCCATTTAATTATTCCCGCCGTTTGGATCATTGCCTTGTTTGTCGAACAGTTAAAAATTACTGATAGCCTCGGAGAATTTAGGCAAAATCGAAAAATAACCCAGGAATTAGTTCTCAAAATGCTGATTTTTCTCTCCCTTTCTGGTCAATTTCTCTTTAATACATTGAGAATAATTACCAATCGTGATCCTGCAATTAATGCCTACGTTCAATTTAATAAAAGGTATAAACCTATTTTAGCAGAAGCTGTGTTTGAAAAATTTAAAAACTCCGATAAACTTCTGTTAACCGATAATCCTCACTACATATATCAGTATTTCTTGAAAACACCCCCAGAAACTGCCGTCATCACCAGAAAGAGATTTATCAATCAGAATCTTGATGGGGATTTTATCCTAGAAGTTATCGAAAAAAGACAGCCCGATTTGGTTTTTCTCTATCGATTTGAAAAGCAATTTCTGCAATCACCAAAACTCAGGGATTATTTAGAGAAAAATTATATCCAGTTTCCCGACCAGCAAGAAAAAGGAACTCTCTTTATCAGTCCGAAAACTTGGCAAGAATATCAAAGTAAGGCTAATTAGAAATTCTGGACGGAGACTATAGCGTTTCCTAAGCTAGTGAGGTACACCTATTTTTCTTCCCTTTTGCCTTTTGCCTGTTGCCTTTTGCCTAAAACCCATAACTTTTGTACCTCAGCAGAGTGAAAAACGCTATATTAACGTTTTTTCTTTTTTACCGGTTTTTGAGCCACTTTTCGAGAACGTTTGTAGGCCGATCCGATCCAATCACTACAACTATGACTCATCGCCCCTAATTCTAAACCTAGGAAAATAGCGATCGCTACCCGGGGATACTGTTGCCATAATGCGATCGCTTGCTGCGGCCACAGTCGCCAATCCCAGTCTATACCCCAGAAACTTTGCAGGATGGGAATGATGATGATCGCCGCTAGTAAAAGAAAACTACCCAGATAAAATAACCGAAAGACCGTGCCGATCAATAAACCGTGGGATAACCAACCGCGATGACGGATCATGGAACGATAGGGTAGCCACAACCAGCGCAGATAACCCCAACGTTTGTACTGTACCGAGTGGATGTCCAGATCTGGCCCAAACAGGAATCCGCTAAACAAATAACTGGCCAACAGTAACAAGGTTAAGTTACCACTGCCACTGACCAAAAAACTCGCCCCCGCAATCGGTGGCAGCAGAATTAGGGTAATGCGATCGTGAGTTCGACCAGAGGGCATCGGAAAAAAAAATCAACTCGCTCAAAAAAATAATATACTTTTTTGAAAATATATGTTATGCTGAGAAAGTGCGAAATTGATTCGGGCGTTTAGCTCAGTGGTAGAGCGCCTGCCTTACAAGCAGGATGCCGTAAGTTCGACCCTTACAACGCCCATTTTATTAGATTCTTGCCTCGTTAAGCTTTCACTCTCGATCGCAGGTTGAGATTAAAACTATTGAGGGTAATTGCTGCTGAACGGGAAATAGGGGCTATTTGCTAGTAAGCTAGTCAGTAGGTACTAGGATTAACTCATCGCGGCACAGCGGTTATACTAAATCCGGTTATTAAAAACTGATTATTTATTTCCGCTTTTGCCTATTGCCTATTGCATGAGTGCCTGTCCTGATATGTAGCGCATACTCAACGGATTTAGTATTATATGGCCAATTGGAAATGTATTAAAAATTGTGGAGCTTGTTGTCAACTAAATCCCGATGAGCGTCCTGACTTAGAAGAATATCTTACTCCCGCACAATTAAGTCAATATCTCAGCATGGTGGGGGAAGAGGGTTGGTGTATAAACTTTGATCGCCAAACCCGTCTCTGTACCATTTATGACCAGAGACCAGAATTTTGTCGTGTTCAACCCGATATTTTTGCCAAAATGTATCAAATTGAACCGGGAGAATTTGAGCAATTTGCGATCGATTGTTGTCATGAACACATTGAGGATCTTTATGGGGAAGATAGCCTAGAAATGAATAGCTATCGTCAGCAAGTAGGCTAAGATTTACCCCCATCCCAGAAATAACTCGGACGGGGAAGAAAATAAGTGGTCTGGTTATTTTTCCTAGCTTTTTGATGGCTAAACCAGTAAAATTACGGAATTGATTGTTTCCCTGTTGAGGAGAAGTCTATAGGAAACTCAAAACCTCTAGAGGTGCAGAGTTTGGGTTCAGGACAGGGAAAAAATATCATGGAAAAACCGGAAAAACAGCGCCGCAGACGCGGGGTTATCCTCACCACCACGGGACTAGAAAAATTACTTACTGCTAAACAAGAAGCGGAATATCGGGATAATTGCGGTCATCGCTTCACCCTAGAAGTTCTCAGCGAGAAAACTCTTTTAGGGGTAGATACTCTGATGAAGGTATTTGCTTGTGAATCGGGAGTGGATAAAAAAACCCTGAAACATTGTTTTCAAGCCTTTAATTTAACTTTAGAAAATAGCGATTATTATCGTCCTAACTTACCAGAAACTAATAGTATTAATCCTCAACTATTGCCTGAATTACCAGAGGGACAAGTCCCCCTCGATTCCCCCTTGTATATCAACAGAAATAATCTAGAACAGACTTGTTATCAAGAGATATTGCGCGGGGGGAGTCTTATCCGGATTAACGCACCCAGAAAAATGGGAAAAACCTCCCTGATGGCCAGAATTATTAATTATGCTCAACAACAGCAATACCATACACTTTATTTCAGTTTTCGGTTAGCAGAAAGCTCAATTTTTCAAGATTTAAATCACTGGCTGCGTTGGCTTTGTGTTAGTATTAGTCGCCAGTTAGATTTAGATAATCATCTCCCACAGGATTGGGATGACTTCCTGGGGGGTAAAATTAACTGTAAAATCTATCTAGAAAAGCATATTCTCTCCCATCTCGATCGCCCTTTAGTGATTGCCTTTGATGATCTTGAATATCTTTTATCCTATCCAGAGCTAAGGGAAGAATTTTTTAGTATTCTGCACCTCTGGCACGAGGAAGGCAAAAACAAACCTCTCTGGCAAAAATTACGTTTAATTGTCGCCTATTCCCCTGCACAGGAGCTTGATAAAACCTCAGATATCTATCAATCTCCTTTTAGTCTTGGTTTACCGATCGAATTGCCTAATTTTACCAGCGCACAAGTACGAGAATTAAGTCAAAGACAGGGATTAGATCAGAATTTTGACTCTGAAAAATTACGGATATTTCTAGGGGGTAATCCCTATTTAATTCGTCTTGCTTGCTATCATCTTGCTCGGGGTAATTGTAGCCTAGAAAGCATTTTGGCTACTTCTATCGGCGAGGAAAATAATATTTTTGCTGGCCATCTTAAACGTTTACTTTGGCATCTGCAATACTTAAAGGGCAATTTAGCGGCTATCTTTGCTAAGGTGGTGATGGCGGAAAAAGACATAGAAATTGATTTAATGGCAGCTTTTCACCTAGAAAGTCTCGGACTAATTCACCGACAAGGTAAGTTTTGCCGAGTCAGTTGTCCTCTCTACCGTCAATATTTTGGCGAATATTTCCGGCAACGTTCTGTTTTTTTGCCTCGAAAAACTTCTATCCTCGCCAAAAAAATTACGCTTGCTCGCTTTGATACTTCCGAAAAAAGTCGCTATGCCATGTAGTTTATCGAATGTCATTATGAGGGAGTGATGCTAAATCCTGTTTAAAAAGTACGGGAGAGTGGCAAGGGGGTTTTTAAAGTTCGAGTGGAATAGGCTTGTAGTTCCTGTGTTTTACGAATAAAACTTTTCGTACTCATCATGATCGCCAATCCAAAACCAAGTCACTGTATCCCCTGACAGCACCCCCAAAGCTCGATGACTCTTCGTTACACGCACTGACCAAATATCTTCGTCGCTGTCAATACACTTAAAATTTAACGATGGATGAAACGGATTCTCTACCCATAACCGATATGTTTTTCTGGCTCCGGCTTTGACTGCTGGCTTCAAGTCGCGATACTTCTGCCAAAATGAAGGCAATGTCGCGGAATTCATAGCTGCTCATAATCCATCGGTGCGGACAATCCTGCCGCAATCTCTTCTTTGGCTTTCCGTGCTGCTGCGACTAGATTATTCTTCGTCTGTTTAAACGACTGATCCCATCGTTTTTCTTCTTCAATTTCTGCAATATAAGCTCGAACATACTCTACTAACTGCTCTTGAAGCTCATCAGGCAGAGACTCAACCATCTTGATGATCGTGGTAATAGCAGGAGAGGGCATAGCATCTATCAGCGCAGTAGGTTTTCTCTATTCTACAACGTCCACCGCAAACCCAAAATGATATGATCTTTGTTTCCTCTGTGTCTGGAGTGGTTTTTATTAATGAGCCTTGCTCAAAACCAAACAATTCATAATTCAAGAGCGAGGTATTTATGGGTAAAGAAGAAGAAATACTTGAACAATGGCGAGAACTGACACTGGAAAAGCAACAAAAAGTTTTACAATTTGTTCAAACACTGAAATCTAAGTCAGAAACAACAGCACCAATTAATTAGGAGTCTAACCCATGAGCGGCCCCACCATCGAAACCGATTTAGGAAAAATCCTAGACCAGATTAATCAGAATCTTAAAGAGACCAATCAGAAGCTAGACGCGCTCCAGAAAGATGTCACAGAGATCAGGATTGTTCAAGTCAGATTCGAGGCCGAAGTCAAGGGAGACCTCAAGGCATTACAGGGAGAATTCAACACCTTACAAGGTGATTTAAAAGAGATTAAAGGCTCCCAGAAAGCCCAAATTTGGGCATTAATCACCATCTTGGCAACAGCAGTTATCGGAACTGTCATCCGCTTTGTCATCAATGTTCCCCCTGTTAGCAACCCCTAACTTCCACTGCCGGGGAACGGGCTTCTGGTTCCTGTTTGATATTCAGGCAGAATGAATGATATAATTGGTGCGTGGGGCGTGGCTCTCTCGTTTAAAAGCTTGTTACCTGTAGGATATAACGATCTCAGGTCTTTTGTCAAGTCTAATTTTAGGGGTTTTGCTCACGAAAACATAAGCTTTTGGGGAACTCGATACTTAACGATGTTGATGTCTATTATCGCGGAATTTCTAAGTTTAATTTAGGAGATAAACAAGGGGCGATCGCATAATTCTTTTCAACGAGGTTATGAGCTATCCAGCAATTCGATACCCATCACCATCACCTGATTGCATTTATTGATTTTTCATCGCATACTATTTAAAAAGAAACGTGCCAAAGACAAAAATCATCTTTTATCAAGAAGCAGAAGGCATCTCACCCGTTGTTGAGTGGCTTCAGAAATTACTCAAAACTGATAAAAAAGGATTTGCCAAATGTATAACCAAAATCGAACAACTTGCCGCACAAGGTCATGAACTGCGCCGCCCTGCTGCCGATTATCTCAGAAATGAGATCTGGGAGCTTAGAGCCAAACAGGGAACCATACAATATCGAATCCTCTATTTTTATCATGGTCAAAATATAGCAATTATTGGTCATGCTCTTATCAAAAAAACTTCCGCCGTTCCCTCACAAGACATCGAGAGAATTATCCAAAGAAAAGCACAATTTAAACAAAATCCAGAACTTCATACTTATCAAGGAGAAATAAACAATGCCTAAAACCACAGATGCCGTAAAAATCATTCACCAAATGATTGCAGACGATCCCACAATCAAAGAACAAATTGCCCTAGAATCCCTCAACTCAGAAATCGCACAATTGATTTATGACGCTCGTATGAATGCTGGATTAACTCAACAACAACTAGCCGACCTAATCCATGTTGAGCAATCCGTTATTGAAGATCTAGAAGACGCTGACTATCAAGACAATCCCCTAATAATGCTACAAAAAATTGCCACTGCCCTTAATCAACGAGTCAAAATGAGCCTTGTTAGTAGCTTGTAGGGTGCGTGTTAGGCGCGTATTTAAAGGAAATTTGTTAATAATTAAATTATGATCGCGCCGTAACGCACCATCTTAATTTGTAGGGTGCGTTAATGTTCTCGGTTCTTCTCTTTTTCTCACCTAACGGCTGGTCGATTTTTTTGAGAAAATTGAGTTAATAATCTCTAGGTTGAGTTAAGGTTTGTAGTTACGCTTTAGCGACAACTTCTGGGGAAAATCGGGCTAGAGCATCGACATTGCTTCTATTCCCAAGACTTGCCTGACTTGCCCTTACTGTTCTTTGTGGCGAGAAAAAGCCAGATCAGCAGTCTCGATTACCTTTAATAGCTGTTCGATGCGGTTTTCCGTTGGGGGGGCCAAACAGGGAAAAACGGCTAAACCGGGGATTTGATTGGCCACCTCGGTGACAGCCACATCAAGGGTGACTAGGGGTAAATTAGCGAGGGTTTGCGACTGGCTCAAGGTTTGCAGATAAGAGTATAAATCTTCTGCGATCGAACTATCAATTAAGATAGCGTCCACCTCCCAGACAGTAGCTAAAAGTTCCGCCTGTTCGCAACTATCGGCCTCGATAAAACGATAATTTTCCCGAACTAATTGATTATTCCAAATCCAGCTAAAGGAAGATAAATCGGAGAAATTGGGGGCATAATGACCGTGTAACCGCAGCAGAGTCGGAGCAGTGCGCCGTTTTCGGCTAGTAACGGGAGAACCGGTCAGATTTAGGCAAGCTTGCAGGGCTGCCGAGGTGATTGGTGGAACCAGAAAACTATCGGCCCCTTGCTGTTGACTGCGGTTGCGCTCGGAATCGGCGGCGGTGACAATAACTTTTATCTCTTTGGTTTGGGGATGGGATTTCAGCAGCGTTAACACATCCCAACCGGACAAGAGGGGTAGATTGGGATTGAGAAAAACACAACGGGGTTTTAACTGACGGGCTTTTTCGATCGCCTCAGTGCCGCTACGAGCGATAATGGCTTTTAATCCCAATTCACTCAAGCGATCAACAAACTGTTCGATCACTTGGGGATTAGCTTCCACCACCAACACCAGACGTTGGGGAGTGGCGGACTCTTGGTCTGCACCTTGGGGATGAACTGGCAGTAGTAAAGTAAATTCACTACCTTCCTGGGCCTTGGAGACAAAAGATAGATCGCCACCGTGACAACGCGCTAATTTTTGGCTGAGGACTAAACCTAAACCTGCGCCCTCAAATTGACGGGTGAAAGGACTTTCTAGCTGTTGGAATTTCTGAAAAATCAGATGCTGGGATTCTTCCGGAATACCGATCCCCGTATCCCAGACGGTAAAAGCCAGCCAATTTTCCCAACGATTAACTTTAATGCCCAAATTACCGCCATCAATGGTAAATTTCACCGCATTATCTAACAAATGCACTAACATCTGTTGTAAACGGGCCTCATCGGCCAGGACATAATCTAATCCCGATTCGATATCAAGACGATAGCTGCCGGGGAGATCGAGACGTTGGGGATACTTATCGACGATGATATCGTAGACCCGTTGACAGAGGCGATCGATTTTGACTCTAGTTAAAGTTAATTGTAGTTGTCCTGTCTCTAGGCGGGTTAAATCGAGGAGATCATTGACTAAAGCCATCAACTGGCGACCGCTGCGATAGATTAAATCGGCATATTTGGACTGTCGGGGGTTAAGTTCACCGATTTTTTGTTCCCGCAGCAGATTGGAGAGACCGATAACAGCAGTGAGGGGCGATTTAAACTCATGGCTGACACAGGCGAGAAATTCATCCTTAAGACGATTTAAATGGACTAAATCGGCATTTTTAACCGCTAATTCCTGACAATAGTGCTGTTGTTCTGTGATATCGGTGGCCAACAGTAACCACAGTCCCGAAGCTTTCTCGATCAAGGGATAATTATCCGCCCAATTTAACGGCACGGACAACAGGCGCCAAGTCTTGGCTAAACCCGATGTCAGCGTTTCTAGACGCTGGGGGAACAGGGGGGGGGTGGGGGATGGGAGGGTTAAGGGTTCATTAACCAAAGCCAAGGCAGAATTATCGATATTAGCGGGGAAAGCTGCCCCGATTTGTTGGCACCAAGCCTGATTTTGGTATAAAATCCCCGCTTCTGGACTGTAGAGCAGCAGCGGCAGCGGTAATTGTTCCAGAAATTCCAGAGGATGATCGCTGCGGGGGGGGAAATTGCGATCGCTGATGCGGGGCTGGGGAGGGGGATCATCGAGAATCGAGCGCCCGAGACAAAATTGCAGAAGTTTGCCCGTGTCTAAGCGTCCTAAAAGTTTGCCCTGAGCATCCACTAAAATGGGGGCTAAGGCGAGCGCTTCCCCCGTCAGGGTAGCCAGAAACTCACTCACGGCCATGCGCGAGTTAAGAGGAATAATCGGGCGCAGCCAACCGCTAAGATCCAGACAATTGGAGGAGAGGTTTCTGGTTTCGGGGTGCTGTTGTTGATAGAGGAGGTAAGCGATCAGGGCTTGACTCTCAATCAGTCCTAGGGGACAATACCGCTCATCCACCACCACGATCACTTCTGGATTGCCCGTATTAATTAAATCGCAAAGACTGGCCCGGTCAACAATTAATTCACAGGTAGTGACGGATTGATTAAAGTGATGGAGGCTGAGGGTAACGCTAGGCATGGGGATAATTGGGGGGCGGTGGCGGTAACTTTAGGGCATAATTAACAAACTGATGGCCAAACTATTAGTCGTCCTAGAACTTGAATCTAGCTTGATTATGACGCTCGCTCATCTAGAGAACCGCTCCATTGATTACAATTAACTACGATACCCACTGCCAAAAAGCAAAGTTAGCTTTTAACTTCCCTTGGCTGATGGCGAGGGGGTTGTCTTCTCAACAGAGAAAGCTTAACCTATTGTTTGTTATTTTCTATCTACCTTGCGGGTGAGAAAACGTTGCCTCTGAGACTGACTATTTATGCTTTTGTCCCAACGGACTCATCCTTGACGGGAGTGAGTTCACCACCGGGGCTGGTTAATTCTTTGACTGCTTTATTGGCTAATGAACGCTATAATCTAACCCTAGGGTCCTCTTCTAGCGAATTACTGGCTAATATCGAGGCACAGAAGGAAAAAATTGATTGTTTGCTGGTGGTCTCTCATCCTTCCCTACAGCCGACTTTTAATCAACTCTACGAAGCGGGGATTTTGCTGCCAGTAGTGATCATTGTCGCTGACAAAAACATCGCTCCTGAGACGAATGACTCTCCCACCTGTCTCTATCATAGTGCCGAATTACAAATCACCGTCAACGAATTAGACAGCATCACCTCCGTCATCGACCAAGCGATCGCTCGATTTCTCCATTTGGCTCCTAATTGCTCTTTTTCCGAGCGTACTACGATTGTTAACCAACCGAATCCCGTGGCAAATAATCACAGTTTTCTCCTCCTACAACAGCGTCGTTTAGCAGAAAAATTAAAAGAAAGACTCGGCTATTTAGGTGTTTACTACAAACGCAACCCGCAGCTATTCTATCGTAATCTTGCCCCGGAGGAAAAAAAAGAATTACTACGCGAAGTAAGAGCAGATTATCGGGAGATTATTTTAAATTACTTCCTACAGGATTATCCGATTAATCAAGCGATCGACGAGTTGGTTAATAATGTCTTTTTTACCGATCTCTCGGTGTCGCAAATTCTGGAAATTCATATAGAGTTAATGGATGAATTTTCCCAACAATTAAAATTAGAAGGCAGAAGTGAGGAAATTCTCCTAGATTATCGTCTCGCTCTCATTGATATCCTGGCTCATCTAGGGGAAATGTACCGTCGTTCCATACCTCGCGAGGATATCCCTTATGATTTATTATTGGGAATAGACTAAAACATCCCAGACAAATAGCGATGAACTCATATCCCCAGCCCCTTTGACCCTAACCTATGAGCGTCTTTAAAAAAACCTATGTTTTAAAACTCTACGTCGCCGGGAACACCCCCAACTCCGTGCGAGCCTTAAAAACCCTGAAAAATATCCTAGAAGAGGAATTTCAGGGAGTTTATGCGCTCAAGGTGATTGACGTGCTGAAAAACCCGCAACTAGCGGAGGAAGACAAGATTCTCGCCACTCCTACCCTCGCGAAGGTCCTCCCTCCCCCGGTGCGGAAAATTATCGGTGATTTGTCCGATCGAGAGAAGGTTCTGATCGGTTTAGACTTACTGTACGAGGAAATTCGCGAACGAGAAAATGATGGCTAGGTCTTCGGCAATAGGTGGTTAGACGGGTTATATTTATTGAAGGGGAAATGATCGGGGCGTAATCTAGTACGTCTATGGGAAAGTCAAGAGTCAATGGAAATCGAGATGGTGTAAAGTGTCTAGTCAGTCCCGATAGGTTTCTGTTGAAAAATTAGATAAAAATCCTACTCTTTAAATACTCGCTGGATAAATAATGACTCAATCTAACTCTAATAGCCAACCAAATCCACCGATTAAACCGAAAGGTGTTCGCAAAATTAGAACCCTAATTGAAGGCTTTGATGAGATCACTCACGGTGGTTTACCCATGGGGCGAACTACCTTAGTGAGTGGCACTTCTGGCACGGGAAAAACCCTGCTTGCCGTGCAATTTCTCTACCACGGTATCAAGTATTTCGACTATCCGGGGCTGTTTGTTACTTTTGAAGAATCTCCGACCGATATTATCCAAAATGCCTATAGTTTTGGTTGGGATTTAGAAGAATTAATTGACCAGGGTAAGTTATTTATTCTCGATGCTTCCCCGGATCCGGAAGGTCAAGAGGTGGTGGGGAGTTTTGATCTTTCGGCCCTGATCGAGCGCATTCAATACGCAATTACCAAATATAAAGCCAAACTGGTATCAATTGACTCTGTAACTGCCGTTTTTCAGCAGTACGAAGCGGTGTCAGTGGTGCGGCGAGAAATTTTTCGGCTCGTGGCCCGGTTAAAATTATTAGAAGTGACTTCCATTATGACCACGGAACGTATCGAAGAATACGGAGCGGTGGCGCGTTTTGGTGTAGAGGAATTTGTCTCTGATAATGTGGTAATTATGCGGAACGTCCTAGAGGGAGAAAGGCGACGCAGAACGGCGGAAATACTCAAATTACGGGGAACAACCCACATGAAGGGCGAATATCCCTTTACTATCACCAATGATGGCATTAATATCTTCCCCCTCGGTGCCATGCGTTTAACTCAGCGCTCCTCTAATGTCCGCATTTCTTCGGGAGTAAAAACCCTCGATGATATGTGTGGAGGCGGTTTTTTCAAGGATTCGATTATTTTGGCTACAGGAGCAACAGGTACGGGTAAAACTCTCTTAGTCAGTAAATTTCTGGAAGAAGGATGTCGGCGCGGTGAGCGGGCGATTTTGTTCGCTTATGAAGAATCTCGCGCCCAATTGTCCCGAAATGCCTCTTCTTGGGGTATCGATTTTGAGGAGATGGAACGCAAGGGATTATTAAAATTATTGTGTTCTTACCCCGAATCGGCGGGATTAGAAGACCATTTACAGATGATTAAGTCGGAAATCTCGGAATTTAAACCCTCCCGTATTGCCATCGATTCTCTATCGGCGCTCGCACGCGGGGTGACAAATAATGCTTTTCGGCAATTTGTGATCGGGGTGACAGGATACGCCAAACAGGAGGAAATTACGGGATTTTTCACCAATACCACCGACCAATTTATGGGAGCGCACTCGATCACCGAATCCCATATTTCTACGATTACCGACACGATTTTAATGTTGCAATATGTGGAAATTCGCGGCGAAATGTCGCGAGCGATTAACGTCTTTAAGATGCGCGGTTCTTGGCACGATAAAGGGATTCGTGAATATACTATCAGTCAGGACGGGGCGGATATCAAGGATTCTTTCCGCAATTACGAGCGGATTATTAGTGGTTCCCCGACTAAAATTAGCGTCGATGAAAAGACTGAATTATCCCGGATTGTTCGCAATGTACGCGAAAAATTACAGGATGAATAATCGGGAGTTGGCTCTCTTGGATTTGGTGGGTAAAATGTATTCTAAGATACAGTACCGCTGGCGAGGGAGTGGAAGGAACCACTCCAGACACAGAGGACACAAAGATCGATCGATCAGTAAGTTAAACTTATCACAGAGAACCTAGAAGAGCCGGGAGTTGACTGATTGAGATTATTTTGAAGAGCGATCGGGTAAAGTCGGTCTTAAGGAAAATAACCACCAGATCAACAAACCTAATATAATCCAGAGAATATCTTTAACCCGGCGAATTACAGAAATCGCTAAACCTAATTCTAGACTACCGGTTAAGGAAGCACCCAGCAGCACTAAAGAACCTTCTAAAGTACCGATATTAGCGGGAATAAAAAAGGTTCCAGCGCGTACCAATTGGGCAACGGAATCAAATAACCAAGCATCGGCAAAAGTGATCGGATGTTGGAGAAATTGCATTAAAACATAGATTTCTAAAACTCCTAGGGGCCAATTTAGAAAACCGACGATCAAGCCATTTCTAAATAGGGGCAGATTCCGGTAAAATTCCCCTAAACGATCATCGACACTGCGAAGATTTTCTAAAGGTTTAGATACGCGATCGCCTAAAAAAGAATGACCTAATCGATTAACTATTCTGGAGGATAAACGGAATCGCTGAATCAAGAAAAATATCAGGATACAGATGGAGAATATAGCGAGACTTAATCCGGTAAAAGTTTTAAAAGAATTGGAGAATTTTGGGGAAGCTAGGAGCAGCAAAAAACCGATAATTGCAAAGAAGACAAGGGAAGCAGTATTTAATGTCTTGGTCAGAATAATCGAGGCACTGGTTTCTTTATAGCTAATCTGATAGTGAGTTTTCAACATCACTGCTTTAAAACCTTCTCCTCCCAAAGAAGCGAAGGGAGTCACGCGATTAAAGGCTGCCCCTACCATGTAAATTAATAATAGCCGAATTGTCCATCGAGGTTGGATAGGAATGCTTTTAAAAGTTAGTTGCCAAGTAAAAACATCGGTGAGGAATTCTAGGAAATAAAAAATAATCACTACTGTCATTCCCCACCAACCGACTAGGGTGATTTGTTGCCAAACTTCTTGCAGATTGGTTTGGCGTAAAATTACCCCTAGTAAAACAAAACCTAAACCCAGAAAGATAAATTTAAGATATTTCATAAGTGGTCGTGCAAAATTAATTTCTTGGTTAGGATAGGCAAAAGGCAACAGGCAATAGGCAAAAGGCAAGAAGTAGTTATACTAAATCCTGTTTAAAAGATATAAAAGAGCGGGAATTATGACTTAAGTAGCTGGTTATAATTAAATTAAAAATGGATTTTAGGTTCGATCCCCCCTGCCCCTCTTGATAAGGTAGGGTTGATTCATGAATCAACCCTACCCTTGATAAGGAGGGTGTCTGATAATTTTTAACGCCTACCTACTTATGACTGATAACTGATAACTGATCACTGGTAACTGATAACTGAAAAAGCTGGTCACTGATAATAATTCCAACGTTGAATAAATGGGAGCCAATGAGATTCGACTAACTCGATCGCTTTTGCATCTGGGGGATAATTATTTTTTTTATATCCTTGCAGACTGCTGATATATTTCTCAAAGCGAGGCATAGATATGTTTAAGTCGGGAAGTTGCAGTTGATCGTAGATTTTCTCGATTTGTGCTAGGGGGTCTTTTTCTAAATCCTCAAAACGAATTTCTACAAAACTATCGGCGGGTAAATCGGCACTATCTCGCAGGAGAGAATTAAGCATTGAGGGATAACTTTTCAGAATTACCTGCTCGATTTCATCCGTGGATAAATTATCGTAGGATTGTAGTGCTAGTTCCGGTAGGATGCGGGTAAAAAAGTGACGGGTTGAGGGAAAAACTAGATAGGGATTGCGGTAGATATGAATAAATTTAGCATCGGGCCAGATAGCTCGCAATTTGGCAATATGTGCCGTATAAACGGGGTTTTTGATTAGTAATTGTTTGCCTCTTTGATGGATGGAAACTTTTTTTAATAGATGAGTATGCCAACGCTGCCAAGTGGCGATTTCCCTCTCGCTGCAGCCTTGAAAAAAAACCCCTCGCTGGAAATGATACTGAAAACGTTGGGGAAAGTATAAACCATGGTAGTAGGAAAGGGGGATCATGCTGGCCAGGGCGATCGAATCTTCTTGGGGGGAATCGGGAGTAACGGCGACGTTATCCACATGGCGATCGCTCGGTAGGGCTAATTCTAGCAGCGGTTGAAATAAACGGACGATGCCGAGGATATCCCAGGGTAATCCCACCGCTAGGGGCGAAATATAGCCAAAATGCTCCGATTGACCGAGTAAATTGTGGAGATGGGTCGTGCCGCTGCGCCAATAGCCGACAATAAAAATGGGTGCTTTTACCTGCACGCGGCGCTCATAAAACCCTGTCATTAAAATTCGTTCTAGGGTAGAAAAAGGCAGTCGCGCCAGGGTAACTGCCAGCGCCAGGGTTGCTGGGGCCAAATTGGGGCGATCGATGCCGCCATTGGTCAAAAACAAACGAAGGAGAGTGCTAAGGTTGCTACCGCAGAGGGGATGAAACAAACTGGACATATTAACTATTTTTTGGCGGTTTTTTGGCGGATAGCTTGGCTGGCCAAGGTTTTGCCGAATTCCCAAGCGGCCCCGGGTATGCGGTGAGCATCAGCCACCACATCTTTAACGGCGGTGACAAGCCAACGGCAATCCTCATCGGAGAGGGTGAGGGGGGGGATAAACTTGATGATATTCATGCCGTGGCCGGAAACCTGCGAGAGAATTTGATGGCGGGTAAAGAGGGGAACGACGATTAACTGGGAAAATAGCCCTTTATTGGCGGTTTCTAGCATTTTCCAGGCGGCTTTTAGTGACCAACTGCTCGGCTCGGCAAATTCCAAGGCGATCATCATCCCCAATCCCCGCACTTCCTGCAAACATTCGTACTGATCTACGAGGGGCCGTAGTTCTGCGATAATTTGTTGACCGATTACGGCCGATCGCTCGACTAATTTTTCCTCCTCAATCACCTGTAAAGTGGCAATACCGGCGGCCATGGCCAGATTATTTTTACCAAAAGTGCTACCGTGGACCACAGAACGATCCATGCGATCGAATACTCGATCGAAGATCCAGCGACGACAGAGAACCGCTCCCACTGGCACAAAACCGCCCGAAAGAGCCTTGGCAACACATAAAATGTCCGGTTCTACCCCCCAATGTTCCACTGCCCAAATTTTGCCAGTCCGGCCCAAACCGGTCTGCACTTCATCGGCCACAAAAAGAGTGCCGTAACGACGACAAAGGGCCGCCGCTGCGGGGAGATAGTTCGGTTCGGGAATTCTCACCCCGTGACCTTGGATCGGTTCGGTAATAAAAGCCGCTACTTCTTGGTTAATTAGAGCTTTTTCGAGCGCGGCCAGATCGCCGAAGGGTATTTCCTTAAAATCGGCCACAAACGGCCCAAATCCCTGGCGATAATGGGGATCGCCGGTGGCGGAAAGGGAACCCATGGTTAACCCGTGGTAGCCCCCCTGACAGTAAACAATTTGGCTGCGTCCGGTGGCGTAGCGGCTGAATTTAATGGCAGCCTCGACGGTTTCTGTGCCGGAATTAGCAAAGAAAACTCGTTCTAATCCGGGAGGTGCGATCGCTGCTAACCGTTCCGCCAGCAATCCCGCTAGGATAGAAGCATCCAATTGGACTAAATTGGGCAATGCTGCCGTCAATACCTCCTGTAAAGCTTGGACAATCTTGGGGTGATTGCGTCCGAGGGCGAAAACACCAAAACCACTCAGTAAGTCCAGATACTTTTCTCCCTGATTGTCGAATAGGTACGGACCTTGAGCTTTAACGTAGTGGCGATCGTAGCCGATCGTTTTTAGTACCCTAACCATCTGGGGGTTTAGGTATTGTTCGTGGAGGGCAAAGTTTTCTTCTAGTCTTTTTTCTATCAGTTCTAAAATGCTCATAAATTCCAGATTTGATTACTGAAAAACTATTTTTCAAACACCTCAAACCCGATTATGCTGATAGCATAATTTCATGATTTTGGGCTATTTAATATTATAAATTATTGAATATATTTTGTCAAGCATTTAAGAACTTATCTAGGATAATTAAACTAATTAGCTCTTGTTGGCTAAAGGTTAAAGCAAATTTTAAATAATTTATTAGTCAGTTTTTATATGGTAGGGGCGCATCGCGTGCGCCCAAAATGTAATATCAGTAAACTGATAACTGATAACTGATAACTGATAACTGATAACTGATAACTGATAACTGCTCGCTGATAACTATAAAAAAACCGACCAACAAGAGAGAATTCCTGTCAGTCAGTCGGTGATGATAGGCTGAATTTTAGTCAGCTTTATTTCTTAGCGGGGGCAGCCTTAACGAGTTCCAATTCACTTTCAGCGAAGTTATTGGTATTCAGTCCACCGGCGCTACCACTAAAACCGTGGTAGTTAACAGTTTTAAAACGGACGATAACGGGATAGAGGATACCACTTTTATCAACACTGGCTACGGTTCCCACATCGTTGTACCAGTAAGACTCTTTCCGTTTGACTCTAACTTCGGCTCCGCGTTCGATTCCAGGCATAGCTGTTGTTTTTTTTTAAGGGTTTAGTTAACAGGTTACAATCAGAGCGAGTTTGCCGAAAGGGTTTTTACTTTAAGTTTTATTGCAAATCTTGCCACTCTGTTTGGACAAAATGCCCCGAACGTCCCCATAGGTCTGCCTTTGGTGCAATGTTAACGATTGTTAAGTTAAAAGGAATGGCTGTGGTCAGGTATTTTTGGGCCGACATTCCCACATCTGGCCCGATTTGAAAAGCGGTGGCAGTGGCTAAACCTAAGCCTAATAACTGAGAAATCGGACCTCTGGGTAAGAGAAAATGAGTTCCTAAGACGAAGCCAGCGGTTAAGGCTAAAGTTACCGATAAATTGGTGCCACAACGCGGATGTAATGCCAATTGCCCCTCGCCATTTTTGAGACGATGGAGAGCCTGTTTGGCCGCAATTTGCAGTTCATTAGTATTAACTTGTCCGTAGAGATAAAAACCCCTATCGGTGGACAGTCCCCCCAGGGCCTCGTTATCCGCTTGGGAATGGTCAAAAGGCGATTCACGACGGGCAGCCATTTCGCTTAATACCCAGACGGTGGCGTGTTCCAAGGCATGAACCTGTCGCAGGGTGAGAAATTCTTTGAAACCGGGGATAAAGCCGATTTGTGCCAGTAAATCGCTGTCTTGCTGGGGCGAGGGGTTAAACCAGTCAAAAGAGGGGTTAGAAGGGCTACTAGGGGTCATAAAGTTGCAGTAGGGAGAGTTTTTTTGGGAAGATGAGGGTGCTATAGAGTGGCAAGGCGGTGTCCCAGTAGGTGTCTTCAATGGGGATTGACCAGGGTGGTTTCGGCAAAAAAGGGAAAATCTGACCACAGGAGAACTGCTGCTAGTTCTTGCTTTAGGTAAGAAGCGAAATGATTCCAGTTATCTCGATTGCTGGTCTTGGTCATAGAAACTCTAGTCAATTAGCTGTCTAAATAGGCGTTAATGATAGCAAGAGCCACTAAGGGAGCTGTAATTGTTCTCAAAATGCGTTTTCCCAATGATACAGGTAGAAAATCAGCGGCGAGCGCTTGTTCTATTTCTGCCTCCGTCCATCCCCCTTCCGGTCCGATAGCCATGGTTATCTCGGTTGATGTGTGCAATTGAGAAAGTAGCGGGGCCACTGTTCTACGCGTAACACCAATATAACAAGTTGTCTGTGGGTTAGCTCCCCGCTTAAGGATGGCTAAAAATGATTGTGGTTCTTCGATAATGGGAATAATCTGTCTTTCTGATTGTTCTACAGCTTCCCGGGCAATTTTTCGCCAACGGTCAATTTTTTGAGGACTAGGATTAACTAAACTGCGTTCTGTCAGCAGCGGGATAATCCGATAAACTCCTAATTCGGTGGCAGCGCGAACGATATCATCAAAGCCATTTTTGGGAATTGCTACCATTAAATTCACTTGTACTGGTAGTTCGCTAGTTTCGTTTATCGCTTCTAAAAGATAGGCCGAATTATCAATTATTTCTGCTAACCACGCTTGTCCTTGTCCATTTAGGGCAATAAAATGGTCATGGGATTTTAAACGAACAACTTTTTTAAGATAATGACTTTGTTCGGGTGTTAAGGCAATTAACCCGTTTTCTAGGGTATTAAAATCAAGAAGAAGACGGTAATACAAGGCGGTTTAGTCTATATTACTATTGTGTTCAGAATCACTGTCAGCTATCTATTTTAGCTTTTATGGTGTTTTTGTATAGGGTAGATTAGCCTAAAACCTTGATCATTAAGAAATACGGGAATCGATTAATGAATTTACTAGGCATCGTTTTATACTCTTTTATGGGAGTGCTGTTGTTGGGGTTAGCTCTAGCTATCTGGTGGTTGGTCGATACCCTATCTTTATCCTCCACTAAACCAAAAAGAGCTACTTCTAAAAATAATCGTCAAAATTTGCCAATCAGTCAGCCTAAACTTTTCTACTTGGAAAGAGAACTTTTAACCCTCGTGAATGGAGATAAAGCTTTAGCGAGTCGATTGTTTTTAAGTATTAGATTGAGAAATCCCCAACGCAGTAAAAGCTGGTGTTATGAAAAAGTTATTTATGACTTAAAACGAGATCGAGGAGGAATTTAAATTGTCACTACAACAATTAGACCTATTAGAAGAATACCCCAGGGAGTGCCATAATATTATTGGAAAATTTTATCTACCTTGTTTAGATTAGTACCCGATTAGCACGTCAGGGAAAAAGAGTCGCTCGCTATAGTTCCTTAGACAGCGATCGAGTTATGTTATTATTACAGTTATCTTCGGGAAATCTTGACGCATTAGTGGCAGTAAAATATCTCGATGAGGGGGTTGATATCCCACAAGTCAGTCAGGGAATTATCCTCGCTGCTGATGCTTCTCCTCGTCAATTTATTCAACGTCGCGGCAGAATTCTCCGGGCAGCCGTGGCAAAAAAAAGGGACTTTAATCGATGTCTTTCCTCCTTGAGGGGATGGTGATGTACAATTATTAAGAGATTCGTC
Organism: Microcystis aeruginosa NIES-2549; assembly: GCF_000981785.2. NCBI lineage: Bacteria > Bacillati > Cyanobacteriota > Cyanophyceae > Chroococcales > Microcystaceae > Microcystis > Microcystis aeruginosa. Next base: position 2,611,407 of record NZ_CP011304.1, on the reverse strand, counting down.
CAAGAATTAACTTACTATGGCCTCACCTACTCAGATATGTTATAAAATTTATCCTCATCAAGGTATCTCTTGGCAAATAAGAATTAAGACTTGACAATCTCCACTCCCCAACCACCAGAAAATTCATGGACATAACTGCTAAAATTAAAGATCTGGCACAAAAATATGAGATACCTCCTCAACTGCTCAAGGAAGCCATGGCTTTAGAAGTGGAAAAAATTACTCTAAAAAATCGGCGGCTATCACCTAAAATTGTCGAACTTATCGAAAAATATACCGACTCCCCACAATAAATAAACCCTATGACTTTGAGACTGAAACAAATTCGCTTAACTAATTGGAAATGTTACCCTAGTCAAAATATTACTTTTAACCTGCATCCCGACAGAAATATTCATATTATATTCGGGAATAATGGCCACGGTAAAACTTCTCTGATGACGGCGATTTTATGGTGTCTCTATGGGGGAGATATTGTATCTAAAGAGACTCTGAAAACCTATTTTTATCGAGGTAAGGATGATTCATCATCAGTAGAAGAAAAAGAAATGCGGGTAGAATTAAATTTTACTAGAAACGAGAAAAATTTCTTTATCAGTCGCACAGCGAAATTAAAAGATAATGGTATCACTTCTTATCCAAGCGTAGAGGAAGCATTATTTTATGAAGATGGAACCATAAAAGCAAGTAACTCTAGGGAATATATCGAAGCATTGCTTCCTAAATCTATTCGAGATTTTTTCTGTTTTGATGGCTCAAAAATCGAACAATATACCCAGATAACTCAAACCAAAGAAGCAAAAGAAGCAATTGAAAAAGTTTTGGGTATCCCTGAATTAAGAAATCTGCGTGATGATACAGAAAAAGCCTTGCAGGAATTAGAAAACCGTTTAAATAAAGCGGAGGGAACCAGTCAGACTTTTAAATATAAGATGCAACAATTACGAGAATTAGAAGAAGAAATTTGTCTTCAAAAAGGTCAGCTTAAAAATGCTAAAGATGAGGAAAAAAAAGCTATAATTATCCATCATGATGCTCAAGAAAAAGCCGCTCAGATTGAAAGTTTACGAGAAAAATTAGAAGAAATTCATGACTTAGAGAAAAAGCGTATCGGTTTACAAACTCAGTTAAATAACCTACAAAAGTCTATTGATTCTTGGTTAAAAAAAGCTTCGATACCTTTGCTGATTAACTTTGTGCAGGAAATGGCTGACGATTTGCAAGTTACTAGCTTAAAAAGCACTTATAAAACTAATTCTACAGCAGTTTTAAAAACAATAATTGACGATGAAAGCTGTCTATGTGGTCGTTGTTTAGATAAAAATTCTCGTGACTTTATCCTTGAAAAAATTGCCGAACTAGAGTCCTTAGAAATGGACAACGCCACCAGAATAGAAAAAGACCAAATTAGAATTGATTTACAGGGAATTATCCGAGATAATGCCAAATTTAGCAATTATAGTCAATTGCTTTTACAAAGAGATCTTTTAGAAGAAGAAATCGAAGAAATTAATCAACATATTAAACAGCTAAAACAGGAAACCACGGGAATAAATCAAGAATCAGCTAATGATATTTGGCGAAAAGTTGGCGAATCGGAACAAAAAGTTAAAGAGATTGAAGAAAGGATAGAACGCTTGCAAAAGGAAATCGAAATCAAAGAAAAGCAATTAGAAAATTTACGCCAAGAAGTAGAAATTTTAGCTAGTGAAAATCAAACCACCTCGATGTTATCTAATCAGGTTAAAATGGCCAGAGGTTTAAAAAATGCCACTAACGAATTAATCGAATGGCATATCGATAATTCCCAAAAAATGATTAATCAAGCAACCAGCGATCGCTATTTACAAGTAACCAACAAACCAGAGGAATATAGAGGAGTAGAAATCACTCCCGAATACACTTTAGGAATCCGTACCCTCACGGGAAAATTATTAAATCCCGATGTCTTAAGTGCAGGAGAAAAGGAAGCTTTAGCTTTTGCTTTTATCACTGGTTTAAATCAAATAACTGATACCTGTGTCCCCCTAATTATGGATACACCTTTTGGCCATTTAGACAAAGAACATCAAAAAAATATTATTAACTCTCTCCCTAATTTCAACTCCCAAGTGATTATTTTAGCCACGGATCGCGATCTTCCCGATCCACTTTTAAATCTCTTGCTTCCCCACACTACTGATATTTTTAAAATACACCGTTTGGCTGCCGATGAAGATGCTTCCGTGATTGAAGTGATGGAGAGTTACTAATGCAGAGAATCGATTCCAGTTTGAAGATTTATGCCTCGGAAACTTCCAGAAATTATCTACAGGTACTAAAAGATAATAAAACCTTTGAGCGCATGGTAGATGCTTATTTATTCGCCGCTGCTTTTGCCATTAAACAAGACTTCAGTATCTACGGAATCAATCTGAGCAATCGACAAGATTTAATTAATATTAGCCAAATCGATCCAGAAGTTATTTTAGCTTTAACCGCAGGAATTTATATTATCTGTAAAAAGAATTCCTATCCTCAACCCAGCGACGGCAAAGAAGTTTTAGATAAGATCTGTCAATACGCAGAAGTGGGATTAAGGGAATTAAAAGAACGCTGGCAAGGCAAAGTCAGCAATCAAATCCAAGCTGACATTGAGAGAATTATCAATAATCTCTAAAATTCTCCCTATCTAACTATCTTTTTTAGGGATAACGACAAATTATATTCTTTCCACACTGCCAAAAAAGACGGGTTCCACGCGAATAGCAATGACACTAGCCGGACGTAAAACCATATATTCCCCTTGGATATTTCTGATCGGAACATTGATAAAATCCCTGGAATCGGCTTTCGGAACTAATTCGTTACTGTACCACTTTTGAAATTCTTGGATAGTCAAAAAACGTACCTCCTCGCGATGTCCATTGCTTAAGAACAAATGTACTGCGTACTCGTCAGCCTTTCTACTCATTTTTTTTAACTAATCAGATTGAATTTTTGTAATAAAGTTGCCATTAAAGGCGGGAAAGTGAGACGCAATTCGCTAAGATCCGAGAAAGTTAATTTTTGGTAGCTTGGCAGGTCAAAAGCTAGTTTACCCTTTAATTCCGCTCGATTTTGATAGGTTAGCAGAATTTGTCCGCCCTGTTTACAAGCGATCGCATAACCCAATTCTACACCCACTAGGGGACTAGGCAGTAATTCCGTTTCCTTTTGGCTAATCGCCGTAGCATCGGCAATAAATAATAAACTTTTGCGAATTTTGCGTAATTGACTATCACTCAATCTGGTGACATTGCCCTCAGTTCGGGGCGTTTCTTCCACGTTTAAGGGCAAACGGGAGCGTTTATTGAGATTTTCGACGGTTTCGGTCAAAACTGTTTTTAAAGCGGTGCTAGAGTCCTTAAATTGGCTTTGGGAGCTAAAATAAATGACGGGATCCAGCCAAGTGCTGAGGTCCTGTTTAGTAAAGTAAATTTCTTGGGAAATCAGGTCAATATTCGAGATGACGTAACCGCCACTACCTTCGAGGTAAAATTCCACCCTTTCCCCTTCTAGATAGCGTTGGAACCAGACAGAACCCTGTATTGTCAGACTATCATCGAGAAAATCGGCTCTTAAACCCGATTTTAAGAGACTATTGCGACTTAAGCGCAAGTCGTGGGGACGTTTGACAACCTCGCGGATAGGTTCGTATTTGTCCAGATACCAAGCTTTCAGAGCGATGATGGCCATAGGTGTGGCGATTAAAGACACTCACTCATTTTAGCAGTAAGCACCGATATCCTCTCCACATTCATCGGCAAGGTAAGAAAGAGCGCGAAATCTTAACATCATCAGGTTTTCGTAGAGGGGATTTAGCTTGCAAAGGGGCGGAATCTCTAGAATTGTCCAGCTAAATAGGGTAATTTTCCGCGCAAAGGGACATTGAGCCGGAATTAGACGACAAATCCGATGAGCTAGTTCAGGTGTATTAATCTCTAGTCGGTCAATTCGTTGCCGCAGGGGTTGCCATAAATCCCATTTTGGTTGCGGTGACAGGTTTTTCCGATTGCCTTTCGACCAAGGGGCGATCCAATTAGACAAAATTATTTTATTTGTGGTATAATCTGATACATCAGCATCGGCCATAGCTTTATCTTCAATTGATTGACTCATAAGGTTCTATCTGAGATTACGGGAGGGCAAATGCTCTTTCCCGAAAATCCTCTAGGACGTTCGGACATTTGACCGCTTTAACGATAACATCTCTGGGATAAAATTACTCGTTAAGACTACACAGGAACGCTGGGGCTGCGGAGAGGAAATTTGAACTTTTGTACTAATTCCCTGTCTCCGAGTTATCACCTGAAAGCTAATAGGCAACAGACGACAATAAGATAACGTCATGAGTCAGTTTAACTAGATTAATCTCTAAGCTTCCCCCAAAGATATTGGCTCTGATTAGAGCTATTTCTAGGTTAGCAAAAACTCAGGTTTTTTCACGTCAGCATAGTACACTTTTTCTGGGTATAAAATAGCACCCAGTTTTGTCAAAGATACGCAATGCAAGGGGTGGGGTGTGGGGTGTAGGGTGTGGGGTGTAGGGTGTAGGGTGTAGGGTGTGGGAATTATGAATTATCAATTATGAATTATGAATTGGGTAGTTTTTTGCTGTGAACAGTAAACGGTGAACTGATAACTGATAACTGATAACTGATAACTGATTTACATTCTTTCCAAAACGGGGATTCCCAGCAGAGATAAGCCTAATTTTAGGGTTCTTGCCGTTAAATCACACAAAACTAAACGAGAGGTTTTAATAGGTTCTGCCGCTTTCAGAACGGGACAATTTTCGTAGAAACGATTATACTTTTTACTGAGTTCATAAAGATAATCACATAAACGATTAGGTAATAAATCCTCTTCCACGGCACTAATTACTTCCGGCAGTTGCAGTAATTGTTTAGCCAGAATTAATTCGCTTTCATCCTTGAGAATTAGCGATGAATTGGCACTTAAATCCTGAAAATTAATACCACCTTCGCGACTGATACTCTGGACCCTAGCGTAAGCGTACAGCATATAGGGGGCGGTGTTGCCTTGCAGATTGAGCATTTTGTCGTAACTGAAAACGTAGTTACTATTGCGATTTTGGCTGAGATCGGCGTATTTAACGGCACTTAATCCGACAGTTTCGGCAGTCTTAGCGATAAAATCGCCGGTTTCTTCTCTTTCCTCGCTTGCCAGTCTTTTTTCTAAGTCAGCTAGGGAACAGGCGATCGCTTGATCGAGTAATTCTTGTAATTTTACCGTCTCCCCGGAACGAGTTTTTAATTTTTTACCATCTTCCCCTAAAACTAATCCAAAAGCGACGTGAACCACTGCCACATTATCGGGTAAAAATCCCGCTTTTTTAGCCACCTGAAATACTTGGGCAAAATGGTTAGCTTGTCCAGCATCGGTGACATAAATTATTCTTGCGGCTTTATCTTGCCGCACTCGATAACAAATTGCTGCTAAATCGGTGGTAGCGTAATTATAACCGCCGTCGGATTTCTTGACAATTAGGGGCAAACGATCTCCCTCTTTGTTGGTAAAACCATCGAGAAAGACACATAAAGCGCCGTTGTCTTCTGTTAGCAATCCCTGTTGATCTAATTCTTTGATTACTGCCTCAAGGTAGGGATTATAAAAAGATTCACCCCTTTCGGTTAGTTTTATATCGAGAATATCATAGATTTTCTGAAATTCCCGTCGTGATTGTTGACAAAGTAACTGCCATGCTTGACGACTTTGAGAATCACCCGACTGTAATTTTACTACAGATTGGCGGGCAGTTTCTTTAAAGTTTTCGTCTTCATCAAAACGAATTTTTGCCTTTTTATAAAAGCTAACTAAATCCCCTAAATCTAGGGCATCTGCTTGGGTTAAAGCACTAGGATAAGCTTCTTGTAGATAGGTGATTAACATCCCGAATTGAGTACCCCAATCCCCAACATGATTAAGACGAATTACTTGATGATGACGAAATTCCAGAATCCGAGCAATACAATCACCAATTATAGTCGATCGCAAGTGGCCAACGTGCATTTCTTTGGCAATATTGGGACTGGAAAAATCGACAATAATTTTTTGACTGGGGTTAGCAGCGGCAACTCCTAAACGGTTGTCAGTAATTAGGTCTTTTAATTGGGTTTCTAGATAACCTGGTTTCAGGGTAAGATTGATAAAACCGGGTCCAGCAATTTCGGGGGGTTGACAGAGATCATCTATCTCTAGATTTTTTAGTAAAGTTGTCGCCACTTCCCGGGGTTTTTGTTTTAATTCTTTGGCTAAAGAGAGGGAAATATTACATTGATAATCGCCAAAACGGGGGTTACTAGCGGCCACAATTAGGGGATCGGTAGCGGCGAAGTTTTCCCCAAAGGATTTAACTAGGGATTGGGAAAAACGTTCTTTTATTTGTTGGATAATGGCAGTCATAGAGAGAATTTAGCAATTAGGGATTAGACAAAAATTGAGAAGGAATTGGTTAGCTTCCTAGCAGTAACCAGATTGTGGGGAGAATTAGCTACTGAAGATGCCGATTGATGGTATTCTTTCAAGACTTTTGTGATAATCTTTTGTGGTGTATTCATTATAAGCTAAGACGCATTTAAAGCACTTATTCTTAAGATTAGCCGAATCTCCCCCAATCCCTTTACTGTTGCCTCTTGCCTCTTGCCTCGTCTCAACAAGCAATTTAAATGCTTAACAGCTTAGTTTCGAGCCAACGAGATTAACACTCCAGATAAATCAGGTTATTGACCATCTTACCTTATCATAATCTGAAGACGAATCCAATGCAGCTGGCTGCTGGGAAAAATTTACTTTAATATAGTAAGTAAGCTTTACCAATAGTACAACCATGTTAGCCAGTTATATTGATCAAGCGATGGCATTAGCTCGATACGAAATCATCGAAGAAGATGGCACTTATTGGGGCGAAATTCCACCCCTTCAGGGAGTTTGGGCAAATCACGCCAATCTAGAAGATTGCCAGCAAGAATTGCGCGAAGCTTTAAGCGATTGGATTGCTTTGCGTCTGTGTTTAGGTTTGCCGATTCCAGTGTTAGCAGGAATAGATCTTAATCTCCTTCCTCAACCCATGTCTTCAATTTAAGATATGCCTAAATTAACCGCCGTATCATGGCTTAATCTAGTTCAAAGATTACGAGAACTTGGGTTTAAAGGTCCCTACGCTGGGGGTAAACACCCGCAAATGCGTCGCGATAATTTAACGATAATTATCCCCAATCCCCATCAAGGAGAAATAGGGGTAGGACTGTTAAAACGCATTCTCAATCAAGCGGGTATTACCAGAGAAGAATGGCTGGGAGAATAGCAGGGAAAACACCGTATTCAACCTACTCCTTAACCAATAAAACCACGGCATAAACTGCTATACCTTCTTCTCGTCCTACCGGTCCTAATTGTTCGTTAGTAGTGGCTTTAATTCCCACCTGTTCCGGATTAATCTTGAGAGTTGCTGCTAACTTGGCTCGCATCGCATTAAGGTGGGGTTTCATTTTCGGTTTTTCGGCGACAATTACCGAATCAATATTATTAATCTGCCAACCTTTATCGATAATTAATTGATTAACTTGTTCTAATAATTTTAAACTATTCGCCCCTTGCCATTGCGGGTCTGTGGGGGGAAAATAATGACCGATATCGCCTAAACTAAGCGCCCCCAGCATGGCATCCATAATAGCGTGGGTTAAGACATCGGCATCACTATGACCCAATAAACCGACAGTATGGGCAATTTCTACTCCTCCTAAAATTAAAGGTCTTCCTGTTACCAATCGGTGGATATCGTAGCCGTTACCAATACGAATATTCATAGAGCAGTCCTCATTGTCTGTATTTCTGCAAATGTGAGATGCACCCAAATTGCGGTAGAATTTTCTTGGGGATAATCTCCTAACTTCTGACCATCCACTGCCGATTACCGCAAAGGATAGCCATTTATTCTATCAGATTGAGAAGATATTAAATATGATAACACTTGTGATTATGTTTTTCACTGCCTTGCTGGCAGTTACGGATTTTACTTACCAAGTTTTGATTCATTTTCCCATACAAATCATCAATTTTTTGGGGTCGTTGTTGTCCTATGGAGTAATCGGACTGATAATTTTTGTCCTAGTGTGGATTGTGGGTGACTGATTTCTCGGTAGAAAAAAATGAGAGAATCAGCCTTAGCCAATTCTCCCCAATTTCAGCCAACTTTTAATTTTTACTGTTCACTAGCCACTGCTTGGGGTTGTCCTTGCGGTTGGAATTGGAACAGGGAATAAACCACATTGCGACGGATATCAATCATCATTTCTAAAAACATCTCGTAGCCTTCCTGTTTATACTCAATCAGAGGGTCTTTTTGACCGTAACCGCGTAAACCAATCGACTCGCGTAAAGCTTCCATAGCTTGCAGGTGTTCGCGCCATAACATATCGATTTGTTGCAGGATAAAATAACGTTCGGCATCGCGCATTAAACCGGCGCGAATATTATCCACTTGACGTTCCTTAATTTCGTAGGCTTTACGAACTTCTTCGTGTAGGAACATCTTGATATCATTAACACTCATCTCCTCGACATCTTTAGCGGTAATATCTGCCAATAGATAGACGAATTCCTGAGATTTACTAATCAGTTTTTCCAAATCCCATTCTTCCGCCGGCAGTTCGGGATTAACATAAGCCATGACGATTTCATCCATGGTTTTTTCGGCGTATTGCAGCACCTGTTCTTTTAGGTCCATCCCCTCCAAAACCCGACGACGTTCGGCATAAATAGCGCGTCGTTGATTATTCATCACCTCGTCGTATTCAAACACCTGTTTCCGGGCATCATAATAGAAGGTTTCCACTTTTCTTTGCGCTCCTTCCAGGGAACGAGTTAACATTCCTGACTCAATGGGCATATCTTCTTCCACCCGGAAGGCATCCATTAAACCCGCCACGCGGTCGCCCCCAAAAATCCGCAATAAATTATCTTCTAGGCTTAAAAAGAAGCGTGTAGAACCGGGGTCGCCCTGTCTGCCCGCCCGGCCTCGCAATTGGTTGTCAATACGGCGGGATTCGTGGCGTTCCGTCCCGATAACGTGCAGTCCGCCTCTTTCTACTACTTCATCGTGTTCTTTACCCGTGTAATCTTCATAGGTTTTGCGAATTAATTTATAGACTTCGCGTAACTTTTGAATAACCTGGTCATCCGTGGGGGCTTTTTCGGCCGCGATGGCGATTTTTTCTTCTGCTTCTAATTCGAGTAAACTTTGAGTTCCGTGGGTATCAACGGCAAATTTAACCGCTTCTTTCAGGGCATTTTCTACCTCTTTCGGTAACTCGGTGGGAAAAATTTCCGCCGAGGCGCGCCAGTTTTTTTTCTTTTTACCCGGAGCGAATCCTTGCGGGCGATTGCGTTCTCCTAAACTGGGTAAACTAAAGGCCAAATTGTCATCTTCGGGCATAACTAATTTGGGCATTAAATACTCGCGAATTTTCAATCGGGCCATATAATCGGAGTTACCACCGAGGATGATATCGGTTCCCCGTCCTGCCATATTCGTAGCAATAGTTACGGCTCCGGCCCGGCCTGCTTGGGCGACGATTTCCGATTCCCTTTCCACGTTTTCCGGACGAGCATTAAGCAAGTTATGGGGAATCTTTCTTTCCTGTAATAACAGCGAAAGCACTTCTGATTTTTCCACACTGGTGGTACCGACTAAAACCGGGCGACCCTGTTCGTGCATTTGTTGACATTCTTCGGCGACGGCGTTCCATTTTGCCTGTTCATTTTTATAGACCACATCGGCTAAATCTTGCCGACGAGAAATGCGGTTAGTGGGAATAATTGTTACTTGCAGGTTATAGACTTTTTCTAGTTCCGTTTCTTCGGTTTTAGCCGTCCCGGTCATGCCAGATAATTTCGGATAGAGTAGGAAAAAGTTTTGATAGGTAATCGTGGCTAAGGTTTGGGTTTCCTGTTGAATTTCTACCCCTTCCTTAGCCTCCACTGCCTGATGTAAACCATCGCCCCAACGTCGCCCCGGTAATACCCGTCCCGTGAACTCATCAACAATAACAATTTCACCACTGCGGACGATATAGTTAACGTCTTTTTTCTGGAGTTCTTTGGCACGAATAGCGTTAGAAATATAGTGCGCCCAGGGATTTTCTTGGTCGTATAAATCGGTAACTCCTAATAGTTCTTCCGCTCTTTTAAAGCCTTCATCGGTCATTAAAACGTTACGGTCTTTTTCGTTAACTTCGTAGTCTCCCGGTCCGTCTTCTACTTTTTGGCGCACTAATTGCTTGGCGATTTCGGCGGCGAGAATATATTTTTCTGTGGGTCGATCGATCGGTCCTGATATAATTAATGGGGTTCTCGCTTCATCAATAAGAATGGAGTCCACTTCGTCGATAACGCAGTAGTTAAAGGGTCTTTGGACAACTTCCCCCATCACTGTAGCCATGTTATCGCGCAGATAATCAAAGCCGAGTTCGCTGTTAGTGGTGTAGGTGATGTCACAGGCATAATTTTTCTTTCTTTCTTCCGGACTCATGCCGGCTTGAATTAGTCCCACACTTAACCCTAAAAAGCGGTGTACCTGCCCCATCCATTCCGCGTCACGACGGGCGAGATAATCGTTAACGGTGACGACGTGAACCCCTTTTCCGGTCAATCCATTCAAATAAGCGGGGAGTGTGGCAACTAGGGTTTTTCCTTCCCCGGTTTTCATCTCGGCGATTTGTCCTTTGTGGAGTACCATTCCCCCCAATAACTGCACGTCAAAGTGACGCATCCCTAAGACTCGGATTCCCGCTTCCCGGACAATGGCGAAAGCTTCGGGGAGGATTTCCTCGAGAATCTCCTCTCTTTCGTCATAATTTCTCGCTTTGTCTAATCTTTCCTTAAATTCGCTGGTTTTGCCCCTTAATTCCTCATCGGATAGGTTTTTAATGTCTTCTTCCAGCAGGTTGATTTCGGTGACGAGGGGCTGAAATTTTTTAATTTTGCGGGCGTTGGGATCTCCGAGTAGGGCTTTTAACATAGCAGTTTTTATTCTCTCGCTTCGATTGGCTCTTGGTCTGTGGTGTTAACAATTGTATCACTCTCGTTGGGAGTAGAGAGTCATTTATCGCTGAAAAGGGACTCTTGCCAGTGGGCAAAAATTAAGTTAGAGATGGTATCTTAGAGATAAGAATATACTGATCTACTTTGATTCCCTAAAACCTTAAAAAACTTAGTATTGCCGACAAAGGAGGGTGAAACCATGACAGAAAGCCTTACCATGGCAGCCCTCTACGGGAAACTCTCAAAAATCGGACTAAAAAAAGATTATGTCCGAGAAAATGGCTTGCCCAGTTGGTGGGATGATGAACTCAATGATAAACCCGTTGCAGTCCTAGAAGGGGCAGGTTATATCGCCAAAAAGCTCAATCTTGACCTCTCATCCTTATTAACCCCTCAAGAAAAGGTCAAATTTAATCGACCTCCCCATACTAAATTTAAACAGCACAATAGCCAAAATAACCAACATCCCCATCTAGCACAAGCTTTAGCGAGTCGGTTTGCTGAGTTAATTTCCTTGGGGGTTGAAGTTAATTATACCCCTTTATCTAAGGATGCTAAAACCATCAGGAAAGACATCTTAAGTCACTGGCCAAAGGTTGACTTGACCTCTCTTTTAGACTATTGTTGGTCTCAGGGAATAGCGGTGGGATACTTTGATCATTTTCCTAAAAATACTAAGAAATTTGCTGGATTAATTCAATGGCATTCCACTTGTCCTGTAATTATTCTTAGTTCAAAACATCAACAGTCGGCAAGACTCGCTTTTGACTTAGCGCACGAGTTAGGACATTTAGCATTAGCACATCTAAAAGATGGGGTATTAGTTGATGAAGAGATTAAATTTGATAATGATAGAGAAGAAAAAGAAGCTAATCAATTTGCCACTGAATTACTCTTAGGTGATTGTGATAACTGCCTTGGGGATAGGAAATTCCAAAATGTTGAAAGATTCAGTATATATGTTCAAGAACATTTTATCTCTCATCATCCGGATATTGATATAGGTGCAATTATTCTGAACTATGGATGGCATAACAGGCGCTACTTTGCTTTAGCCATGGCTACTTTAAAATTATTAGAACCCAACCCAAATGGCAATAAGATTATTAATGAATATTTGGCTAATAAGTTAGACTGGGATAAATTTGATGACGAAACCTACGAGTATCTAGAAAAGGTGTTAGGAGTTTAACCTTGATAGGTTCTGTTTATTGTTTGGATAATGACATTATCCTAAAATTGTCCACCTATGGCTTATTTGAGAAAACCCTCAATACCTTTGGAGTTGAAATTAATCAAGTCAAAATTCTTGAGACATTTCAATATAAATTTAAAAGGGAACCGCAACAAAAAAGGAAGAGAAACCCTAATAAATATAACCTAGAAGACGCTTTATCTGTGGTTGAAACCTGCGATAAAATATCAATCTAGGGTTTGCGGCAAAAAGTACGGGCGAAGCATTCGGATAGAAAATCTCCGGTTTCACCGATAGGTTATTGCCCGAATGCTTCGCCCCTACAGGACGCGGGCCGATGAAAACCCAAGGTTTTGAAGCACGATTCTCTCAAAATCTTGCACCTGTACTGATTATTTATTCTCCCTTTTACCTGTCCTGATATGTAGCCTATAGTCAACGGATTTAGTATTAATCTTCTCTCACCGGTGGCTTAACTAAAGGGGAAACCACCATATTTATTGATAATTATATCTATAGTTTCCATAATTGCGATCGATTCGCCCAAAATGGAGATAATTTGTTGATAATGTTCTAGGTCGTCGTAGCTAAGGTGGCGACCTTTGCGGTCTTTTAGCCACTTCTGACACACTTGATAACCGCCGATATAAAAGTTCCAAATTTGGGGCGGAATCCCCGCAAAATACTGGTCAGAATTAATCGAAATTTGTTGTTTATTTTCGTTATATTTCACCTGTTCGACTAGATTAGAACCCGCCACGGGATAGCTACTAATTTCTTTTCCCGTTGCTTTCATTAGGTGTAAATGTACTAATTTGTCACCTTTTTTGACTAATTCCCAGAATAATTCTTGATTACTGGTTAGGGGAACACGAGGAAAGTCTATTTTTAAAAATTCGGCGTAACGTTGGCGATATTGGGGAGAGTGAAAGACGGCATAAATATAGTTAAAAATGTCTTCCGGACCAAAGGTTTTCTTTTCGTCTCCTTTGCCATCACTGATAAATTCTAATTCAAGTTTTGCCGAAAGTTTGTTAATAAATTCAGGCGCTAGATTGGGACGGCGACCATTTGGCGAGTTGGTTGGTTCTGTTTCAAATAAGGTTGGGGTATTGGTTGGGTAAAGATAGAGGGGGAATACTGAAGCTGCGCCTCTTGAACAAGCAAAACTTCTATCAATAGCTGGAACTTTAGACACAAGTATATGAGAATATATAACTTTATCTTGCATTTGTCTAATAGCTAGTAAGCATAAATTTTCTTTTCCCAAGACATGATCAATTAACTCCCGTCTTGGATAGTCCATTGCTACTGTACTAAAATAGCAACAACGCCAATCAAAAGGACGATATAGACAAGTAGTTATTTTATTTTGCCACTGGTCATCTAAACGAATTGCTTGACGAACTCTATTGAATTTCCAATCTCGGTTATCTTTAATATCATACTTAGTAGTATAATCTTCGTTAGAAAGATTATTTTCTCTTAGTTCTTGAAATCTTTTAGTTATCTTATCTTTGTCAAAATCTATAGCAAAATTATCTCGGTGAGTCTGAAATCCTAAGACATTCACTGGCATAATTTCAGTAATCTTCCAAAATTGATCGTATTCCGAGCGCAGATTAATATTCTGAGGTTTAAATAGATAAAAAGGAGAATCAGGTTGTAATTCCTGCCAAGAAGTAGAATAAAGATCATTTTCATCTAACCAATGATACTTACCACCGACAATAACTTGATTCTCAATTATTTCTCTTTTGCCCCATAAATCAGCATGATAAACTTTAGCTAAATTTGAAGAACTATTGTGATATTTAATAAAAATACCAATAGCTACACCTTGCTGAATATCAAACACATTTTGATCCGGTGAACCGTCGGGACAAACTTCTTTTTTCTTACTATTACCGTGTAAATCGAGGATATAAATATCATCAAAAGTTTTTAATAAACTTTGACGCATTCCCCGAAAAGTTGGGTTATCCAAATAACCATGATTAGTAACAAAAGCTAAAATTCCATAACCAGTTTTCTCGATGCGCCATTGACTAAAGCGAATAAATTTGACATAATCATCATTTAACCATTTGGGATTTTTTTCGGCTAAAGGTTGCTCATCTACTTCAAAATAACTAGCAGTTTTTTCTCCAGAAATAATATCTTTTCCCTTCAATAATTCCTTAATCCAGTCTCCTGTATTTACGGAATGTCCAGAGTAGGGTGGATTACCAATAATCACCATAACAGGATGTTCTTGCTTAACACCTTGCGCTGACTCTGCTTCATCGCGAATGCGATTTAAAAAACCATCAGCAGGGGGAATTTGAAAAGCTTCCTGTAGGGTGTTGGTGAGATAGATTCCTAAGCGTTCATCGGCACTAAAATCATAGCCTAATTCCTGAAGTTGTAAACCTAATTTCATGTGTGCTACGGTGTAGGGAGCCATCAGTAATTCAAACCCAAAGAGACGGGGTAATAAATGTTTACTGACATAACTAGACCACATCCCTTGCTGTTGACGAAAACTATCATAGATATGGTCGATAACCGAGTGTAAAAAAGTGCCAGTTCCCACAGCAGGATCGAGGATTAAAACTTGGTGAACTTCCTGAGTTTCTTGGCTATCATTAGGATTTTTAATCGTAATTTTTTTGGCATCGGCCAAACCTTTAGGAATCTGAAACTTATTTTTTAGAATATAGTCCACACTGCGAACCATGTAAGAAACCACGGGTTCAGGGGTATAATAAACCCCCCTAGACTCACGCATTTTACTATCGTATTCGGCTAAAAAAGTCTCATAAAAGTGAACCACAGGATCCTGCTTGCGTGTGCGTTTTCCAAAGCTGCTAAGAATACCATCCATGTCCGTTTGTTGTAAAATAGTCGCTAGAGTATCCACGGCCCAAGTAATCCGCTCATCTAATTCTGTACCAGCAATTTGATGAAAAATTCCCCGCAAAAAAGGGTTAGTTTTCGGTAGTCGAAATGCTGCCGTTTCTCGGGAAAAAGAACTTATTTGATCCGTATTACAGCGTGCTGCGAATAAACCATAACAGATTGTTTGTGCATACATATCCGCGAACTGCGCTTCATTGAGATCACTAATTAAAACTCGTTGAAAAGATTGCAATTGTTGCCGCAACATTCCCCCGCAATCTTGATCTTTTAAAGCTTGGCCGATTGCGTCTCGAATTAACTGCGCTAAAGCGGCCATTTTTTTCGCTAATTCTCGCGGTGTTGTTATCTGAATAACTTTTGAGAGGAAAAATTGACAGAACAATTGTTCTACTTGTAAAATACCCTGGGAATCAGGCTTAATTTGCTTTTTTTGATTAAGACTTGCCACGGACGCTGATAGACGCAATTCTCCCGATACATACCAACGAAATTCTAAATGATCAGTGATAATTAAATTACCCAAAGCCTGTAAATAACGTTTTATTTGGGGAGTATTTTCAACCTTTTTGAGAGAAGTTCCGATATCTTTTGCTTCCAGATGACCAATTTCTACTATACCCTGATTAATCACAAAATCTGGAGCGCCACAAGCAATCCTTTTGGGTTCATTGAGAGCTTGTAGGTTATTATTTAGGGATTCAATTAATTTTTTTAAAGCAGGACGATAACTGTGTTCTGTGGCCTTACCCTGTTGATAGATGCCTGTGATTTCCTCTAGATATTTTGGCAGTGAGTTACTCATTATCGTTGCGACATACAAACGTTCTTCTCTAGATAAAATATAACCTCATTTGCCCCCAATGTCCACTGCCCTCATCCTACTTTATGGCTGCATCTGACATTTGCAGAAATACCGACAATGAGCAATTATCAGTGATTCTTGAATTATCACAGATATATCAGCAGCTGCCTGTAAGCATCCCACCGAAAAGCTAATGCGCGGGGGGTTTGGGGGCGGCACTTCGACAAAGCTCAGTGACCGCGCCACGCCCCCAACGGGGGGTTTGGGGGGTAGAACCCCCCAAAAGCTTGGATTGATTAATAAAGTCGGAAGTAATGCCCAATTTTATCAGAGAGTTTTCGCGTAAAAATCCCAACTTGCTAGATTTACAAAAATAAGATGTACCCTGCTTTATCCCTATCCTCAAGGATACCAAAATTAGCTAAAATGAAATGATAGGCGATAATCTCATCTCAACAACTTCACCAAAATATTAACGATGGTCAAAGCATCATCTCCCTTATCTCTAGAGCATCTCTATCATGTTCCCACCTACACTATAGCCGATACTGCGCGCTATCTCCATATTCCTTTGCCCACTCTGAGAACGTGGGTACGAGGACGCACCTACCCGACAAAAAAAGGACAAAAAGAGTTTTTACCCCTCATTCAACGACCTAATCCGAATATTCCGCAACTTTCCTTTACTAACTTAGTGGAAGCGCACGTTTTAAGAGTTATTCGCAAAGTTCATAACATCCCTCTCGATAAAGTTAGACTGGCCCTAGACTATATTAGTGAACAATTTAACACCGATCATCCTCTGGTTCAAAAACAATTTAGTACCGATGGAACTGACCTTTTTATCGAACAATTTGAGCATTTAATTAATGCCTCCCGTTCGGGACAATTGACGATGAAACAATTCTTAAATAATCTCTTAACTCGTATTGAATGGGATGAACAAGATATCGCCACACGGCTTTTTCCCACTATCGACATAAATGGGGAAGACTTCAGCAATAAAGTCCTAAAGATAGACCCTAATATTTCCTTCGGAAAACCCGTGATCACAGGAACAGGAATTCCCACTAAAGTTGTCACAGAACTTTATGATGCGGGGGACTCTATAGAAGATATTGCCAATGATTATAATTGTCAACCTTGGCAAATTGAAAAAGCGATTTTATTCGAGTGCAATTGGCAAGCGGCATGACCTATCAATACACCTATTTTATCGACCGCGCTTTAGGAAAATCTATCGGTGAAGCTTTGCAAGAAATAGGGGTTAAAATTGAATTTCATCATGCCCATTTTGCCCCAGATGCACCGGATACAGATTGGCTACCTATTGTTAGTCAAAG
This sequence comes from Microcystis aeruginosa NIES-2549, assembly GCF_000981785.2. Taxonomy (NCBI): domain Bacteria; kingdom Bacillati; phylum Cyanobacteriota; class Cyanophyceae; order Chroococcales; family Microcystaceae; genus Microcystis; species Microcystis aeruginosa. The sequence goes on along the minus strand of NZ_CP011304.1, from coordinate 2,594,081 downwards.
AGGATGGATAGTATTAACTAAAGATGTAAACATTGGTAGAAATATTTTAGAAGTTCAACAGATAGCCCGTTATCAGGCTCAAGTATTTGTTCTAGTTTCTGGCAACTTACCTCGTCAAACTATGATTAATATTTTTGTCGAAACAATCGATAAAATCGAAAAAATAATTCAAGGTAATCAAGCTCCTTTTATCGCCAAAATATACCAAGATTTTCAAGTAAAATTATGGAAAAACAAAAATGAATTAACCAGAATACTAGAAACTATGTAAAACTTATTAAAATATTTTTTATTCAGTAAAAAATTACAGCTAAATTTGTTGACAATATTCTCACCATTACCTTTGATGCAATTGTCGAAATTGTCTGAGCAGTGAACCGGTTCAATCAACTTCTTAATCCCCCCACTTGCTGTTAAATTTATCTCCGTTCACTTCACCCAGGGGAAGGGGGGGACTTCTGGCGAGATTTGAGTTAAACTAGAAAGGTTGACTATTGACAAACATCGATCGCACAGGAGTAAATTATGTCTAGAGTCTGTACTATGACGGGGAAAAAGGCCAATAACGCCTATGCGGTGTCCCATTCCCACCGTCGCACCAAAAAATTACAAGAAGCTAACCTACAATGGAAAAGAGTTTGGTGGTCGGAAGGCAACCGTTGGGTAAAACTACGCATCTCCACCAAAGCTATCAAAACCATTGAAAAGAAAGGATTAGCCGTCTTCGCTAGAGAAGTAGGCTTAAACTTGAATTTGTACTAAGTGAGTAGTTCATAAGTGGAGACGAATCGGCCTTATTGTTGACTCCTCTGCTTTTGATTATTAAGTATTGCAACAGGGCGTGATGTGGGGTGAAAACTACCTTTAAGATTAAAAACTTAAAACGACCTGTTCAGGAGAATTTCAATGTATTCAACCCTATTAATGGCCGCTACCGCCGTGCAAGGTTCCAGCGAATGGAGTCCCAAAGTGGCGATTGTCATGATTATCTGCAATATTCTCGCTATTGCCTTCGGTAAAGCGACTATTAAACAACAAAATGTCGGTCCTGCTTTACCTTCCCCCGCTTTATTCGGTGGTATGGGATTAGGCGCTTTACTGGGTACTACCAGTTTTGGTCATGTCCTCGGCGCCGGTGTCATCCTCGGTCTTTCCCGTCTGGGAGTTATCTAAATATGTTTTGATTTTCTCAATCGGTGGCCAAAAGTCACCGATTTCTTTTGTGAAAAATTCTGGACTATATAAGTAGGTAGGCGTTAAAAATTATCAGACACCCCCGTTATCAAGGGTAGGGTTGATTCATGAATCAACCCTACCTTATCAAGGGGGATCAAGGGGGGATATAGGGGGGATTTAATTATAACCAGCTACTTAATAAATATGACTCTACCTCAAAAAAATTCTTTTTGGTACGATGAGCGATTTCAGAAGATTTTTCTACAGGTAATTATCCTGCTAATTGTCTGCCTAATTTTCTGGTTTTTTGGTCGCAATTTAGTGATTAATTTCCAACGCTTACGCTTAAGTTTTGGCTTTGGCTTTCTCTTTGATACTGACCGACCAGCTTCTTTTGCGATTGGTGACTCTCCTATTGCCTACAGTCCCACCGATACCTATTTTCGCGCTCTTTTGGTGGGATTAGTTAATTCTCTCCGCATTATGATTACTGGCATATTTTTGGCGATTAGTCTGGGAATAGTCATCGGGTTAGGTCGCTTGTCGGATAATTGGTTAATTCGTCAGTTGGCAACAATTTATGTGGAAACTATTCGCAATACTCCCCTATTATTACAATTATTTTTCTGGTATTTTGCTGTATTTTTGAAACTGCCGAAAATTGAGGAATCTTTAGAGTTTTTTGGCAGGGTATTTTTAAATAACTCAGGAGTTTATTTGCCTTTCCCCGCTAATAGTTTTAGGACATGGTTAGCCTTATTTATCATTGCTTTAGGAATAATTATTTCATTATTTTTATCCCTAAAAAATAAACTTAGTTTATGTCTAACTAGCCTAATACTCCTAATTATAATTCCTCTAATCTGGGGTTTACAATGGCAAAGTCCCCAAGTTAATCCTCTTAATCAAAATATTGACTTTGGTTTACATCTTTCTTCTGAGTTTGCCACCCTCTTAATCGGTTTAACTGTTTATACAGCTGCCTTTATTGCGGAAACGGTACGGGGAGGGATTCAATCGGTTAATCGGGGACAATGGGAAGCAGCTAAAGCCTTGGGATTAAAACCTTTATTAGTGATGAGATTAGTAATTTTTCCCCAAGCTTTGCCAGTGATTATTCCTCCTTTAACTAATGAATGTTTAAATCTGGTTAAAAACTCTAGTTTAGCGATCGCTATTGGTTATAATGATATTTATGCTATCTCTAGTACCATCGCTAATCAGACAGGAAAAGCTGTAGAGATGTTAATAGTAGTTATGGCCACCTATTTATTCTTTAATCTGGTGATTTCTCTGGCTATGAATCAATTAAATCAACGGGTAAAAATTCAGGAAAGATAGGGTGTGTTAGCAAGCGCCTAACGCACCGAATCGCACCAGAATTTAGCGATAAAGTAACTAATGAGCATTAGCAGAATATAAAGCGGTGATAATTGCTGTCACCGCAGGACTAAGACTAGATAAAACTACCACAGAAGCGGTGGCAATGATGATAGTAGTAGCCATTCTCACCATACCGTCTGTACCTTTTTGATAGGCATCAAATTTATAATCTATGCGATCAATTTTTTGTCCTATTTCATCTCGCCACTTACTGAATGCGTCCTGTGATTGGCTGAATTTTTCTTGCAAATCACTAACTTCATCACTTAATTGAATCAACGCCGCTCTGATGTCATCATTACTGGGATTTTCGGGAATTTGCATGACCTTGATTAGCAATCAACTAACAACCGCCTATATTATAGCAGTTCTTAGCCATAAATTACAATTTTTTATCAGGAGGAGGAGTCAATCGCCAGCGCACTAAAAAACTATCAATACTTTCTAAACATTCCAAGTCATCTTTAGGTAAATAAGAATCTTTTAACAAGAAAGAAAAAGCCTGCTGAAACTCTTGAATATCAGCTTGAATCGGACTAGCAAAATGACAAGGAATAACCTGTTTAATCGGCCATTGGCAAATTCTATCAACCCATTGACTCACCTCGTCAGTATTGCGATTAAGAATCAAAGTTTGCAAAATTGGCGCTACTATTAACCTCCCCTCGCGACGCAAATTTAAAAAAGTCCTTTGCCAATCATCACCCCATTGAAAAGGGAATAAACCAAAATAGGCTTTTTTACTCCTTTCCTGAGCAGTAAAAGCATCTCTAAACACCTTAATCCAATTGGGAACAGCTAAAACAGGAGGTTGAAAATAAAGAGCAAAAAGACAAATTCTCTGCCAACCCCGACGGCGATTTTCTGGGTTATCCTCTACCAGATCCTTAGCACTATTTTTAGCGTGAAACAGCAGCGGATAGGGGTCTAATTCTAAAATAGCAGGAGGATTTTCTGGGATAGAAATAATGCCATCAGTCAGCAGCAGAGTTTGAGAGTAGTGATGAAAAAAAGCCACTTCCGAGAAGTATCCCACATTCAGATCGATTGCGGGTAAAATTTCATAACTAAAATCTTTTCCTAAAGGAGTGGTTGCCGAGTCAGCAGGTAAAATTTCTGTTCGTTTTGCCGGTAAACCCAACCAACTCAAAGGTAAATTAAGAGGAAAACTCCATTGATTAGGAGCAACATAAACTATAGCCTTAGGAAAATAACGGGCAAAAGGACCAACAAAAACCTTATGTTCAATCCCAGAAATCGTCGGCAAAATAATATATTTAACTTCCCCGTGTTCACCTTCCAACTCACGCATTAAGCGAATACATTCAGGAGTCGGGGCCACTGGTGCATAAACAAATAAACCCCCGGATGCTAACTTAATTACCGTCATGCGAATCGGCACAACCACATAGAAAATACCCTGCAATTGCTCAAATGTCCAGAGCGTATCTTTCACCACTTCTTGGCGAATTGTCCGTCTTTGACCATAGGGATAAAGTGGTACAATTGGCCAAAAAGGCCATGATAAATCTTGCGGACTAATTGCGGCTTTTGTCATCGTCTGATTCTATCGCTGAAAATCTCTATTTTAGTTATCATAAACCCTTCTAATCCCCATGACTGATAAACTGCCCATTGATTCTTTGGTCAATACTTGGAATAGTCTCACGGGGGAAGTGATGAAAAGACTCCCCATCGACCAGTTGACTAATACTGTCCTCCAGTGGTTTAGTGTTAGTGACACTCAAGTGGCGGAAATTTTAGAAAAAGTCCGTCAAGAATTACCCACCACCGAGGCGCTGTTAATCGGCAAACCGCAAACGGGAAAAAGTTCGATTATTCGGGGAATAACGGGAGTTTCGGCGGAAATCGTCGGGCAAGGTTTCCGTCCCCACACCCAAAACACCCAGCGCTACACCTACCCCGCGGAAGACTTACCCCTGTTGATTTTTACCGATACGGTGGGGTTAGGGGATGCCTATCAACACACAGACACGGTAATCGCGGAATTATTAGCAGATTTAAGCGAAAACACGGGACGCGCCCAAGTTTTTATCGTGACGGTAAAAATTAATGATTTTGCCACCGATAGCCTCCTAGAAATTACCAAACAACTGCGGCAAAAATACCCTAAAATCCCCTGTTTACTGGCTGTAACCTGTCTTCATCAGCTTTATCCTCCTAATACCGCCGATCATCCCCCTTATCCTCCCGATTGCGAGGATATCAATCGCGCCTATCAAGAAATTAAAGAAACTTTTAAGGATTTATATGACAATTCTGTGCTAATAGATTTTACCCTAGAAGAAGACGGTTATAACCCCGTTTTTTACGGTTTAGAGGCATTTAGAGACAATTTAGCCGATTTATTGCCAAAAGCCGAGGCTAACACCATCCACCAACTTTTAGATCGGGAAACCAGCAATAAATTAGGCAATCTCTATCGGGACGTGGCCCGACGCTATATGTTAGCCTTTTCCGTCATAGCGGCAACCTTGGCGGCGATTCCCTTACCCTTAGCGACTATGCCCGTGTTAACCGCCCTACAAGTGTCAATGGTGGGGGTTTTAGGCAAATTATACGGTCAAGTCTTAACCCCATCCCAAGCCGGCGGAGTCGTCAGTGCGATCGCTGGCGGCTTTTTGGCCCAGGCCATCGGTCGGGAATTGGTGAAATTTATCCCCGGTTTTGGCAGTGTTATCGCCGCTTCTTGGTCCGCTGCCTATACCTGGGCCCTAGGAGAGGGTGCTTGTGTCTATTTTGGCGATTTAATGGGGGGTAAAAAACCCGATCCTAAGAGGATTCAAAGGGTGATGAAAGAGGCTTTTTCTGCTGCCCAAGAAAGATTTAAAAATGTCGCTACAGGGGAAGATAAAATGTAGTTATTAGCCTCTTAAGTGTTGGAGATGAAGCAGCCTAAGACAAGTAGCATATCTTCAATTTAGCGAGATTTTAGTAATATTCGTCAGCTTTAGCCCCACTGGAAATTTACTTGGGCTTTTCAACCAGATCTATGGTTCAATACAGTTGAATATATCCCGTTCAAGTAATAGACAAAACATATAAAAAATGTGCCATGAGTTTCAGTGAGTAGCAGTATAATGGCTTTATGCAGTTTGACTGGGATAAGAATAAGGCAGAATGCAATCTATCAAAGCACGAAGTCTCATTTGAGGAGGCAAAAACTATTTTTGATGATTCTCTCTATGTTTAATTCTACAATCGAGTCATTTAGAAGGAGTTGATATTATGTTAGTTAAAGGAATTAAAAAAGGCAAAATTATTGAGTTATTAGAGGAAGTTGATTTTCCCGATAATGAAGAGGTATTAGTAGAAATTAGAGAGGTTAATGATTTTTGGTCAGCCTTGCAAGATTTTAGGCAAAGGGTAGATTTGACAAGTCTTGATGATGATACTTTTGATAATTGACGCGACAACTCAACCGGGAGAGATGTTCATTTATGACTCTCAAGTATTTACTAGATACTAATGTTTTGTCAGATCATGGCTCTTATACCAGTTATCTTAGCCGTTGTTGTAGTACCTTAACCCCGATACTTTACCCACAGTTAAAAACGAAAGGAAAAAGGCAGTAAATCCGAGAGATTAAAACGATAATTTTGCTGGGTTCCACAGATAATAATCTCCGCTTGCGGCGCTAATTCGGCTATCCATTGACGACAGGCTCCGCAGGGAGTTAACTGACTAATATCATCCTTCCCATCGATACAGGCTATAGCGATCGCCCGTACTTCTCGATCGCCCGCCGCGATGATTTGCGCTAAAGTTGCCCTTTCCGCACACAAACTCAAGCCATAACTAGCGTTCTCTACATTAGTACCAGCATAAATCTTTTTATCTGTCAAGACCGCTGCCCCCACCCGAAAACGGGAATAGGGAGAATAGGAAAGTTTCGCCACTTCCCGAGCAGTGTCACAGAGTTGTTGTCTTTCTTGTTCAGATAGGGTCATCGGCTGCCGATAGCAGGGAGTGGGGAATTGGGGAATTGGGGAAGTGGGGTGTGGGGTGTGGGGTGTGGGGTGTAGGGTGTAGGGTGTAGGGTGTGGGGAGTTTTCTCAGTTAACTGATAACTGATAACTGACTCCTAACCCAATGGTAGATGTTGGATTGTTGCAGGAGTTCTATTTTCCGACAAAGATAAGCAAAAATTATTTATTGACTGCAAACACTTGAGAATATTTAAATTAACATTCCGCAATATTTATAAATTCTTAAGAATTAATTGAGAAAGATTTTTATTTAACAACGATGTTATGATGGTTACAGCGATTTGATAGAATTTCATGATGGGTTTTTCTGTGCTTTTTTGGGCAGCAGTGGTTGAAACCCTTCCCACACCTAGAAGGTGATCCTAATTAAGACGGGTAAATCAGTCAATTTCACCCACAACGATGATCTTTTTTTTATGTAGTTTTATTGCAAAAAAAAAGTTTTTTTGACAAAAAGCACAAAGTATGATACACACCAACGTATTTCTGGATGCGAGTAATTATTGTAGAGAGGGGAGAATAAATAAAAATAATCTCCTGACTCGGAGAATACTGACCCCTAACCCCATCAACAAACTTTTTCAGCCAACCCTAACTTACCACTTAACATTTCCCTGACGATTTTAGCGGTAGCGGGGGCCAATAAAACCCCGTTGCGGTAGTGTCCCGTGGCCAGAATAACGTTATCGTATCCGGGCAAATATTCGATGATGGGAGCGGATTTTTTCTCCGGTCGCGGTCGCTTACCGGACCAAGTACGCACGATCGCACCCGCAGCCAAAGAGGGACAAAAAGTGATCGCCTTTTGATACACTTGTTCTAATAGGGCAGTATCGGCGATAATTTCGCCCTTTTCGTCCATAAATTCCACCGTTGCTCCAATCCAGTATTCTGCTCGGGCCAAAGGCAGAATATGCAGGTCATTTCCCGTTAAAATCGGCTTAAAATCGGAACTTTCTAAGGGTTGCGTCAATTTTATCTGTAAAGCTTGCCCTAAAACCGGTCGGATTTCCACTGGATGGGTAAGAGTTTCGGTTAAAGCAGTGGCACCGATTCCCGCACAAAGAATCAAAGAGTCGGTTTCCTCTATACCATTGGAACTATAAACCTGGGTGCATTGCCTCAAATTAGCACCTTGAAGCTCTGTCTTCCCGAAATTTTCAACTTTTACCCCAAATTTACATTTTACCCCCCTTCTTGCCGCAGCAGTGACGAGAGCCTCCGTGAGCAGGACTGGGTTAATTTGACGATCACTGGGAGAATAGATAGCACCCTGGAGATGCTCCCCGGCCACCTGGGGACATTTTTGCTTTAAAGTCTCTTTATCCCAGATTTCTAGACAATATCCCTGTTCTTGGCGGATTTGGGCTAACTTGCGCCAATTTTCTTCGTCTTCGGCACTCGATCGCAGTAGGACAATACCATCACGGTTACAGGGAATAGTCAGTCCGGTGAGGGATTCTAGCTCAGGAAGGAGGGTTTCGTAGCGTTTTAAACTTTCTTGCCGCAGTTTCCAGGCTCTACCTTTGGTTTTATGGCTGATAATGCCCATTAAAATCCCTAGGGCTGCCCCGGTTGCTCCTTGTCCCGGTTTTTTTTCATCGATGAGGGTAATTTCTAATCCTGCGATGGCGCTTAATTCGTAGGCAATGGTGGCCCCCACTATCCCCGCACCGATGATGACAATTTTAGTCATAAACTCCAGAGGCTATTTTTCTAGTGGGAATAGGACTAAAAAAGGGTTGAACAGGTTTCAACCCCGATAATTAATTACAGAACCCTGAAAATGAAAGGATAACGGAAAACCTTATAGGCATCTTTCCAGACTTGCAGGATAGCAAGAATGGGGAGAACAATGTTCACCACAGCAAGAATCGGTAAGAGCAAATAACCGATTAAAACCCAAACCAGAATCCCAGCAATTAGGTAGTATAACCACATATTCAGGTGAAAGTTTAAAGCTTCTTTGGCGTTTTCCTTCACCGTTCCATCATCAGAATTGACATCCTCACCGCCGTAAACGGACGGCGATTCCCAAACCTCACGATTTGAGTTTCTGCTTCTTTCCCGAAGGATTTTTCGCACCTGCCTTAACAGATTTACTCTGTTCTGGTCATCAGGTCGCTCTACAGACTGACACCGCAAGCCCTGCGGCCAAAATGTTTTTACTGGCGTTAATATCTCGGTCATGGTGTGTTCCACAGTCTGGACAATCCCATTCTCGAACATTTAACGGCATTTTTTCAGCAATATACCCGCAATTACTACATCTTTTAGAACTGGGAAACCATCTATCTATTTCGATGTAATTTCTGCCGTACCAACGGCATTTATAGGCTAATTGTCGAGTGATTTCTCCCCAGCTTACATCAGATATTGCCTGAGATAACTTGGGGTTTTTGACCATATTCTTAACGGCTAAATTCTCAACTACAATCGTTTGGTTTTCACGAACTAATTGAGTGGTTAGCTTATGTAAATGGTCTTTTCTGCTATCGGTGATTTGAGCGTGAATCTTGGCTACTTTGATTCTCGCTTTTTCCCGATTTTTTGACCCTTTCTGTTTTCTAGAAAGGCTTTTTTGTGCCTTTCGCAGTCTCCGATAATGCTTTTTAAAGTGCTTAGGATTAGATACTTTATCGCCATTGCTGGTAATCACAAGCCTACTAATTCCTAAGTCAATTCCAATGGCTTTATCTGTTACTGGTAATGGCTTAATTGTTGGGTCATCAAATCTTATTGAGATATGCCAACGTCCAGAAGGATGTAATCTGACTGTTACTGTGCTTGGTTCACATCCGTCTGGTATTTGTCTTGACCATCGAATAGGTAAAGGTTCTGTGCATTTGGCTAAATAGATTTGTCTGTCTTTAAATTTAAAGGCTGACTTGGTAAATTCGGCACTTCCTCCCTGATGTTTTTTCTTAAAGTTAGGATACTTAGTACGACCAGCAAAGAAATTAGTAAAAGCTGTTTGTAAATGTCTTAACCCTTGTTGTAAGGGTACACAGCTAACTTCGTTTAAAAACTCTAATTCTTCTTGTTTTTTCCAATCGGTTAGCATTGAAGAAGTTTGAGCGTAGCCTACTCTTTCTTGCTTTTCGTACCATGCTTGTGTTCTGAGATGGAGAGCCTTATTGTAAACTAATCTTACACATCCCAAAGTGCGCCGCAATAGCGACTCTTGTTCGGGTGTTGGGTAAAATCGGTAAGAATAGGCTTTTTCCATGTCTCACATTTTAGCATATATCGTGTAAATGCGCTAATATTTAACGGTAAAGCCGTCGTAAAACGGCGGGGTTTCAGACCCAAATTTTCGATGACAAGCCACGGATAGGAGTCTTTTTTTGGTTAAATCTTCACTCTTGACCATCGGGTTTATCCCCCTAAAATTGGCGGAGAAAGCGGATATCACTATTATAACAACGGCGAATATCGTCTATCTCATGTAATACCATAGCAAATCTTTCCACACCAAAACCGGCAGCAAAACCCGTATAGATTTGGGGGTCATAACCGACTGCTTTTAAGACATTGGGATCCACCATACCACAGCCCATCACCTCCAACCATTTGCCTTTCCACTGTACATCTACCTCGGCCGAGGGTTCGGTAAAAGGGAAGTAGGAAGCGCGGAATTTAACCGGTAAATCGGCCCCAAACATTTGCTTAAGAAATTCTTTAATTGTTCCTTTCAAATCCGTAAAGGTTAATCCCCGGTCCACCGCTAATAATTCCACTTGATGGAAAACCGCAGAATGGGTTGCATCCACGGTATCGCGACGATAAACCCGGCCCGGGGCCACAATCCGAATCGGGGGTTCGTGACTTTCCATGTAGCGAATCTGCACCGGGGAGGTATGGGTCCGCAATAAACGACCATCCCTCAAGAAAAAAGTATCCTGCATATCCCGGGCCGGATGGTCAGCAGGGATATTTAAAGCCTCAAAATTATAATAATCGGTTTCTACCTGCGGCCCGGTGGCGATGCTGTAACCCAGACCGACGAAAATATCGATCATGCGATCAACTGTGCTATTTAAGGGGTGAATTCGCCCTAAAGGACGGCTAAGAGCAGGCAGGGTGACATCGAGGGTTTCCGCCGCTAATTTCGCCTTAATTTGGGCATTCTGGAGACTTTCTCGCTGGGATTCCAGCAGCGATTGTACTGATTCTTTTACCTCATTAGCGATCGCACCTAATCGCGGTCTCTCTTCGGGGCTTAATTTGCCCATTTCGCGTAAAATCTGCGATAATTCTCCTTTCTTACCGAGATAATTCACCCTTAGCTGTTCTAAGTCTTCTAGGGTTGTTGTTTGTTCGATGGAATTTTCCGCTTTCCCTGCCAGGGTTTTTAGGGCAGTTTCGATCGGATGGGGGGATAAACTCATAATTAGGGCATTTTATAGGGCAGCATTCTAGTCTAGTTTATCTGCTCGGGTGGCGGGAGAGGCAGCATCGATCAAAGCTAATAGCTATGTGCTAGGATGGAAATCGAGAATAAAAGTCGGCACTGCGGCTCGTTGTCAGTATTAATGGTCAAAGCGTTTCTGTTTAGTATTGGTTCAGCTAGTTCCCGAAATCTTGGTTCTCTACAAATCTGTTGTTTTTATCTGTGCAAGGATAGGTTTTATGTCAATTTATGTTGGTAATCTCCCCTTCGAGGTTGACCAAGAAGACGTAGTTGAGGTTTTTACCGAATATGGTGAAATCAAGCGCGTTCACTTTCCCATGGATCGGGAAACGAAAAGAAAACGCGGGTTCGCTTTCGTGGAAATGGAAACCCCAGAGCAAGAAGCGAAGGCTATTGCCGCTCTTGACGGCGCTCAATGGATGGGACGAGAATTAAAAGTCAATCAAGCTCGTGAAAAAGAACCCAGATCTTCTTTCGCTGGTGGTGATCGCAATCGAGATCGTCGCTACTAATCCCTGATCGTAACCATTCTAGGCTATGATTACCTAACTTCTTTTCATTGTCAATAGGGGAAGCGATCGCTCGTTTCCCCGCTTGTCTATCTAATATCCCAAGGAGATTCTTGTGGCTAAACGTCGTAATTTGAAAAAAGAAAAAGCGGAACGCAACCGCGCCTACGCTCGTCAATTCCGGGCTGCCTCTAATCGTACCACCACCAGAGGAGGTAGAGGCGGTTATTCCAGCGATCAAAGACAATCTTCGGAAAATGAAGGGGCAGCCGATACCTAATCTGCTGACTTAGTTAAACTAGCAATAAAAGCCATAGCTTCGCTTTTATTGCTGACTATTCCATCTAAAGTTGCCCCCAACACTGCCGCAAGTAACGATTTAAACTGGGGACCCGGTTGATAACCCAAAGCTTTTAGGTCATTGCCGTCGATAGGAGCCTCTATCTGAGACCATTTAGTTAAATATTGCCAGATTAAAGCCCGCATCCTAGTCTCACTCCTCACCGCCACCAATAACAAACTAGGAACCTGATAACTCTTGAAAAAGCTGACAATTTGACTAACGGGTCGATCATAAGCAAAATTATTGCTAATCTCCCTTTCCATAACTTCTAGTTTTTGTAAACGCTCCACTGTATCTTTGGGCAATTGTAAATTATTAGCGATCGCTATTCTTTCCCCCACAGCCAGAGAAGCGATTAATAATTCCAACCGCATTAACCAAGCATTCACCGGCAATTCCAGACTTAAACAATCTAACCAACGACTGAGACAGCGCAATTGTCGCCATAAAGCCCGATTTAAACTTAAATCCCCGTGTAAACAGTGCAAAGCCCCCAAATCAGCCAACTTTGCTAAGGCACTTTCCCAGTAATCCGCCTCTAAAATATAATTCAACTCCGCTTTTAAACGGGACTGTAAAGCGGGTGCATTCTGATTTTCTTGCCGCGAGCGATCATAAACCCCACTTTCGATCGCATACCTAATATAGCTTTCTGTCAAGGGTTCAATAACAAATCTTAACCGAGTGGCAAAACGCACCGCTCGATAGATGCGCGTCGGATCCTCAATAAAACTATTAGCGTGGAGAACCCGGATTTCTTGAGCGCGTAAATCCAACATACCACCAAAAAAGTCGAGTAATTCCCCCTCTTTCGGCGAAGTTAGGCGAATTGCCAGAGCATTAATTGTAAAATCCCTTCTATACAAATCCTGTCGAATCGAACTAGCCTCCACTTGGGGATTACTGGCAGGATAGGGATAGAATTCCGTGCGTGCCGTGGCGATATCCACCCATAACGAGCCAAAACGCTCATCTTTGTGCCATAACAAAGCCGCCGTCTGAAATTCCCCGTGAATCGATAACCGGGCCCCCGGATAAATTTCGCGTAAACAATTAGCCAATTCTACCCCCGCACCCACACCGGCGGCGCGATGGCAGCCATCCACCACTAAATCGATATCCTGTAACAATAAAGTATCCCTTTCTGCCGCTAAAAGTAAATCGCGCACCGCACCCCCAACCAGATAGAGATGCCAACCCCGTTGTTGAGCGGCAGCGGCGGCAGCTTGCAGGAATGACCATAAAACCGGCTCTAAACGCTCTTTAATCGTCGGTAAAAGACAGGAAACCAAAGCAACCCCTTCAAAACGCACCCGCTCATTTTGATGAATCTGTCTTAATACATCTGTACGAGTGACGATACCGACTAACTGCCCGTTTTCTAGTACAGGTAAACGCCCTAAATCATAGGTTACCATCAGCGACTCGATTTCCTGAAGGGAAGTGTCCGGGGTAATAGTTTTCGGATTACAAGTCATGTATCCCTTCACGGGAGAGCGAGAAAAGCCGTGATGGAGAGCTAAATCGAGGTCACGACGAGAAATCACCCCAACTAAGCGATCCTGCTCATCTACCACTGATAACCCCGAATGGCCGTAACGGAAAAGGATGCGCTCGGCTTGAGATATGGAAGTATCGGGACGAATTGTCCGCACCGGGGAAGACATTAAATCCCTAGCGGTGGGAGAAGGAGGAATTTGAGCAATTAAGTCCCCCAGCAGTTGGTTTAACTGTTGAACTGGCTGAACATCGCGAAAACTCACCGAAGCGGCCTGAGCATGACCACCGCCGTTATAGGGGGAAAAAAGCCGATATAGATTCACTCCATCGATCCTAGCGCGACCGATCACAGTTAAACGCTGTCGGGAATTATCTTCCTCGTCTTTACTATAACTATGGCCGAAAAGTAACGCATCACTATCGGATAATTCCATTAGGCGCTCGGCTACACTAGACAAACCGGGGATAAAATCGGCAGTATGGAGGAGAACGTGGGCGATTTTACGGTCATGGATCGTTTTAATCTCTAGATTTTCCCAAGCAAGGCTAAATAACTCCTGTAAGCGCGGGGAAAAACTCGGTTGACAGTATTGGGCGATCGTTTTAATGTTAGCAGCACAGGTCATTAACCAAGCCAAAGCATAGGCATCCCTGGGGGTACTACCGGCAAAAGTCAGGGAACCCGTGTCAACATGAATACCGAGCGCCATTACCGTCGCTGCCATCGAGTTTGGTTTAATCTGGGCTTTTTGTAAAGCTTCGACAATTAAAGTCGTGGTGGCTCCCACTGCCTCTAAATGGACGCTAGAGGCATGAATATCGCTTTCACTATCCAAATGATGATCATACAATTCGATCGCCTGTAAATGCCCTAAATCGAGCCACTGGGAAGCTTTTCCCAGACGCTCCCGCCACTGATTATCAACGATAATTAAAGAGCGAATCTGGGACGGATTGACACTACGCATTTCAATTAAAGCGAATTCATCCCGATGCAGGGCTAAAAATTCCCTCACTGTTGGGTGCGCTCCCCCCGTTAACACAATGCGACTACCCGCTTTCAGCAACGATAAACCCACCGCTGCCCCCAAAGCGTCAAAATCCGCCGTTTGATGACATAAAATTAAATCCATATTTTTTAGTAAGGAGAAGTTATCGGGATTTTTTCTGTATCTATTGTTACTAAATGCTCGGCAATAACCGGGTCAAGAACTATAAGTTAGCAAATCTTGACTGAGAGAAACCGATGTTGTTCAAAATTTTAGTAATTCTCCACACCCTAGGGGCGACCGTCTGGGCCGGTGGCCATTTATTGTTGGCAGTCACCGTTCTACCCCAGGCCCTCAAAAACCGAGAACCAGACCGAATTCGTCAATTTGAGCAATATTTTGAAGGTTTTGGGTTATCTGCGCTATTGTTGCAGGTAATAACGGGCCTAGGACTGACTTGGATTTATTTGCCCAGTTTTCGTGATTTTTGGTCATTTGATAGTTTTTTATCGGTTTATATAGGAATTAAGTTGGCTTTACTGCTCTTAACTCTCATCTTAGCCCTTCATTCCCGCTTTTTTCTCATCCCTAAACTGAGCAAGGAAAACTTAAATTTCCTCGCTCTGCACATAGTCGCCGTCACCACTCTAGCAGTATTATTCGTCATTTTTGGCGCCGGCATCCGTTTGGGGGGCCTCAACCATTAGCTTTTAGCAGTTCAGCAGTCTGGAGACCTTTCTAGACTAGGTTTGGCGAAAACGCGAAAATAGGCTAATCTGAGTAAGGGATTACAGGGAGTCAATTCCCCCACCTAACCCTTGCCCTGCTGCTTTTGGCAAGGATAGACAATGGAAAAAAGTTTTCAGCCCCGCTGCGGCTAGGTAGTCACTAGGAGTAAAATTAAAATGCTCGTGGATTCGGTCTGACGGGCATATCTCCTTGTAAACCCTGATTCAGGCAGGACTTAGAGGAAGGATCGTCCAGTTAAAGTTGAGTGGAAGCGAGGCTCTTCCATACAAGTATCAAATCTGGGAGAATTGTCTAGATAAAGATCAACTGCTTTAGGAGAACCCAATCATGTCTATTGTTTTTCAATTTTTTCTCATTGCCCTAGTTTTATTTTCCTTGCTGATGGTGATTGGTGTCCCCGTTGCCTATGCTTCCCCCCAAAACTGGGATCAATCGAAACCCCTTCTTTATGTGGGTTCGGCAATTTGGGCAATTTTAGTGGTTGCCGTCGCTATTTTAAACTTTTTAGTGATTTAGTCTTGATCAGGAGACGGGAGACAGGAGGAGATAGGGTGATAGGGTGATAGGGTGATGAGACAGCTTCCCCCACTTCCCCACACCCCACACCCCACACCCCACTTCCCCACACCCCACACCCCACACCCCACACCCCACACCCCACACCTTATGACTGTTTTTGAGGGAAATTTTACCGAGGATATATCCTCTTGGCGGTTTGCGATCGTGATTGGTCGTTTTAACGATCTCGTCACTGATAAACTGTTATCAGGCTGTCAAGACTGTCTCAAGCGTCACGGGGTTGATGTCAATCCCGATGGCACTCAAGTGGATTATATCTGGGTACCGGGTAGCTTTGAAGTGCCAATGGTAGCCCGTCAAGTCGCCCTTTCCCACCGTTACGATGCCGTTATTTGTCTAGGGGCAATTATTCGCGGCCAAACGCCCCATTTTGATTACGTTGCCGCCGAGGCCGCTAAGGGCATCGCTGCGGCCGCTTTTCAGACAGGTGTTCCCGTTGTCTTCGGTATTCTCACCACTGATACTCTACAACAGGCTCTCGAACGAGCCGGTATTAAAAGTAATTTGGGCTGGAATTATGGCCTATCTGCCCTAGAAATGGCTAGTCTCATGCGTCAATTGCGCCCCCGGGATGAAGATAAACCCCTAGAATTATTGCAAAATAATCCCCAACAGGCACTGATGGAAGGCTAACAAAATTCCCCCAGAATTTAGGGTTTTAGGTGTCCCCACTCCCCCGGAGTTCCACTGATGAGCGAAGCCGAACAGAACAAATATATTAACCAACTCAGACGGCAATTAGTCAACGCTGTCGAGAGAATCAAGACTCTGGAATTAGATTTGGAACCAGAGGGGCGGATTACGGAAGCTTTTGACGCTATGGAACGGCATATAGATGAAAAATTCGCCGCAGTGGCTGAAAAATTCGCCACAGTGGCTGAAAAATTCGCCGCCATTGACAAGCGTTTTGATCGCTTGGAACATCAGTTCAACCGACTACAGGCTAAGATAGAAGTGGTTCTCGAAGCTATTACGGGTTTGGGGGATTTGCCAGAAGATGAATCATTGTAAAAAAATGCTCCCAACTACTTGACAAATGCTCTGAGATTTGGCATACTCAGGTAAGTGTGAAAAAAACGGCTTGCGGGCATAGCTCAGTGGTAGAGCGTCACCTTGCCAAGGTGAATGTCGCGCGTTCGAATCGCGTTGCCCGCTTGGAAAAATCTTAAAATAGACCTTAAGATTGGTAGGAATAATTTAGGGATATCCCTTAAGATGGGAATTACCCGTGAGAAACAGGTTTCAGGATTTTGGGCAACCGTTGAATCCCTTAGCTATTGACCACGAGCGACTAAAAACAACCGTTTATAAACAAAATTTAGCTTGTGCGACCGCATAAATATACCAAAATCGACCAACACCAAGACTACCCGTGTCCCTGTCGTCGGAAAGGGACATTATGCCCAATTTTATTGACCGATGCCTTTGGCTGCGATCGCTGTCAACAAATATTTGTGGTACAGGAAAACGGTCAAATTATCGAACAATTAGCCCCCCACTATCCCTATAAACGCACTTGGCGCTGGACGGGATTTCGTTGGGTGAGTACGAATAAGCGACTTGGGGAAGAGGTATTACCCCTGATGATCGGGATAATTCTGTTATTATCGATCGTCTGGCTACCGTTAATTTTAAAATCACCGCCGGGGGTAAGCGTGATTTTTGGGGCAATTCTAGTTATGCTATTAGTTATTTTGCCCGCGTTAATCTTTTGGTTAGCCTATCGACGCTAGACAAGAATCTATGATCGAAAGTTCCCCGAAAAACCCCCTGACGATCTTTAAGCAAGCATATAATGCTTTTCTGGCTCTAGGTCAATTTAATGGCAATGAAAGAAATCGCGGAGTAATCGCGATCGCTAAGGGCATTAAAACTGGCTTTGATCGCATTTTAGAAGCCAATACCCTCGATTTAGAAGTCAGTCGAGAGATGGCCGTCTCAGAACAAATGATTCGCTGGTTAAGGTTAACTCCCGAACGTTTAGAGACGACGGTGGAGGTATTGCAACAACTGGCGGAAGCATCGGATCCGCTGCAACAGGTAATTAACGCCGCCTATCAACTCAATCCTTCCCAAACCTATTGCCAAAGGATGCCCTTAGGAGTGATTGCCTTAGTCTATGAAGGTTTTCCCGAATTAGCGATGGTAGCGGCGGGATTTTCCCTAAAAAGTGGCAATAGTTTGATTATTCGTGGTTCCAATGCCTCTAGTCATTCCGATGAGGTGATTACGGAAATTATCCAAGAAGCATTGCAAGATGTGGGTTTACCGATGGATTGTGTTAGTGGTTTACCCTGTGATTCTAGTCCCTCCCTAGAGGAGTTGGTGACCCAGGAAAATTATGTTAATTTGATTATTCCCTACGGTCGCCCCAGTTTAATCGGTCAGGTGAGTCAATTGGCCACAGTTCCCGTTTTGCGTGCGGCCATGGGAAACTGTTATTTGTATTGGTCTCCTAGTGGCGATTTGGAGTTAGCCCGTCAGGTAATTATCGATAGTCATGGCAGCATACCAGATCCGGTTAACGCGATCGAAAAAGTTTTAATTAGTCCCCATCAGAATTCTTCGACGTTAAGTCGTTTGTTTAAAAGTTTGCAGGAAAAAGGCTTTAAATTGCGGGGAGATACCCGATTAGCGGCGGATTTTCCCGAACATTTAACCATTGCCACCGATAATGATTGGCAAAGACCCTATTTAGAAAAAACGGTGGCCTTTAGGTTAGTGGATACCCTCACTGATGCGATCGCTTGGATTAATAAGTATAGTAGCGGTCATGCCGATTGTATTGTCACCGAATCCTATCGAGAAAGTCGTCAATTCGCCATGGAGTCCGATAGTGCTTTAGTTTATATCAATTCTTCCCCCCGATTCGATCGCAATCCCAAACAGGGAGAATCGGTATTTTTGGGCATTTCCAACCAAAAAGGTCAGCGCCGGGGGTTAATCAACCTAGAAACCTTTACCACCCTTAAACAGGTGGTGCAGGGGTAGTTTTTTTCAGTAATCAGTCAACAGTGAACAGCAAACAGTGAACTGATAATTGACAAAAATGTGAACTGAAAACTCACATCTGATAACTGATAACTGATGACTGATAACTGAGAAAACGGTAGCAATTTCTACCAAAAGTCCCAATAAAATTCGTTATTGTCATAAAGTCATGAAGGAATGTAATTAAAACGAGAAAGAATGCGGATCGAGCAATTGCAAGCCTTTTTAGCCGTAGCCGATACGGGCAATTTCGGTCAAGCCGCCCGCCAGTGTGGAGTCACCCAATCGACTATCAGCCGGCAGATTCAATCCCTAGAAACCGATTTGGGCTTACCTCTTTTTCATCGTACCGCCCAAGCGAAGTTAACCATTGCCGGCGAGAAATTACTGCCCCGGGCGAAACGAATTTGTCAAGAATGGACGAATGTTCACAGGGAAATCACTGACCTACAGGCAGGAAAACAGCCAGAATTGTGCGTGGCGGCGATTCATTCCGTGTGCGCCCACTATTTACCGCCGATTTTGCCGAAATTTTGTGCTGAATACCCAGAAGTTCAGTTGAGAGTTACAGCCCTAGGCAGCGATCGCGCTTTAAAAGTCTTGCGGGATGGTTTAGTAGATGTGGCGTTGGTAATGAATAATCGTTTTCTCACCTCTAGCCCGGAGATGGTGGTCGAGGTATTATACCAAGAAGCGATCGAAATTCTCATGGCCGCTAATCATCCCCTCGCCCAATACAAAGAAGTGCCATGGTCGGAATTAATCCCCTATCCGCAAGTGGTTTTCAAAGATGGCTACGGAATGCAAAGATTAGTACAAGAATGGTTTTCCCGTCAGGATGCCCACCTGAAAACTGTCATGGAATTAAACACCCTTGATGCTTTTCGCGGTGTGGTGCGTCAGGGTAATATTATCGCTCTTCTGCCCCAATCAGCCCTGATGGAAGCCCGCAGCGATGCTACCCTCGCCATTCGTCCTCTTGCTTGCCCCAACAACAAAAATCCCCACCCTAATCATGGTAAATTTCACCAGCGCCTCACCCGTCAGGTAGTCCTTGTCACCACCAGCGATCGCTTACAGATACCACCGATCGCTCATTTTTGTCAATTAGTGCGGCAAATGAATCAAAGTGTGCTAGAAAGCTTAGAAAACCACCCTTTACAGCCTTAGCAATCCCAATCAATCCTATTTACTCTTTATTTTCTTCCTTGAGATGAGCGATACTTTTCGAGAATTATTAAAAGCGATCGGTAGTGGCACCCATACGGGCAAAAATTTAACCCGTCCCGAAGCGGCAATGGCCACCAAGATGATGTTAACCCAAGAGGCAACCCCGGCCCAAATCGGTGCTTTCATGATTGCCCATCGCATTAAACGCCCCACCAGCGATGAGTTAGCGGGAATGCTTGATGCCTACGCCGAGCTTGGCCCGCAAATAACCCTAGAATCAGCCTCTTTTCAGCATCCGATCACTATTTTTGGCAATCCCTACGATGGACGCTCTCGCACTGCCCCAGTTACTCCGATCACTACTTTAATCTTAGGGTTGGCGGGGGTTCCCGTAGTCCTGCACGGGGGCGATCGAATGCCGACTAAATACGGTATTTCTCTCAGGGAAATCTGGCAGCAATTAGGAGCAGATTTTAGTCAATTATCCTTAGCAGCGGTGAAAGACTGTTTAATCACCACAGGATTGACTTTTTTCTATATTCCGCGCCACTTTCCCCTAGTACAGAATTTTGTCACCTATCGGGAGCAAATCGGTAAACGTCCGCCCATGGCCACGGTAGAGTTAATCTGGTCGCCTTTTGTCGGTAATATTCATCAGATATCGGGTTTTGTTCATCCCCCCACCGAAGATCGTTTTCGCGAAACTTTTGCCCTGAGAAATATCTCTCACTTCACGACTGTGAAAGGATTAGAGGGGAGTTGTGATTTAGCCTGTAATCGGACGGCGATTATTGGTCTGGGAAATCCCACCGATCCCCCTTCCTTTCAGCGATTTTTCCTAAATCCTCGCGATTATGGTTTTTGTCCCTCGGATTATCCCCTCGAATCTTTAGAAATGCTCACCGCTAAATTAAAGGGTTTATTAGCCGGAGAAAATAATGAATTAACCGATGCGGCAATTTTTAACGGTGGTTTTTATCTTTGGCGCTGTGGAATTGTCCCAGATATCCCCGCGGGTTTCCAGCAAGCACAACAATGTTTACAGTCAGGAAAAGCCCTTGCTAAACTAGAACAAATCCGTAATTATCTGGAAAGTCAGGAATAGATAGGAATAGGGCTTTAGGGGAAATTACTTCTCAATCAATCATTAATTCTAGAAGTTGGGCTAAGAAGGTAAACCCCAGAATTGGTGTAACTTCTAGGTTTAAAGATCAATGCTTTTGAAAAAAAATTTTTCCCGACTGCATCATTTCCTCGCTTAAGTGGGAAAGCTATGACTACGGTGAACGATTTAGAAGTTTCTAATTCCTATCACAGTCGCCCGTAGAGAAGCCATCATGTCTGCAATTAACCCCTCGACGCTCGAAACTGAATTGATCTCTCCCTCTTTTTCTATCTTAAAACTGAAGGGAAACTCGATCAACCTAGATGAAGATTTTCTCGGCAGTGATTTAGAAGATGATCTAGTATCTAGTCCTGAAAAAAGCTACAACAAAGGGACAACTACTGATTTAGTACGTTTATACCTGCAAGACATTGGCAGAGTGCCTCTACTCAAACGGGACGAGGAAGTTGAACAAGCGCAACAGGTGCAGCGTCATCTGTCTTTACTGAAATTCCGCGCCACCGCCGTTAAACAAGGTGATGCACAAGTACAGCAATTTGTCAAGTTAATTGAGATTCGCGATCAACTAACTGCGCAATTAGCCCATCGTCCCTCCCTAGAACGTTGGGCAAAAACCGCCCAAATAAACGTTTCTGAATTAAAAAATGCTTTAAAAGCAGGAAAACAGCACTGGGCCCACCTAGTGGGCTTAGAAGTGGGGGAATTAGAAGAAATTATTGCCCTTGGTACCCGTGCCAAAGAACAGATGATCAAGGCCAATTTACGTCTAGTGGTGTCGGTGGCCAAAAAATATCAGAATCGCGGTTTAGAATTATTGGATTTGATTCAAGAGGGAACCCTGGGTTTAGAACGCGCCGTCGAGAAATTTGATCCCAGCAAAGGCTATCGTTTTAGTACCTATGCCTACTGGTGGATCCGTCAAGGAATTACGAGAGCGATCGCAACTCAAAGCCGGATTATTCGTTTACCGGTTCATATTACCGAAAAACTCAACAAAATTAAGAAGGCACAACGGAAAATCTCGCAAATGCGCGGTCGCACTGCGACCGTAGAGGAAATTGCCCAAGAGTTAGCGATGACTCCTGAAGCTGTGCGGGAATTGTTGATGAAAGTGCCGCGTTCGGTTTCCTTAGAAATAAAAGTGGGCAAGGAAAAAGATACGGAATTAATAGACATTTTGGAAACCGAAGAAGTGTCTTCAGAAAATCGTCTTGTCTATGAATCTTTGCAAAAAGATATGAGAGAATTATTGGGAGATTTAACCACTCGCGAACGAGAAGTGATTGAATTGCGCTATGGTTTTCTCGATGGTAAATCCCATTCTTTAGGTGATATCGGTCGCACCTTGGAATTATCCCGGGAAAGGGTGCGACAAATTGAGTCGAAAGCGTTGCAAAAACTGCGTCAACCCCAACGATGTAACCAAATTCGCGATTATTTTGAAGCGTTGAGTTAGTTAGGGTATGTGGAAAAAGTTTGTCGTGGGGGTAGGGTATGGGGTGTGGGGTGTAGGGTTTTACCGATTTTGAGGAGGTCAATTACCTAATTTTCAGGGAAAAAGTACCTGAATTGTCCCCCCCGATCACTCCCATATCCGGTACTTTTTGATTTTCAAAAAGCCCAAAGACATTACCCAACAAGGTTTTTAGATTTATTCGGCCAACCCTACCTAGACTATTATGGAAAATAATCTTTCTGAACAAATCGCTTACTATCAGGAACAAATTGATGCTAATCCTGAAAACGTGGCGAATTACTGGTATTTGGGGCTAAATTATCTACTCCAGGGCGATGAATCAGCCGCTAACACCTCTTAATTATCAGGAAAATCAATTTCCTCTAATAACTGAATAGTTTCGTTGACTAAAGGCTCATCTCTAACCCCGTGCGACAAATCTAACTTTGGGCGATCCCTCAATCATGGTGGCTGCCAATTGAGCAGAAGTGAAATCGTAGGGTACATTTAATCCTTGTTTGAGCCTCTTGGTCATTTCCTCAATATTAATTACTCCTAGATTTTCATTTCGGAAGGGAACCTCTATGTTCCCCGTCTTTTGCTCACCATCGAGGTTTCGTAGTCCTTTAGTAATCTTAGTTCCTTTTTTAATCGGATCTACACCACAATTAACGGATGATCCCTGAAGCGAAAGGTCAAGGGTTTTGACTTCCCCGGCAAAAAAACAGAGTAAGATATTATCTGATAGCAGATCTCTTCGGAGTATGGTTAGTTTATTCTCTGGTCCGACAAAATCGGTTCCAGTTACGCGATTGACGTAACCTTCTATTTCTAAACCGGGCCAACCGGATACTACTTCTGAATGTAACAAAAAGCCAGTAATAGTTTTATCAGACGGGGCGAGGCTTCTTCGCTGTAAACTGCGAGTTTGAACATCTAATCGTAAGTCTTCTTTCGTAACTCGTCCGACACTAAAAGCCCCATCTTGTAAGCAGTCAACCCAATAAGAGTCTATCCAAAAGAAGCGCAAAGATTCGGGGGGAAGTAACCGTGTATCGGGAACTAAATAGTTAAAGGGAACGTTTTTGAGCAATTCTAAATCTTGGAACCAATTGGCGATCGCTGTTGGTAGATCCCCGTTAGTTTCAGTTGTGCTTTGGAAAGGTAGGTGCAGCACTTGTTGCTGTATCTGATGTAAATCTTGAGCTTTAGAGCGTTTCCAGTTAAAAATCTCAACAGCCAGGGGTTGATTTTGTAGGGTGAGCATTCGTCCTAACTGCCAAGCCATAGCGTAGGAAACATCAAACATACCCGTATTAGGATCATAACGCATCAATTGATCAGCTATAGCAACAGGAGCGGTTAGATTATCTTGGCTTTGGCCTGTACTTAAAGGGCTATGATACCAAGAAACTGTTTTATCTCCTTGTCGCAGAGCGTGGTGGAGAGGTACATAACCTAAATCTAGGTATTGCTTCGCTGGATGATTGTTTTGGGAGGGAAGTCTGAGGGTATCGGGTTCGCGATCAATTTCTTTAAGCAGGGCATCGAAATTGTGCTTACTATTAACACAGGTAAAACTCCAACTAGCAAGACTAACTAAACGGATGAAATCGTTAGGTCCTGCACCTTGATAGTCAAATGTTCCACTATTATAGCGTTCTTCAAGGGCGACTAAATGAACGGTACTCACTTCCCCTTTCTTGGGTAAGCGGTTGCCTAAAATAGTGGCTAAAGGTTCACTGAGAGATTCATTTTTCTCGTTGGTTATTTGGTTAACAGACGCAAGTAGAGTCAGATCCTTTTCTGGAGGAAGAATCTTTTCTAAAATGTTTTTAGGGACATCAATTACCGTCACCACATCTTCATCATTTTGCCCCGGCTCGTATGCAAATGTGGGGAATTTAGTATTACCAGAAGTTGCTTTTAGCTCCTTTAATTTAATCGTTTGTGGTTCAGGTTTTTCTGATTCCTGAAACAAAAGGAGAGCTAACCAAGGGAGATCAGAATTTGTTGATTTGATAGTACGCTCCCAAGGCAGAGTACCGCGTTTGAGGATGATATGGGGCAAGGCATTAGAATACTCACCCAAGTTTCCCGCAGGGGGAAAAACGGCATAAATGCTATCAGGAGTTAGGGGAGCAAACCGGTGGCCATCTACATAAAAGGTAAGCTCTTTACTGAATGTCTGCTCAGGTATTTTGTCAGACTGTTTGGTTTTAACTTTTTGTTCAACTTCGACTGTGTAAGTACCACTATCTAGGGGAGGTTGGCGATGTTGGATGAATTGAACTTTAACTGTTGATGTGGACATGATTAATTGATTTTGTATTGTGGATTGAAGCTAGAGAGTAGGAGAGAGAGGGGGGGAGTTTTAGGGATTTTCTAACCCTAGAATACCCCGTTTAAATGGGCAACAGCAGACCTGCCCCACTTGAATTACGCTTTAACCTGGGGTGCAGTGACAAAAGAATTAGCCACCGAATCGGTTAATTTAACATCATCGGCTAGATTAAAGCCGAGAGATTGGAGCAGATTGTTGCGCGTCTTCTGAGTATTGGTGCTGACAATGTTGTTTTTGATGGCTGTAGTTCGAGCTTGATTGTCGGTAGAAACCCCAGAAAAAGCCGTCATTTGTTGCCAAGCGTAAACGTCACTTAGGCGGGTGGTATCGTGTCGCAATTTCTTGACATCAATACTATTGGTGCTACAGACATCTTTCTTGATTTGAGGAACAATCCGGAAACCGGAGAGGGTGTTCTTAACAAATTGCTGATCGTTAGCTTCAGGGAGAAGAATTCGTTCTGAGTCTTTACCCTTTACTTTGACAACTTTAACTTTAGCATCGCCCCAAAGTGCGGTTGGTACATCTTGAGTTATCGGGATAAATTGGAACTGGTTCTGGTCAACGGGTTGTGAGATTCCTCCCTTTGTCTTCCGGGTAATTTTGATGTTGTACTTGCTTTCGAGTTGAGCATTTTTAATGCCCATGGAACGAACGCCAAAATCGGTGTTGTTATTCACCCCAAGAGATTGGGTATTGTAAGATGCTTGCTTGCTGGGGATAGCAGAATTAACTACTAGCTCTAACTCTTTGGGATTGACGACAAAGGCGACTTCTTTGGTTGTTGCTGGTGAGAGTTGTTTGGTGACTCCTTGATTGAGAACAACACTACAAACGTCTGCAGCTGTTGATGAACCTTGTGCTGTTGATTTCGCAGGGGGTAAGAAGGAACTTTGGAAACTTTCCCAATCGATAGGCTCTGGTAAGCGAGAAGATTGATCGCCAAATTCCACAGTGACTTTGACGAAGATAATCCAGAATGTGGCTGTACCGGCAAATTCTGGACCCCAGATATGGAGTTGCACCCCTAAACTAACAGGTCCGAGTATTCCATAGCCAGCTTGAATCCTCACTTGTACTAGGATTTCGTAGTAGTAGGGTTTCCAAGAGATGAGGAAATGAGCCTCAGCGACAAAGTTAGCCCACAGTTTACCGAGTTTGAAATTGGCTTCTAGTCGGCCACCGGCCATGATGGCATGAGCGCACAGAGCAAAGTATTTTTCTCCCTTGAGGGATAGGCAATCTCCTACTTTCCAGTGGAAACCCAGACGAGGGACTGTAGGATAGTGGGCAGGTTTTTTGAATAGGGGGTGATAACCGCCTAAAGTAATGACAAAATCCCCTGCATGAGGGCCAGAAACCCAGAGACAGACGGCAAAGCCACCAGTTAAGCGGCAATCTGGCGATAGGATGTAGCAATCTGAGGCTAATTGACCTTCTATGGAGATTACTCCTTCACTCAGAGAAAATCTGGCTCGTAGGAGCATCGTCATATTGAGAATACAGCTTGTATTTTTCGAGTCTTTTGCCGGAGTGGGAATTTTCATCTTGGCAATTCCCAACAGGTTGATCTCGAAATCTTCCCCAAAGGCGACGGTTAGCAGCGCAAAGCAGTCTAACATCTGGAAGCAGGTAAACTTGAGTCCGATGGCAATAAAGCCGGAGCCGATGGATATGGGCATATATTTATCCCAGCAATTCTCATTTTAAAAAGTAACAAGTGATACAGACAGAAACAAAGCTTTAAGCAAGCTACAAAATGCGCTCCCGCGAGTGCGACTGCATCGCAGAGAAGTGAGTATATAGAGTATTTATACTCAAAATATTTGAAAGATGGGAGAAATCTAGAACAAAAGTTCTCTACATCAGAAAGAGAACCAAATAAAAATTGATGATTGTTGTCTGTTGAGGTAAAATTATTAAGTTGGAAATATTAATTAATCAAACTGTTCTGCGATGACGAAAAAGGCTGTGACTTTAGAAATTCCTGAATTAATACAATTTTTAGTTCAAGAATTACATGACTTACCCGATGACAGAAAACCAGGAAACAATACCAAATATCAGGTAGAAGATGCAGTTAAGGCGGCTTTTTCGGTTTTTTTTACTCAGTCACCTTCTTTTTTAGAGCATCAACGTTTGATGAAAAGTAGTAAGGGAAAAGATAATGCTTCAAGTTTATTTGGTATCAAAAAAATACCTGGTGATAATCAAATCAGAAACCTGTTAGATCCTATCCCAGCTGCCACAATATTTGGCTCTTTTCAACAAGTCTATCAATGGTTAAAAAAACAGGGAGTTATTAAAAAATTTTTCTACTTAGATGAGGAAATTTTAATAGCTTTAGATGGTACGGAATATTTTTCTTCAAAGAAAATTAGTTGTCCCCATTGTAATTGCCGCAATCATCGTAATGGAACGACAACTTATTTTCATGGTTGCGTCACGCCAATTGTGGTTTCTCCTGAGCAAAAACAAGTGATTAATTTAGAACCAGAATTTATTAAAAAACAAGATGGGCAGCAAAAACAAGATTGTGAAAATGCGGCTGTTAAAAGATGGTTAGATAAGAATCATCAAAAGAAGTATGGTTATCCTGTAACCCTGTTAGGAGATGACTTATACTCTCGCCAACCTATCTGTGAGTTAGCTCTAAAACAAGGTTATAATTTTATTTTTGTTTGTCTTGAAACTTCTCATAAAACCTTATATGAATGGCTAGAATTTTTAGAAAAAAGTGGAGAAGTTAAAGCCGTAGAAAAGAAACAATGGGATGGACGAAAGAATCTCATTTATCGTTATCGTTATGTTTCTAGAGTTCCTCTGAGAGAGGTCGAGTCAAGTCTCGAAGTTAATTGGTGTGAAGTCACGGTCATTAATGAAAAAACACAGAAAATTATCTATCAAAATAATTGGATTACCAATCATCAAATTACTGAAAATAATGTTGAAAAAATTGTCAAAGCTGGACGCAGCAGATGGAAAGTTGAGAATGAAGGAAATAACGTTCTTAAAAATCACGGTTATAATTTAGAACATAATTTTGGTCATGGTCAAAGTCATTTATGCGAGTTCTTGTTGTCTTTAAATTTACTAGCTTTTTTATTTCATACCGTTTTAGATTTAGTTAATCATACTTATCAAAATATTCGTGAGTTATTAGTTACTCGCACCAGTTTTTTTAATGATATTCGTACTTTATTAAAATATTTTTGGTTTAAGAATTGGTCAGAGTTTTTCTTGTTTATTCTTACCGAATATGTCCCGCTCAAAAAAATAAATTCTAGTTAAAAATGTCAATTTTTCGAGAGAAGGAAAGATTATTTTATTCATTGAAAAAACCACAAATTAGGTCAGAATTTCAGCTAAATTTATGAGTTGAGATAAGTTTATTTATGGGCAGATATTTTAAAACTGTCTCTTGAAGCTAATTATGATGATTATCTTGAAAAAAAATGATAATTAGACAGAAGTTCTCTTGTTCACATAGAGAACTTTATCTTCTTTTGTTTTCAAAATGAGAATTGCTGATAATCAGTCATTTCCTCCAGTACATTTGTCTTGGTGGGGAGGTAGAGGGCATCAAGGTAAACTGGGACTAGAAGTGTGGTCATAACTATAGTATGTAGGGATGAAGGAAGCAGAAGCCTAAATCGTGAGATTTAGCAATCTTCGCTGTTATACTGCGAGAGGATGTCAATGCGCCCAACCCACTTGCAGCAGTTTTAAGATTCGGTTTTTTCTTTACTTTGTTGAATAGTACGCATACTTGATTTATTTTTCAACACTTTTGGGATTCTTTTTTGTAAATTTTCATCATTTTTTTTGTTATTTTTTGTTGTTTTTTGTTACAATCTCGTTCTAACTTTTAGGATTAAGGTAACAAGAAACAGAGTAAAGTCAATATTTACAGGAAGTTCTAACAAGCCAAAATCTAATCAGGATTTGAGGATTTTCAGGATTCTCAATCCAAAATCGTTCTAGGGATGGGGTGTGGGCTTCGGCCGTGAGATCAGCGTTCGACAAAAGCTCACGCCGAAGTCTCGCCGAACGTCCGAAGTCTCGCCGAACGTCCGAGGTCCGAACGGGTGTGGGGTGTGGGGTGTGGGGTGTGGGGTGATGGGAGAGGGGTGTGGGGTGTGGGAAGAATAAATAAAAATAATCTCCTGACTCCTGACTTCTAACTTCTAACTTCTAACCTGATGTTGGACAAAGATAAGCAAAAATTATTTATTGACTCCAAAAGCTTGAGAATATTTAAATTAACATTCCGCAATATTTACAAATTCTTAAGAATTAATTGAGAAAGATTTTTATTTAACAACGATGTTATAATGGTTACAGCGATTTTACTGAATTTCATAATGGGTTATTTTGTGCTTTTTTGGGCGGCAATGGTTGAAACCCTTGCCACACCTACAAGGTGATCCTAATTAAGACGAGTAAATCAGTCAATTTCACCCACAACGATGATCTTTTTTTTGTGTAGTTTTATTGCAAAAAAAAAGTTTTTTTGACAAAAAGCACAAAGTATGATATATGAACCAACGTATTTCTGGCTGCGAGTAATTATTGCAGAGTTAGGTCAAAATCAGGGGATTTCCTGTTTCCAAGTGATCAAATACAGAAAAGCAGCAATTTGATCGAGAAATCGATCAAAACAGCCTAGACTAGAAAAAGAATCCTCTATCCTGACAGCTATCCTGTGGAGATTACTTTTTTAGGAACCAGTTCCGGGGTTCCGACTCGTTCGCGTAATGTCTCTAGTATCGCCCTTCGGTTGCCGCAACGGGCGGAAATATGGCTGTTTGACTGTGGAGAAGGAACTCAACACCAGTTACTGCGTAGCGACCTAAAAAGTTCCCAAATCCGACGCATTTTTATCACCCACATGCACGGGGATCATATCTTTGGTTTAATGGGATTGTTAGCCAGTATCGGATTAGCCGGTTCTGCTCAGGATATTGATATCTACGGACCCCCCGGACTAGGGGACTATCTGCGTGCTTGTGCTAAGTATTCCTATACTAATTTCGCCAATCGGGTGCGTGTCCATGCCATTTCCCCCGGCATACTCTACGAAGATGAAGAATTTACCGTCTCCTGTCAGCTATTAAAACATCGTATTCCCGCCCACGGTTATCGCATCGCGGAAAAAGACCGTCCTGGACGTTTTGATGTGGAAAAAGCCAACGCTTTAGGTATTCCCCCCGGACCGATTTACGGCAAGCTGAAAAAAGGGGAAACTGTCACCCTTCCCGATGGCAGAAAAATTCGCGGTCAGTCTCTCTGCGGGGAAACGGAAATCGGCCGTAAAATTGCCTACTGTACCGATACTATTTTTTGTGAAGGATCGATCGAATTGGCACGCGATGCAGATGTGTTAATTCATGAGGCGACTTTTGCACACCAAGATGCCGGGTTAGCCTTTGAAAGTGTTCACTCCACTTCGACGATGGCAGCCCAGGTGGCCTTGGCAGCCAGGGTAAAATTGTTATTAATGACCCATTTTAGCCCCCGTTATCTACCGGGTAATTCTCTGGATATTTCCAATCTGTTAGAGGAAGCGCGGGCAATTTTTCCTAACACTAAATTAGCCTACGATTTCCTCGCCTACGAAGTCCCTCGCAATCGTCAAGAAATGGCCTTAGGAGTTAAATAATTATGCCAGCAGCAGTAGAAGAAAAAAGCATGGTTCCCACGGTTTTAGTGGGTATAGGTGGCACGGGTAACGAAATTTTATCGCGCTTGCGTCGTCTAATCGAGGAAAGTTATGGCAGTTTGAGCAATTTTCCGATTGTCAGTTTTTTGGTGGTTGACACGGATAAGGATTATAAAATCAGTAATCCTGAAGCTGCTGGCAGTGCTTTTAAAGATAACGAAAAACACTGGGCCCGGGTGAGTGGAAAACAGGTACAGGAGATGGTATCTGACATGGATAGATATCCCTGGATTAATAGTTGGTTTCCCCCGGAATTAGAGAGAAATATTACTTCCCTGGAAGCGGGAGCGGGACAAATTCGCGCCTGTGGACGTTTTGCTTTATTTTGTAATTATCATGAGATCCAAAGAAAATTTCTGGATGCGGTGAGACGGGTAAAAGGACAAGAAAACTTTATGCTCGATCGCTATGGAATTAAAGTTAATAATACTGCTATTAATGTCTTTACTACGGGGTCTTTAAACGGTGGTACAGGTAGCGGAATGTTAATCGATCTAGGCTACTGTATTCGTAATTGGTTACGCGGGGAAAGTAGTCCTTTGAGTACGGCAATTGTTCCCACTCCTGAAGCATTTGCGGGGATTAGTGTCGGCGATCGAGTTTTGGCTAATGGTTACGCTGCCCTGATGGAATTAAATTACTTTTCTGACTACAGAACCGAATATCATCAACAGTTTAGCAGCGGTTTAGTCGATGAAGTTGTTAGTAAGCTACCCCCCTTTGATTTTACTTACTTAGTGGGGACAAAAAACGGAGAAGGTGATTTTAAACTCGGTCAAATTCGGGAAATGATCGCCCAAAATATCTTCCTAGATATGACCTCTGATTTTGCTCCCCATAAGCGTTCCATTAGAGATAATATTAAGGGTTCTTGGGCGCAAGCTGACCCTGGGGGTCGCGGTTATCCTAAGCAATTTATGAGTTTTGGGCTATCAACTATTGAAATTCCTATTGCCCAAATTCGTGCCTCTTTATCGGAACGTTTAGCCAAAGATTTAATTAATTGGTGGCTGAATGATTCCGTGATTTTACCCGCTCAAATGTTGGAGTTAGTCAGAGGTGATATCCTCAAAAGAATGCGCTTGAGCGAAGGGGAATTAATTATGGATTTATGTGCCGACAAGGATCGCTCTTTAATTGCCATAATCTCCCAATGGATTAACGAAACTCGTCAGGAAATCAATCAAGATAATTGGCTATCTTGTACCAAACAGGGTGTTAATATTTTAGGCAATGAACAGGGAAAAATTCTGCAATTTATTAATGATTATTTAACGCCAAGAGTCGAGGAATTTAAACGCAATCATTTACTAGAATTGAGTCCCGATGAACGGCTGCACGGCGATTACCTGAAAAAGATTTATAGTAACCGAGATGAAATTATTCAACGGGGTAAAAAGTCCCTAGAAATGGAGTTTTATAATATCCTTGAGGATCGGAACCGTGGGGTAAAATTTGCCGAGAGTTTTATTATTTTAGTACGACAAATCTTCACCGACATAGCAGAAAAATTCCGTCGCGATCAAGAACAGGTTTGGAGTCAAAATGAAAGTAAACGTCAACGAGAATACGATACAGCCTTAGCGGAAATTAATGATCTCAAAGATAAACTTCATATCTCGAAAAAAGATAAGATGGAAGAATATTGTGAAGAAGCTTTAACGGGATTGGAAGGCTATTTAATGGCCAATATTCAACGAAAAACCAGAGGTGCAGGAGTAGAGGTTATTAATCGTTTACTGGAACATCTTAATCAATTAGAAAGCCGGTTTAATCGCTTCCGTCAGAAATTAATTCAAAGTCGCGATCTATTTAATCTCCAAGCTAATCAACAGATCGATAGTGCCGATGCTTTATTAATTAATGGGATTAAATTATTTGACAGACAAGAATTAAATGGTCTTTATCAAGACTTTATCGAACAATTTGCATCGGGGATTGCCGGCAACAAAAATGCCTACGATACAGGTATGGATAACCTTTGTTTACCCCTCTCAGAAGAGATTTTAAAGCAATCTAGCCCCCTCTGGAAAGAAACGCGCCGCGCTGATGAAAATATGCGTTTATTTGACATCACCGAGATTGCCGATATTCGTCAAAGAGATTTTCAACAAGTTATCCTAAACCAAGCTAATCAACTACTACAAAATGCTCCCGCTAGTAGTCGCATTCAGCAGGAATTATCCGCCTGCGATCGCTTGTTAAAAATTTATAACAACGATGCCGATATTATCAATAATCTTCGCATTGCCTACCAAAAATCGCGACCACTAATTATGCTTAATCCTGCGGTTTTGCGAGGAAAAGATGCGGGTTTTACGCCGCAATTAAATCAAAATGTTGCCCTGATTGGGGGAAGAAATACCAATAACCCAGCAGCCCAAAAAATTATGCCGAAACTGCGGGAATTTATCCCCAACGAAGACGATATTAAACCCTTGGCAGAAGTGGAAAAACATCGTCTTGTCTTCGTGCAGGAAATTGGCGGTTTTTCCCTACGCTGTCTCGAGGGAATGCGAGAACTGCGGCAATCCTATCAGGACTGGAAAGGAGAATTTATTCTCGCTAAACGCGCCCAACAAATGGGAGAAAATCGCGATTTACCCATCCCCGTGCATATCCAAAAGGAACCTCCTTTCTGGGATGTTTTTCCCGAAGATCCGAGTATTTATCAATTGGTGGTGACAGCCCGGGCTTTAAAAGTGCTTTTTCCAGAAGTCAATCGAGTCACTAATGAGAAAACAATTCGCTATGAAATTAAAACCGCAACGGGATTAAAAAAAGTCGATATCGCTACCAGTTGGGAAGACGCGGTACAGGTGTTAGAAGTAAAAGCTTGTCGCGAAGATAAGGAAAAAATTCAAAGTCAGGTGACAGCTAAGTTACAGGATTCAGCCACTCCAGAGAAAAAACAAGCTTTGTATCGGACTTTCATTGAATATTTACAACAACGTTCCGAGGAATTAACAGGAGGAAAAGACAATACAGAATATAAACGGGAAGATGCAATTATTTTGCAGTTAATCCATAACTATAAGTTGGATAGCGGTGGAGAAATTCCTCTTTCTCCGGTGACGGAAGTGGCTAACCCAGCTTTAATTATCTGCGGTAATTGTGGACACAAAAACCCGCCCTCGTCTAATTTTTGTTCTAAGTGTGGGGCAAAATTAGTTAAGTAGAAATTAGATTTTGGGTTTGATCCCCCCTGCCCCCCTTGATAAGGGGGGTGCCGATAGGCGGGGGGAGCCGCCTTGATAAGGGGGGTGCCGATAGGCGGGGGGAGCCGCCTTGATAAGGGGTGAATCTGACAATGTTTAACACCTACCTAATTTAACAGATAATTTGGGGGTGTTAGCTAGACTAACATCCCCCACAATGAAAATTTTCGGGAAAAATTGCCTAATAACGAAAAAACTGGATTATAATAAGGTCTTTGCTCAAGATTTTTGCTAATCGCTAACTGCCATAAAACCCAATCAAGACCCCTGTTTATCGAGAGAAAAACCAATGGTAGCCACTTTAAAAGGACGAGATGTTTTAAGAATAACCGACATGAGTAGCGAAGAAATCAGCGCCCTACTCAATCTATCGGCACAGCTTAAAGCTGGCACTCTTAACCCTAGCTGCAAAAAAGTCTTGGGATTGCTATTTTATAAAGCTTCCACCCGGACCCGGGTTTCCTTTACCGTCGCCATGTACCAGTTAGGGGGACAGGTGATCGATCTTAATCCCAGTGTAACCCAAGTGGGACGGGGGGAACCCTTAGCCGATACAGCCCGGGTACTCGATCGCTATCTCGATATTCTCGCAGTTCGCACCTTTAAACAAGAGGATTTAGAAGCTTTTGCCAATTACTCGCGCATCCCGATTATCAACGCTTTAACGGATTTAGAACATCCCTGCCAGATATTAGCCGATTTACAGACTATCCAAGAGACTTTTCAGACTTTACGGGGAATTAACCTCACCTATGTGGGGGATGGTAATAATGTCGCTAATTCTCTCCTCTTGGGTGGTGCTTTGATGGGGCTAAATGTGCGGGTTGCCTCCCCCGCAAACTATCAACCGGATGGGGAAATTGTCGCCAGCGCCCAGGCTATTGGCGAGAAAACCGGTAGTAAAATCTTAATTACCGACGATCCCGTTACGGCAGTAAAAGACTCTCAGGTGGTCTATACTGATGTCTGGGCGAGTATGGGACAGGAAAGCCTCGCTGATGCCCGAATTCCCGTTTTTCAGCCCTACCAAGTCAATGAACAGCTAATGAGTCACGCTGACAAAGACGCGATTATTCTCCATTGTTTACCTGCTCACCGGGGTGAAGAAATTACCGACGGGGCGATCGAGGGTGTACAATCAAAAGTCTGGGAACAAGCGGAGAATCGGATGCACGCCCAAAAAGCTTTAATGGTGAGTTTATTGGGATTAATCTAGCTGTAGATGCTCAGTTACCTAAAATAATTATTAAACTCGATCATCAATCATCCTAAGACCTGTCCGACACCGGAAGTTAACGCTAGGATTGATGGTAAGAGCAATAATCAGGGCAGCCTCCACACCTAACTATATGTCAGACACCCCCGCCGTTAAAAAATATCTCGCCCATTGGTTTCAATTGGGAAAAAAAGTTATTTGTCCCAAAAACCAAGCTATGCTATTTCCGCTGCCAATTTTCAATGCTGATCGCTATTCGTCGGAGTTTGAGGATTGTTGGCAAAAAATGCTTGATCCTCAAAGTGGCGATTGTTACCTAGAAGGTACTCAACAAACTATCCGAGACTTACTTTCCCCTCAATGGGAATTTCACCCCTGCGCTCGTTGTAATATACCCGTACCAATTGAAGTGCTGGGCCAATCGGGTTTATCCTGTCCCTGCCATGATTTGAGTAATTGGCCCAATTTAGAATTACCCTTACCCCATTTACCTGTCAATAGTCGAGAAAATCTCGATCGCATCCGGCAAAGATTGCTAAAAAATTCTCCCTCACATTAACCGGACAAAAAGAGACGTTAGGGGTAACGTCTCGACAAAAGGTTTGAGATTTAGGGTCTGCTGAATAAATCTAAAAACCTTGTTGGATAAGACTTTTAGACTTTTTTTTCCTCAAAAAGTGCCAGCCGTTGCGGGGATCGGGGGGAAAATTCAGGTACTTTTTCCCTGAAAATTAGGTAATTGACTACCTCAAAATCGGTAAAACCCCACACCCCACACCCCACACCCCACACCCTGCCCCCAGGAAAAGCTTTTTGCCGCAAACCCTATTTAACGATTTCTGCCAAAAAGATTGACTAAATCTCGCAATCTCTCGCTATATTCTCCGGTTAAAGCTTCCTGACGATAGCGCCATGACCAATTCCCTTCTGCGACACTAGGGGTATTCATACGCGCATCGGATCCTAAACTTAACACATCCTGTAACGGTACGATCGCCTGATTAGCCACGGAACTATAGGCCAGTCGAATCAGATCCCAAGCCACTCCCTGACCACTGGGAGCGCCAAGATATTGATAAAGTCGCGCTTTTTCGTAGTCATTGGCGTTATCTTGAAACCAGCCCACAGTGGTATTATTATCGTGAGTGCCGGTATAAATCACACAGTTGCGTTCGACGTTGAAAGGAAGATAGGGATTACCCGCATCACCCCCAAAAGCAAAGTGGAGAATCTTCATCCCGGGGAAGGCAAAGTGATCGCGAAAATCTAAGACTGCTTGGTCAATATCGCCCAAATCTTCGGCAATAATCGGCAATTTACCTAAACGAGCGCCAATAGTATTAAAGAGATCATAACCCGGGGCCTTGAGCCAACGACCATTAATAGCGTTTTCTTGGCCAAAAGCCACCGCCCAATAGGCCTCTAATCCGCGAAAATGATCGATACGGATGATATCGACTAGGGAAAGAACCGCTTTTAAACGGCGTACCCACCAGTCAAAGCCCGTATTTTTGAGATAATCCCAGTTATAAAGAGGATTTCCCCATAATTGCCCCGTTTCTGAGAAATAATCTGGGGGAACCCCTGCCACTTCTAAGGGATTACCGGTTTGGGTATCTAGTCGGAAAACCTGCGGATTTGCCCAAACATCGGCACTATTATGGGAGACATAAATGGGGATATCACCGATAATCTCGATACCGAGGGAGTTAGCATAGCGTTTTAGGGCTAACCACTGCTCAAAAAACTCAAATTGTAGGAATTTGTGCAGAAAAATCTCCTCTTGTAACTCCTGTTTCGGTGTTTCCAACGCACCCCAATGACGTTCGCGAATTTCTGTCGGCCATTCCATCCATGCTTTACCCTGGTAAGCGTGGGATAAAGCCATAAATAGGGCGTAATCCTCTAACCAATCGGCATTGCCAGCACAAAAGCCGGCAAACTGTTTGTAAAGAATTGTGTCAGAACCCTTGACAAAATTGCTCGCCGCCTTTCTAAGTAGGGGAATTTTCCAAGCGATCAATTTATCAAAATCCACTTGATCGAGGGGAAAATCGGGAATATCCTCGAAATCTGCCTCACTAAGCAGGTTTTTCTCCCGAAGAAGATCGAGACTAATCAGGAGATGATTGCCGGCAATGGCACTAAAACTCATGTAGGGAGAGTTACCGTACCCTGTGGGGCCTAAAGGGAGAATTTGCCAGAGTTTTTGACCACTTTGAGCCAAAAAATCGATAAATTGATAGGCTTCCCTACCTAGTTCTCCAATCCCGTAACGACCGGGGTGACTGGTGGGATGAAGCAAAATACCGCTAGAACGGCTAAAAGCCATGAAAAAACCCCCTTATCAGTGATTCGGTTAGCAGTTCTTAAGTGTTTAAAGCTGAATGCTCACTGCTATCTCCAAGCTAACCCGATCTCGATCGATAAGGGCAATACTTAACAACTTTATTAGACCTATAGGACAAAATCAGGCATTACAGCCGTACATTGACATACTCCCACCGTCAAGCTATGCTGTGACGGGCGATTCTTTCCACATCACTATAACGATTTTTCTACCTACCTGAATAAAGATTTACTCCTCCCTTCAGCCGCTTTTACCCGAAAGGCGGGATCGCTGGCCCGGTTCGGTTTTCTCTTCATCGTTACCTGCGCCACTTTAACACCTAAACCGACAAAAGCGACGATAATGATCGCACCTGTCGCGTCCGGTTCGGGAACGCTGGTGAGAGTTGTCGAGGCGAGACCGGCGATCGCTCGATGGGTTACGGTCGTGGGATGGAAACCGTCCCAGAAAAGATACTCGGAGGGATTCGAGCAGCTCTGCCCGGTATTGATATTCAAACAAGCGTCCGTGACGTTGGTTAAACCGTAGCGAGACGGATCGTTGTAGGTGTTCTCGAAGAGAGAGTAGATATCAAGCGGGATCAGAGTGGCCGCAGTCGAGGGAGCGTTTTGGAGGGCTTGAAGTGCGGCGGCTAATTTCTGATTATGCTCTAGGGCTAGATTCGTCATCCCCGGTATTCCCGCCTGACTGGGTAATTTCCCGAGATCCGGTAGATTCGGAACGATCACCGTTTTCGCACCGACCGCAGGCGAGATCAGGGTTTCAACCGCGGCGATAATGTTATCGACTACGGCATCGGGGTCGGTAGTGAAGCCGAAAAGATAGTCGTTAGCCCCGGCCCACACGACGAAGAGATCGCGAGCGTCGAAAGTTGATAGGAACGGGTTCGCGGCGAACGAGTCGATCTCGTCGAGTAATCCGGGAAAATCCCCCGTGAACAAGAGTTCGGCCACGTTCTGACGACCGCTGGTGGCCCCGCCGTAGGCAAGATTCAGCACCGCGCTATTCGGCAGTCCGAAATCCTCCTGTAAATACTCGATCCAGAGCGGACCGTTAGAAAAGCGCCCATTTGCGTAGGGGGGGCTAGTCGGGTAAAGATTGCCCGTTAGTTGATATAAATTTCCTGGATCCGATAGGCTATCGCCGAATACCTGAAAACTATCGAAGGTTGCCCCTAGGGTCTTGAAAGGAGAAAGGAGAGTAAAGAAGGTAATTCCCGCCGTGGCGATTAGTGATTTTGTTAAGAAATATTTCATCGGTTCGCCTTCAAAAATGAAACGCATCAACCTCAAGAGTTGACAGAAAAAGGCTCATCAATCAATGTCCGATCAATACAAGAACAAATCAGACCCAAAAATGAACAGCCCACATCCTAACATACAATAAAAAAACTTTTTCTAACAACTTAGTCAAGAGGTGGGGCAATCGCACATAATTCTTAACACTTTTGGAATATGGACATAAGCCAATACCTGATTATCTCCAAAAGGTGACAGCAAACTCAACATAGTTGTTTAATTCAGGTTAAGATTATCCAAGACAGGGTTTAGATTCAATACAACAATAGGGAAAATGGAATTACCGATGATTTAGTTAAAGCCAATATTTCATCTTTTTATCCCGCTTCCCAATATCACTATTATGAACTCACGAGATGCTATAAAAACCTAAACTATCCAGGTTATCCGATAGAATTATAATCGTTTCTTGCTCTTCTTTTCAGTCGTTCAACGATAATTGTTTTACTTTTGTTTTTGCCGATAAGCTTCAAATTCGGGGTTACTGGCAAGAATTTGACGGACGCGCTCCCGACTTATGCCGTATTTATCCCCTATTTGCTGATAGCTCAATCCTTGTCTATGGAGTTCTAAAAAATCGTAGGTTTTTTGCAGTTTTTCCTTTCTCTGTGCATCCCATTTTGGGGTTGGACTCTTATTGCTAAGGTGTCCTACTATTTCCCTTCCCAACTCGGTCAAAGAATATTGAGGATCGTGGAAACTAACCAATCCTTGTTTTTCCAATTCTTTCAGTATTTTATGTATTCTGGTTATATTATTATGAGTTGTTGCCAATTGCCGAGATGGATCGGAAAGTATCCCCATTGCCGAATCGATTTGAATCGGATAATCTAACATCCCTTTCAGAATCTGTTTCTGTTTTACTTGGAGATTGGCGATCATCTCTTCTAAATGTTGAAAGTCTTCATTTTTATCCATCGGAATTATCATTTTAATAAATCTCTCCCTAGTCTGATAAAATCACAATCAGGAGATATTGTCAATAATCGGCGGCTTGCCCGGTTATTTTTCCTTTTTATATGGGACATATCTTCCGGCTATTAATTGAATTTGATCATCCCTTTACCGACGATTTTAAAAAAGGATTAGACATCACAGGATAGGAGAACTTAAAAAAGCATGGTATCTTTTCAACCCCTCCTCGGAAAAATTCGGGTTGAACCAGACCAGTGTAACTTCGGAGTCGAAATTTCCTTGCGGTTTTCTAATCTTTTGGAAAGCCATACTTTCCCATCTGAAACCATGCTTTTTGTAAAACTCGATCGCCCTTGTATTACTCCGATGGGGCAAAAGTTCAAATCGGAGGATATGAGGCATATTAGCTTCAATTTCTCTCAGATAAGCATCGATCAATCGACCGCCGTATCCTTTCCCCTGCCATTCGGGATGAACTATCATCGTCGCATTAGTGAGGACGTGAGCCAGACACTTAAATCGTGAAGTGAAAGCTTTCAAGCAGCCGACCATTTCCCCCCCCTCTTCGATAACTAGAACCAGCCCGCACTGTAATCCTTCCTTTAACACCCCGCACACATAGTCGAGTGTAATTTCGCCTTCTTCCTGGGTTAAATTGCCAGGGTTCGAGCGAGCGACGATTTTGTAGAGTTTGTAGAGCGGGCGAATATCGTTCTCGCTTGCCCTTCGGATAATAGCCGAACCGTATCCCTGCGTCGGTAGAATCGCTGGACAACTATCCCTTCCAGCCGAGCCTGTTCTAAGGATCGGATACTCCAAAGAATAGTGAAAACCTTTCATGGCCGCTTCTCCCCCTTCGACCCTCTCTACTGCCATTATACATCGAGTTCTCCAGACGATTTCCGATCCCGAAACCGAGGGTAATCGATAAAATCGATCTAAATTGATACCAGGGCATTAATTAAAGCTGCCGAAGGGGGAAAAATCAACACCCTTTTCTGTTTAGGAGGTAATCTTTATGGCGCAAATCCAGATTTAACTCAAGCCAAAAAAGCCTTAGCACAAATTGATACGATTTTTTATGTGGCTACTAAGCCAAATTTAGGACATTTTCGCAGTTGCGAATTTGAAAGAAGCGCCTATGAGGGAGGCTCTCTAGCTCCCATGATTTACGGTTTTTGTTTGGCAAATGTCACCGAGCAGCGTACCAAAGATTTGCAGAGATATTTAGAAGATAGCGATCTCTAAGTCAGAATCGCCGTTAGTATTACCGATAATTCCTTAGACGTTTACTGCACAACAGCCTAAGCGGGTGAGGGGAATCGAACCCCTATCATTAGCTTGGAAGGCTAGGGTTTTACCACTAAACTACACCCGCATTTTCTTAGCAGTTTCGTTAGCATAACACGAATTGCCAATTTTTACAAGTAGGTATTTTCAGCTTGTGAATCGCCCCTAGATGGTTATAAATTGCCTAAAAATCCCGATCGCTCCCTTGTATCCCCGATTTGGCTAAAAGTTGCTTCCACGCGATCGAGGTCTAGTTGGGAGAAATTATCGATCGCCCAGTTGGACACTCTCTGCATAAAATGGAAGGGATAGGTATGAGCGATTCCCACCACCTGCATTCCGGCTCTTTTTGCCGCTTCGCAACCGGCAAAAGTATCTTCAATCACCAGACATTCCCAGGGTTGCAACTGTAGATTAAAATTCCAACGATTGAATCTTTCTACGGCCAGTAAATAACCATCCGGTTGAGGTTTACTGGTGCTGATCTCATCACCGGTGACAATGACACTAAAGTAATCCCCAAGGCCCGTCTGTTGCAAGATTGATTCCACTTCCGATCGTATTGCTCCCGTCACCAAACCGATTTGTAAATCCCTGGCCTTAACCCGTTTTAAAAAAGAGTATATCTCTTCATAAATAGGAAGTTTCTCTAATTTTCCTAATCTTTCTCGGTATAAACTCGCTTTTTTGTTAATTAACTTGGTCAGATACTCCTCGGTCACTTGACGACCGCGACGGGTGAGAACATTACGCAAACAGACGCGATCGCTTCTTCCCAGACATAACTCCGCAAATTCCGACCCTAGGGGCAGCAAATTTTCCCCGAGCAAGATTTCATTGATTAACTCTTGATGGATTGGTTCATCATTGATGATCACCCCATTAAAATCGAACAGAACAGCCTTTAACATCAATCTTAGACAGAAAAGCTAATAAATACTCACTGTTCTTGATTATACTAAAGTTTTTCGTCGGGGCCAGGTGTGGGGAAGCTAATAACCATTTTCCCCCACCCCCCCGAAGTGGGGTAGGGTTGATTCATGAATCAACCCTACTATGAGCAGAACTAAAAAGGCTTATATATATATTTCGGCACGGATTCCCATTATAATAAAAAGTATAGGTCAAATCGAGGGATTTTGTCAAGTCTTTTTTGCCATTAATCTATAGAATTGTCGGGCTGCTCACCCGTCATTGTCCTGAAAAAAATTATGCCCCGGTTTGTTAAACAAGCATATATGCAGCGGTCAACCGAGACAGCACAGGAGCCTCTCTTATTCTTTGTGTGATCAGTTTAACTTATATAGAACCGATCAATCTTTGTGTCCTTTGTGTCTTTGTGGTTCGTTCCAGTCGCTCGCTGGCGGGAATATATCTTATAAAATACATTTTACCCACCAAACCCAAGAGAGCCGACAGGAGGCAAAAAACGAGTTATTGGACAGAAAGAGGCGATGGGATGTTATTATTTAAAGCCGATTCCCCGGAAGCAGCCGAATTGATCATCGGGCAGCATCCCCTGGCGAATAGTAGTGGAATAGGCTATTAAAGGAGTGAACCCTGTGCAAATATTCACAACAATCCCCGGTTTACGCACTTTTTTGGCTGATTATCGCCATGATCATAGTATTGCCCTCGTGCCAACCATGGGCGCTCTCCATAAAGGTCATGCTAGTCTAATTCGACGCGCAGTGACGGAAGCGGAGGTAACGGTGGTCAGTATTTTTGTTAATCCTCTACAATTTGGCCCCACAGAGGATTTTTCTCGCTATCCCCGCAGCCTTGACAGCGATCGCCAATTGTGTGAATCTTTGGGAGTTGCTGCTATTTTTGCTCCCAGTGCGGAAACTTTAGGAATTGGTAATTCTGAGGAGATAACCGCAGTTGTTCCCCCGATTTCTCTGACTAGCGGGTTATGTAGTGCTTTTCGTCCGGGGCATTTTCAGGGAGTAGCCACAATTGTCACGCGGTTGTTTAATATAATTGCACCGACGATCGCCTATTTTGGCGAAAAGGATGCCCAACAGTTAGCGATTATCCGGCAATTAGTCAGGGATTTAAATTTAGCGATCGAGATTCGCGCTTGTGCTACAGTGCGAGAAACATCGGGATTAGCAGTTAGTTCTCGCAATCAGTATCTATCGGCCACAGAAAGGGAAAAAGCGACAATTATCGCCCAAAGTTTGCAATTAGCTCTCGAAAGTTTTCGTTTAGGGGAAAGACAAAGGGAAAAACTACTGGCTATTGTGCAAAAAAATCTCGACAGAGTGCCAGAATTTCGCCCTCAGTATCTGGATTTAGTCCATCCCCAGAGTTTACAACCGATCGAGCAGATCGAGACAGGTGGCTTGTTAGCGATCGCTGGATCGATCGGTCAAACCCGTTTAATTGATAATATTATCTTGCGTCAACGTCGGGCAGTTATCGCTATTGATGGACCTGCTGGAGCGGGAAAATCGACGGTAACGCGCTTAGTAGCGGAAAAATTGGGGTTAACCTATCTCGATACCGGTGCGA
Source organism: Microcystis aeruginosa NIES-2549 (assembly GCF_000981785.2). NCBI lineage: Bacteria > Bacillati > Cyanobacteriota > Cyanophyceae > Chroococcales > Microcystaceae > Microcystis > Microcystis aeruginosa. The sequence continues at coordinate 2,550,815 of NZ_CP011304.1, read as the reverse complement.
TGTATCGTGCGGTGACATGGTTGGTGGTGAATTCCGGTCTGGATTTGTCCGCAGAAGCGGCCATCGCCGAGTTATTATCTTTAGCGAAGATAGAAATAATTCCGGCCGATAGTCCCGAAAATGTGACTATAGTGAAGATTAACGGGCAGGATGTGACTTTAGAGATTCGCTCTCCCGCAATTACCTCGCAAGTGTCCAGAATTGCCGCTCAAAAAGCGGTGCGACAGCAGTTAGTCACCCTGCAAAGACAGATGGGAATGTCGGGGGGAATAGTTGTGGAAGGTCGAGATATTGGTACTAATGTTTTCCCAGAAGCGGAATTAAAGATTTTCTTGACAGCGACACCCGAAGAAAGAGCCAGAAGGAGATTAAAAGACTTAGAAGCGCAGGGAAATGGAGGTATTAGTCTCGCAGAATTAACCCAAGAGATTGAAAAAAGGGATTATTTGGATAGTAATCGCTCCCTAGCACCCCTGCGAAAAGCCACAGATGCGATCGAAGTTAATACCGATCATCTCACTATTACAGAAGTCACGGAAAAAATCATTGCTCTTTATCATCTTAACTCAGGTGATTTAGGGGGATAATTATGCAGTTAAATTACCTGACTTTATCATCTATCTGTTTAACGGTAACTTCCTTGATAATTATCGGCAGTCCAGCTATATCTTTAGCCGATCATAGATCACCAATAACTTTAGCTGCTAGGGATTTATCAAACCAGCAACAGGGAAAAAAAATTATTCTTAATGGTCGTTCTTTGCCCGTTTCTTGGCGACAGTGGACAACAGCAAATAGTACCAGAATCGCCATGAGTGACACGGGATCAAGACAATTATTTGGCATGGATTTTCTTAGCACAAATGATCCAAAAAAGCAACCGATAAACTGGTTTAATTTACAAACTTTATCAGCTAATTTGATCAATTCCGATCGCTGGCTGGATGTTACGGATATTTTACTAAAAATGGGGGCAACAACCACTATTAATGGCGATAGTTTAACTATTAACTTTCCTGCTCCCCAGATTCAAGATATTCAGCTAGAAAATTATGGAGCAGTACAAAGGATTATTATTCAACTTGATCGCCCGACCTTTTGGCAAGTTAGTCAGGCAAAAAATGAAGCTGTGATTACCCTAGAAGGAAATGCCCAGCAATCGCTCGTCTCTAGGTTTCAACCCCAAACTATCAGCAACAGTAATCAAAATAACGATGAAGATGATCTAGGCAACTCCAATAATAACTTAGCCACTCAGATCACTTCCTTAGAAAATAATGGAGTGATCAGTCGTTTAAAAATTAACCTTCCCACTGCCTACGGATTACAGATCAGCAGTGTGGCTAATCCTCCCCGAATTATCATTGATTCTCGTCCCGATGCTATGGATGAAAAGCGCATTGTTTGGCAACCAGGGTTAATCTGGAATCAAAAATATATCCAGTTAGACAAAGATTGGTTTCCCGTGACTTGGTTAGAAATCGATCCTAGAAATCCTCAGATAACTATTAAACCAATTACCGCTAATTCCACCTCAATGCGCGGCACTAATCCCCTGATCACGATTAATAGCGAAAGTAACGCAGTAGCGATGATTAATGGCGGCTTTTTTAATCGTAATAATCAGTTACCTTTGGGAGCAATTCGTGTGGATGGCAAATGGTTATCCGGACCAATTTTAAACCGAGGAGCGATCGCATGGGATAATCGTGGTAAAATCAGGATCGATCGCCTCAGTTTAGAGGAAACTCTCATTACTGCCACCGGACAACGTTTTCCCCTAACCCAGTTAAATAGTGCCTTCCTAACAGCCGGCTGCAGTCGTTATACTCGCGATTGGGGAAGTAATTATCATCCCCTCACCGAGCGGGAAACTGGGTTAGTCGTCCAAGGCGATCGCGTGACGGAGAAATTAAATAATCTTTTGCCACAGGATAGTATAGAAGTACCAGAAAATGGCTATTTAGTCATCTGCCGAAAGACAGATATTAATTTAAATATTGGTGAGACAGTCAACCTCGATAGCGTCACCCTACCGAGGGATTTTGCCAATTATCCTCAGATTTTAGGTGCTGGCCCCCTATTATTGCAGAATGGGCGCATAGTTTTAGATGGAAATGCCGAAAAATTTAGTCCGGCATTCCAAAATCAACAAGCTTCCCGCAGTGCGATCGCAGTTAGCCGAGAAGGAAAAATTCTGCTAGTTGCTATCCATAATCGCGTCGGGGGAAGGGGGGCAACTTTAGGCGAATTAGCTCGAATTTTGCTGTTAATGGCGGCAACAGACGGTTTAAACCTAGATGGGGGGAGTTCCACTGGAATAACCTTAGGGGGTTATCTGCTCGATCGCTCTGCCGTTACCGCCGCAAAAGTCCATAATGGAATAGGGATATTTTTATCCCCGTCTCCTTGAAAAGTGTGAAAACAATGGATAATAGCGACTGGATTAAACAATTGCTGCTGATGGGTATTGGCACTACTTCCATGGTGGCAGAAAAGATCAAAGAAGTGAGCGATGAATTAGTAAAAGACGGTAAAATCAATTCCGATCAGGCTAAAAACTTTGTCGATGATCTGATGACACAGATGAAGTCCGAACAGGGAAACTTCGAGAATAACTTAGAACGCTATATTCGCCAGATCTTGCGGGATTTAGGGGTTCCCCGACAATCGGAAATGGACGAACTGCGAGGAAGGATTGATAGATTAGAACGGCAGGTGAGAGACTTAGAGAATAAACTCTGGCGTTAGGGAACTATGAAATCAATGCGCGAAATCTTGCTCAGTTTTGCTATTATTGCGGTTTGTGGCTTATTTTTAATCGTTGCTTCCCTCTTTGGTGGAGGGGAAAAAACCAATGCGATCGCCGCAGAAATCGATCCACCCGCTATCACTCAAACTATTAATAAGGAAATCATCTCCATGGATTTAGATCAAGCAGTTACCACCGATTCGGGACTAAAATACATCGATATCGTGGAAGGAACTGGAGAAACTCCCCAAAAAGGTCAAAAAGTGACTGTTCACTACACGGGAACCCTCACAGACGGCAAAAAATTCGATAGTTCCAAGGATCGCAATCAACCTTTTACCTTTACCATTGGAGTGGGTCAAGTGATCAAAGGATGGGATGAAGGAGTCGCATCGATGAAAGTCGGTGGACAGCGTACCTTAATTATCCCCCCAGAATTGGGTTATGGTGCGCGGGGTGCCGGTGGGGTAATTCCTCCCAACGCGACTTTACTTTTCGATGTGGAATTGTTGGGAGTTAAATAGCTTTTTCCTCTGATTTTTCACTTCTACCCGCATCGATCCTGAATGCGGGTTTTTTGACAGATTGCCAGAAGCTAAGGGTAAAATCAGGAAGATTTAGTAAATTCTAGACCGTTTTCGCTACCGTAACGTTCCATAAAACGCATAAAACGATCCCACTCTGCGGGAGAATTAAAAATAACCGTAGCTTCGATCGCCATGGGTTTACCGTTGATGAATTTGCCTTTTACTTCCCTGGTGACGATTTCTCCTTCCTCATCGATGAGATACATCCCCGTGATTTCCTCGGTTTGTTGATCTCCCAGGATAGTCGGTTGATCAAAATAAAATTTTGCCGATCCCTTTTCTCCCGTTTTAGTGCGACTTAAGCGGATATCGGGAACAATCGGTTCTTTTAACCCCCTGGAAAACTGAATTTCTGCCATTACTTTTCTTTATCCTTCTCATAAAATAGACATCTCTAGATCATCTCACACCAAGTCGCAAGTAAAAAGCAGATGCAACAGCATAAACTTAAAATATCCACGGTCAACTCGTGGGAGTAGGTTTGACTACTGATAACCAATAACTGAGATGAGATGGTTTTATTAGAAGCAGCGGTTCATTCTTCCCTACGCGCTTTTTTACGCGAACAAGGACGCTTTTACTGGTCTCATCATCTCACTATGGGGCGACTGGTGGCTAGAGCTTTACGCTTAAAACGTTCCTCTCTCATACAAACTGGAACTACTCTATCCCGTTATTGTCTCAGTTATCTCACCCCGGCTCTTTTGGGTGATACACCTGTTCTGATTGTTGCCCCAGAGTCGGAACTAAACCTACTTTTAGAAGTGGAAATCCCCCATCTGCAAGCATGGTTACAAACTCAGCGAAATATCCTCAAAAGCGATCGCTTTCCCGCTAATTTTACCGGTTTACTCCTCACCACACCCCAACAATGGTTAGAGGATAAATTGGGCAATCTCGGTCATTTTCCCCAGAATATCCCCACAATAATCGATCGGGCCGAAGATTTAGAAACTTGTCTAGTAGATTATCTCACCGTCACCATTACTCCCGAACAATGGTTCGCTTTAGGGTCAGCATATCCCCAGCATAGAGAGTTTATAGACTTAATTAAAGCACAACTTAGCCAAAGTATTCTTGGTCATCCAATTAATCCCTATAATTGCTATCTTATTGATGCCAAGGAAAAAGAATATATAATTGCTCTCCTGCAACGCTTGGATCAAGACTTAACCACTGATTCTGTTTGGCAACTTCTAGCGGCAAAAATCCCCGAGCTTAATTATCTCCTCTGGACATCCGTAGATCGAGATCGAGAAGAATTTACCCTAAAAATCAGTCCTTTGGAGGTGGCTAGTTTTTTCAAACCGATTTGGCAGCAGCAACCCTTTGTTTTAATCGGCAGTTTTTTAGATAGCGAAAAATCCGCTAATTTATACCGTCAAAATCAGGGTATCGGAGAAATTTTAACTCTAAAGTTTGCAGCTGATCGCGAAAGTGAATATATTCATTTATATCTACCCGATCGCATCAGCGCCCCCAATACCCCCGAATTTCAACCGATGTTATTAAAGCAAGTGCGGGAATTAGTTAGTGCTAATCATACCAGTGAACAACCGATAGTAATCCTGATTGAAGATGTTCCCCTCAAGGCACAAATTGCCACCCAAATGGCAGCCGATTACGGTTCGCGAGTGCAAGTGGAAAAAACTGAGATTAATAGTAATACTATTCTCGTTTGTGGTTGGCAATTCTGGCAAACCCATCAAGAAAAATTTCCGACTCCCAGTTTATTAATTATCGCTACTTTACCCTTACCCTCCCCCGAAAATCCTCTCGTTGCTGGCAAAATTGCCTACTATAAACGACAACATCTCGACTGGTTTCGTGCCTATCTTTTACCCACAGCAGTAAGGGAAATTCAGCAATCTGTCCAGTCTCTCCGGGAGTGTCAAGGTTGTGTGGCTGTCCTCGATAATCGTGTCAATGCCCGCAGTTATGGCCGACAAATTCTCTCCGCTTTAGAACCCTATGCTAAAGTTAATTATCTCGATCAACAATTTTTTCAAGATAAAGATTAAATCAGTTATCAGTTATCAGTTATCAGATGGGGTGCATCTCAATTTTGTAGAAATATCTATATTACATTTGGGCGCACGCAGTGCGCCCCTACCATTGACGCGATAATATTATTGTAGGGGCGAATTGCATTCGCCCTCTTGGAATAACTTCTGCTGCTCACCAATATGTGAGAGAATGTCACCAATAAGAGATGCACCCTATCAGTAATCAGTTCACTGTTCACTGTTTACTGATCACTGATCACTGATTACTGATAAAATCTCCCCCAGAGCCATATTTCCAACTGTCTAAATAACGATGATAAAGATATTTTTGCCTGTCGGGTAACTTTTCTAAAACAGGTTTTAAGGTGGCTGCCAAGGGATATAAACCACTATACAAAGCTAAATTCAAATAATGTCCCGTCCAATCGATAAAAGGACTGATACCCACTTGTGGAATCATCGGTAAAACTAATTGAGGATTAACCAAAGGCAAAGTTTTTGAGAGGGAAGAAAACTGCACCACATCCTGTAAAAATGGTTTTAAGACCTCATCTCCTAACTTGTCCATTACCCGAAAAACTCCACTCATTAAGTCATTAATTTGATTGGGATTAGGGTTAGCAGACATGGCAACACTCATGGTTTTTTGAAATAGCCAAGTTACCGATATATTCGGTTGATAGGGTTGTAAAATAGCTAAATCTTCTCGGTTTAAAGCATCAATTTGTAAAGCTTCCTCGATGGCGAAAGTTAGCCTTTTTAAATGTCTGACCATTGCCCCAAAACCACCAAAACTTACCGGAGATTGACTACCGCTACTATCTCCCACTGCCAGAATTCTTGACCAAGGCATTTTTAAAGGACTTTGACGATAGGCAGGGAAAAAACCCGCTAGAAAACGCTGAAAGTTTACCGCTTCTAAATCCACCTTTTGATACTCCGGCAGTAATCTTAAATACTCCTCCATCAAAAATTCTAAACTAAAGCGATCGGGATGGGTATCAAGATAGGTAAATAAATAAGTTGTCCGACCATCCCTAGCGGGAAATGCTTCCCAAAAGTATTGACATTGGTGCAAGATTGGGGTAAAAGAATAAATCAAATCACCAGTTTCATTACTGGGAAAACCCTGACCGCAACTACCCACCACTAAACAAACTCCATCGGGTTTTTCTCCTTTTCTTGCCTGTTTTGCAATTGCTGAAAAATGACCCATGGCATCGATTAATAAACGGGTTTTTAAAGTCACTTCTCCCGTTTTAACCATTACTCCATCGGTATGAATAATCGCCCCACTAAATCCCGAATTTTCTAATAACTTTCCTCCCGCTTCTAAAAACTTCGTTTTTAAAGTCTCTAGCAAATAAACCGGATTAACACCAATATTTAAAATATCTCTGACCCAAAGCTCATAACCTTGATAAAATCCCACCCTAGCAGGATTATATTCTGTCGCTATCGCTTGATTCAATTCAGCTTCGGTCAATAAATCTAACTCTAAAAAACTGCTTAATTCTAAACGTGAAATATTCCACTCCTGCTCACGACCGCGCAGAATACCTCTTTCTAATAATGCCACACGCCAGCCCCTGGTTTGTAAAGCAGCCCCGATGAAAATTCCCAAAGTTCCCCCGGCAATAACTAGATCAAAATCCGTATCTCCTAAAGATTCTTGACTTTGATTAATTACCGTGGGAATAAGCGGATTTTCTAAACGCAAAGCTTGCCAAGCTCGATCACTGGCTCGCAATTGTTGTAAACTCTGAGGAGATACTCGATCGAGTAAAGATGCAACTAAAGACATAATCTTATATCAGTTATCAGTTATCAGTTATCAGTTATCAGTTATCAGTTATCAGTTATCACCATATCCAGAGGATAAAACTACTTAGATTGGAAAAACTTTTTCCCTTCTTCAACGAGTTTATTAATATCCTTGAGGGAAACTCCAAAAATCGCTAAAACTCCCGTAAAGACTAATAAAAAACCGATAAAACTATTTCGATCATAGAGGAATAAACCCACCAAAACGATAAAATAGGGAGAGAGAATTTTACTAATATTTTCAACTACAGTAACTACCTCTGGAGTGGGAGGATCAACAAGATTAATATCAGCTTTATCCTGATCTGGTTCGAGATTTTGCTTAATCGAAAACATCACCTCCTGTAAGTCTTTTACCTCCGGTGGGTTCGGTTCTTTCCCTGGTTTGCCAAACATTGTTAACTCCCTCGCCAATTTATCCATATCCTCTATGGTAGCCAAAAAGAGGGCAAGCCGGAAAAGCGCGAGCAAGTCGAGAAATTCTCAGGGCAATTTTCCTTATAACCCCCTCGGCCTCGGCTGCTATAATCAGAGGAACAACTCCCAAGTTCGTTAACGGTACAAAAAAACTATGAATACCAGTCCAGACCGTGTGATTATCTTCGATACCACCCTTCGAGATGGGGAACAGTCCCCGGGTGCCGCTTTAAATGTGGATGAGAAGCTAACCATAGCCCGCGCACTGGCACGACTGGGAGTTGATGTCATTGAAGCGGGTTTTCCCCACGCTAGTCCGGGGGACTTTGATGCGGTGCAGAAAATTGCCGCCAGCGTCGGCGGCGAAGCTGATAGCCCGATTATTTGCGGATTAGCCCGCACTACCCAAAAAGATATAAAATCTGCCGCCGATGCGCTCAGACCCGCCGCCAAGCCGAGAATTCACACCTTCCTAGCCACATCTGATATACACCTCCAATACAAACTTAAGAAGACTCGTCAGGAAGTTCTTGAGATTGTGCCGGAAATGGTGGCCTATGCCAAATCCTTCCTTAATGATGTGGAATTTTCCCCCGAAGATGCCGGCCGCAGCGATCCGGAATTCCTCTACCAAGTCCTCGAAAGAGCGATCGCCGCAGGAGCCACCACCGTTAATATTCCCGATACCGTCGGTTATACCACCCCCAGCGAATTTGGGGCTTTAATCCGTGGTATTAAGGAAAATGTCCCCAATATCGACCAAGCGATTATCTCCGTCCATGGTCACGACGATTTAGGGTTAGCGGTGGCTAATTTCCTCGAAGCAGTTAAAAATGGCGCTCGACAGTTGGAATGTACTATTAATGGTATCGGTGAGCGTGCGGGTAATGCTTCCCTAGAAGAATTGGTGATGGCTCTTCATGTGCGGCGCTCCTATTTTAATCCTTTCCTCGGTCGTCCAGCAGAGTCCACGGAACCTTTAACCAAGATCAACACCAAGGAAATCTATCGCACTTCTCGCCTAGTTTCTAATCTGACCGGCATGATCGTGCAACCGAATAAGGCGATCGTCGGTGCTAACGCTTTCGCACACGAGTCGGGAATCCATCAGGACGGGGTGTTAAAACATAAACTCACCTATGAGATTATGGATGCAGAATCGATCGGTTTGACCCATAATCAGATCGTCCTCGGTAAACTCTCCGGCCGCAACGCTTTTCGCTCTCGTTTACAGGAATTGGGTTTTGAGCTTTCGGAAACGGAACTTAATAACGCTTTCATCCAGTTTAAGGAAATGGCTGATCGCAAAAAGGAAATCACCGATCGCGATCTAGAAGCGATTGTTAACGATGAAATCGATACGGTTCCCGATCACTTCCGCCTTGAATTAGTACAAGTGTCCTGTGGAAATAGTGCCAGACCCACGGCCACGGTAACGATTCGCACTCCCGACGGTAGCGAGTTATCCGATGCGGCCATCGGTACAGGACCGGTGGATGCTCTCTGCAAAGCGATCGATCGAGTGGTGCAGATTCCTAACGAATTAATTTCTTTCTCGGTGCGAGAAGTTACCGAGGGAATCGATGCTTTAGGAGAAGTGACTATCCGTCTCCGTTACGAAGGACGCACCTACTCTGCTCGCGCAGCCGATACCGATATTATTGTCGCCTCCGCTCGCGCCTACATCAGCGCCTTAAACCGTCTCCATGTCGCACTGCAGCAGAAGGAAAAAACCCCAGAAATGCTACAAGTCTAGATAGGGTTTGCTGAACAATTTGGTCGGTGGGGTTAGGAGTCAGTTATCAGTTATCAGTTATCAGTTATCAGTTCACTGAGAAAACACCCCACACCCCACACCCCACACCCCACACCCCACACCCCACGGTGCTATTGGAGAAAATCTTAAATTTGTCTCGCAAATTTCTAAAATGTTGCTAAGTTAATATTATGAGCTTGCGCTCTGATTAATTATGGTGCAAATGTACCAAAAACAGATTCGCGTAAAATTAATGAGGGATGAAATTTATACGTAAGAATCTGATCAAATTAAATACAATAGCTAAGGACTAAAGGAATTAGCAAGGCAAATAGGGATGCTATTCCCCTTGCCAGTGGGAACAGTTAACCCGTCCAATAATTCCTTTGATTGTTAGCTATCTGGTCAACACCGCAGACAAACCGGCGGTCGGATTTCAGTCCTCCAGCCATTTACCCAATTTTTGCAGGAGCCAGATTATGAGTTGACTGAGGTAAAATAGCATTCCGTGTCGCTAAAATCGCATCGACACAAGAGAATCAAGAGAATTTAAGCAAAAATCTTCTCCCATTTGTTGTAATTAAAGCTACAATCGGAAAAGTCTTTCCCCGTCTCGGATTTGAGACACAAATTTGTTCAGTATCACCTAGATTGAGATTCGATCTTCTAGTTTTGCACAGAAGGAGCAAGAGGAAAACGGCATGACGCAGGCCCACGATGTACTAACCCTTACCGAGCCGCAATTGGATTTAGATTTGATTGACCTAGACGAAGACTTCGATGATGAGGATATCGAGTTAGAGCTAGAAGAAACCAGCGATAGCAACGATGGCAAAAAAACCCGCCGCCTTGCCAGCGCTCGTCGTCGCGACGCGGCCAGAAAAAAACCCTATACGGAAGATTCGATTCGGATTTATCTGCAAGAGATTGGCAGGATTCGGTTATTGAGAGCGGAGGAGGAGATCGAATTAGCGAGAAAAATCGCCGATCTACTGAAATTAGAACGCATTCGCGAAGATTTTCGCCTCTATAGCGATGCTGAATGGGGAAAACAGGTTTTCTTGTTCGAGCGCATCGAAAAAATTATCGCCGAAAAATCGGAAAAAGAACCGAAATTATCGGATATTAAGGCTTATTTAGGTAAGACGGAGCTAACGGCTCCCATGGTGGAAGAATGGCTGGCGAAATCAAAGGAATACTTATCGGCCTTTAAGCGTCGATTGTACCATGGTCGTCGCGCTAAGGAAAAAATGGTACAATCGAACCTGCGTTTAGTGGTTTCGATCGCCAAGAAATACATGAATCGCGGTCTTTCCTTCCAAGATTTAATTCAAGAAGGTTCCCTCGGTTTGATCCGCGCCGCCGAAAAATTCGACCACGAAAAGGGTTATAAATTCTCCACCTATGCCACTTGGTGGATTCGTCAAGCCATCACCCGGGCGATCGCCGATCAATCCCGCACCATTCGTCTTCCCGTCCACCTCTACGAAACCATCTCCCGGATCAAAAAAACCACCAAGATTCTTTCTCAGGAAATGCGCCGCAAACCCACCGAGGAAGAAATCGCCACCAAGATGGAGATGACCATCGAAAAACTGCGTTTTATTGCCAAATCTGCTCAATTACCGATTTCTCTAGAGACTCCCATCGGTAAAGAAGAAGATTCTCGTTTAGGAGACTTTATCGAAGCGGATGGGGAAACCCCAGAAGATGAAGTTTCTAAAAATTTATTACGCGAGGATTTAGAAAACGTCCTCGATACCCTTAGTCCTCGCGAACGCGATGTGCTGCGGCTACGCTACGGTTTAGATGACGGCCGGATGAAAACACTCGAAGAAATCGGCCAGATTTTCAACGTTACTCGCGAGCGCATTCGTCAAATAGAAGCCAAGGCCCTGCGGAAACTGCGTCACCCTAACCGTAATAGTATCCTCAAAGAGTACATTCGTTAATTTCCCGTCCTTAAAAAACTGGAAACTGAGTCTCCTTGAGGCTCAGTTTTATTGTAATCTACACTTTCCTCTCCCCATCTCTCGATCGAATTTACAGCAGTTATCTTAATGATGAGGTACAAAGTTTTTGTTTTGGGGAGTCGCTCGTCGATACCAAATTAGGTTAGACTTTATCTTGATCAGAGACGCTATAAATATCTAATTGATTAGAATCAAGAAATGTATGATAATGTCTGTAAATTTCTCGCTGAAAATTATAGTCGTGACTTCGCCCAATGGTTATTAGGAGAACCTCTCTCCTTCACCCAATTGAGTCCCTCGGAACTGTCTCTAGAACCGATTCGGGCCGATGCCCTGATTTTGTTAGAATCAGATCAGATGATTCTTCATCTCGAATTCCAGACCGAACCTGACCCAAAAATGTCCTTTCGGATGTTAGATTATCGCACTAGAGTCTATCGTCGCTTCCCCAAAAAAACCATGCGACAAGTGGTAATTTACCTGAAAGAAACCTCATCACCTTTGGTGCAGGAAAACGCTTTTATTCTTCCCAATACCCGTCATGAATATGAAGTGCTTCGTCTCTGGGAAATTGCTGCTGAGGAAATGTTAGGATTATCAGGATTGTTACCCTTGGCCAATCTAGGAAAAACCCCTAATCGTCCCGAAATTCTACGACAAGTAGCCGCAAAAATTGATAATATCGAGGGTAGAACTGAAAAAAGCAATTTAGCCGCCGCTACAGCAATTCTGGCGGGGTTAGTATTAAGTAAGGAAATCATCGGAAGCTTATTAAGGGAAGAAATTATGCGCGAATCAGTTATTTATCAGGATATCCGGGAAAGTGGAAAAGCACAAGGAAGAGAGGAAGGAAGACGAGAAGAAGCGGTTTCTTTGATTCTACGGCTACTTAACCGTCGTTTAGGTGAAATATCCTCGACTTTAGGCCAACAAATCCAAGAACTATCTCTAGAACAATTAGAAACTTTAGGAGAAGCGCTGCTCGATTTTACCAGCTTGACAGATCTGACCACTTGGTTATTGGAGATAGAAAATTAAATCCCCAGAAGATGTCTGCTCGTCCTGCGTTAAATTTTTAAATACTGGCTTTTTTTGTATTGATTTAACCATGGCTACCAGCGATATCTCCAATTCTACTCACTCATCCCCAAAACCCCTGCCAAAACTGGGGCTTTTTACCATGTTTCGCTTAGGACTCTTTCAGATGGGACTAGGTATTATGTCTCTGCTGACTTTGGGGGTTCTCAATCGGATTATGATTGATGAGTTAAAAGTTTTACCCTTTCTCGCCGCAGCTGCGATCGCTATGCACCAGTTTGTTAGTCCAGCACGCATCTGGTTTGGGCAAAGATCCGACGGTAAAACTATTTTCGGTCATCATCGCAGCGGTTATGTCTGGATTGGGGCGGCAGTTTTTACCGCTTTAGCTTTTATTGCTTTGCAGGTAGTTTGGCAATTGGGACTTAGTATTCAAACTTCGGGATGGAATACCATTTCCTACGCCTGGATTGCCCTCTTAGCTTTAATTTTCGCCCTCTACGGACTAGCTTTAAGCGCCAGTTCCACCCCTTTTGCTGCCCTCTTGGTGGATGTGTCCGATGAAGATAATCGATCGCAATTAGTTGCTATAGTTTGGTCAATGCTGATGGTGGGAATCGTCGTCGGGGCGATCGTTAGTTCTCGTTTGCTGGATACTCCCAATATCTGCGGTACAAATATTTTGACCTATGATCCGACTCAATCAGCCCCTATAGCCAATATTCCGCAGCTACAGGCGAATATTAACCCCGTGTTCGCGATTATGCCCGCTATCGTTTTCGGTCTCTGCATTTTAGCGACTTTTGGCGTAGAAAAAAAATATTCTCGTTTTAGTAGTCGGTCCACTCTTGTGCAAAGAGAGGATCAAATTACCTTTAAAGATGCCCTACAAGTTCTCACCGCTAGTCGGCAAACCGGTTTATTTTTCACCTTTCTGCTGATGATGACTTTGAGTTTATTTATGCAGGATGCAATTATGGAACCCTTTGGCGGCGAGGTTTTTGGGATGTGTATCGCCCAAACCACCCAATTGAACGCTTTTTGGGGAACCGGAACCCTTTTTGGTATTGCTGCCACGGGTTTTATGCTCATTCCCCGCATCGGTAAACAAAAAACCACTAAATATGGCTGTATTTTTGCAACAATTTGTTTTATTCTCTTGATTTTTGCCGGCTTTTCTGCTAATCAAAGTTTATTAAAATCAAGCTTGCTCTTTTTCGGTTTAGCTTCGGGAATGATTACCGCCGGGGCTACCAGTTTAATGTTAGATTTAACCGCCGCCGAAACCGCAGGAACTTTTATCGGCGCTTGGGGATTATCCCAAGCGATCGCACGGGGATTAGCCACGGTTTTAGGCGGTACGATTTTAAATATCGGTAAACTTGTCTTTTCTAGCCCGGTTTTAGCCTATGGCTTAGTTTTCCTCGTGCAAGCATTGGGAATGATCCTAGCAGTTTGGTTATTAAGTCGCGTCGATGTCAAGGAATTTAAGGAAAATGCCCGAGCAGCGATCGCAACGGTAATAAAAGGAGAGATCGACTAGCAACAGCAAGCAAAAGTGAGATAACAGGAGAATTAGCCCGATCGGGGGAAGTTGGTTAGCAGCTTTTTTCCTATCCTAAAAGTAGAGAGGAAAACGAAAGAGGAGGCGAAAAAGATGAAAAGGACTTTAATGATTGTTCTAGGTTCCCTAGCTTCCTTACTGCTGATTAACCCCGTCAGCGCCGAAAATCCTCAACAGGTACAAGAGTTATTGAATACGCGGGAATGTCCGGGCTGTGATCTCCGTGGTGCAGATTTAAGAGGGGCGCATCTAATCGGTGCCGATTTGAGAAAAGCGAATTTACAGGGAGCTAATCTGGAGGAAGCTAACTTAGAGGGCGCAGATTTGACCGATGCTAACCTAGAAGGCGCAAATTTAACCGCAGCTTTTCTGACTAATGCCAGTTTGAATCAAGCTGATCTCGATGGAGTCAATTTCACCAGCGCGGTGATTTATGATGCCGATGTGACGGGTGCATCAATGGAGAGAATTAACTTGACAAATGCTCAGATTTATGGTACTGGTATCGCTGTGGGTGGTGAAAGTCCTTAGATGTTCTTGTCCTCAAAATATAGTTAATTTTGTAACAGATGCGAGTGTCGCGTCTGTTTTTTTATACACTTTTACTAAATAGTTTGAGTTATAAAATAACCGGCATGACTCAACTCACACCGCGCCCTAGTGTCTTAATTGTCGATGATTTGCCCAATAATGTGCGGCTATTGTCGATTATGCTCACCGAGAAGGGATATCAGGTACGGAAAGCGATTAATGGACAGATGGCCCTGAATACAGTGCGATCGCTAATTCCCGATCTGATTCTCCTTGATATTAATATGCCCGATCTCAATGGTTATCAAGTTTGTGAACAGTTAAAAGCTGATCAAAAAACCAGAGAAATTCCCGTGATTTTTATCAGCGCCCTTGATGATGTCTTAGATAAAGTCAAAGCTTTTCAAGTGGGAGGTGTTGATTATATTTCTAAACCTTTTCAAGGGGAAGAAGTGATGGCACGCATCGAAAATCAATTAACTATTTGCCGTCAAAAAAAACAACTACAAAACGAAATTAAAGAACGTCAAAAAACTGAGGAAACTTTAGAAATTTATCTTCATGCTGTCTCTCACGATCTCCGCAATCCCGTGATCGGGATGTCAATGATCTTAAATAATTTAATTAAAAATTCTCAGGGAGAAACTAAAGAAGTATCCCTGAAGATTTTACAACAGATGGCCAACAGTTGCGATCGACAATTAACTTTAATTGATTCTCTCGTCGAAACCCGACAAAATGATCTTTGGGGAGTTTCCCTAGCACTAAAGCCTTTATCTCTCTACGAAATCGGTCAACAGATCGGCCAGGAATGGGAGTTAAGATTAAAGGAAAATCAAGCAACTTTAATTAATAATTTTTCCCCCGATTTACCCTTAGTTAATGCCGATGCTCACCATCTCTGGCGAGTTTTTGAGAATTTATTAGCCAATGCTCTTAAACACAATCCCCAAGGAATAATTATCACTTTATCCGCTAGACTAGAGGGCAATTATCTCCGGTGTACTATTGCCGATAATGGGGTGGGAATTAGCGAAACCCAGAGAAAAAAATTATTTGATCGCTATCAACGAGGCAACAATAATAATCAGATTAGTTTAGGACTAGGTTTATATCTATGTCGTCAAATTATCCATGCTCACGGAGGGGAAATTGGCATTATGAATAATGACGAAAAAGGTTCACAATTTTGGTTTACTTTGCCCTACTAAGCTGTTGACTAAGTAGGTAGATGTTAAAAACTTTCAGACACCACCCTTATCAAGGGGGGATTAAGGGGGGATCGGCACCCCCCTTATCAAGGGGGGCAGGGGGGATCTATCTTCAATTTAATTATAACCAGCTACTTATCTAAATTACCCGTTAAGACTGTCTATGAGCAGGAAGAGCCAGTTTGAGCATTTGTTTTTCCTGTGACCCTGGAAAGAAAGGGCTAAGATCTATTTAGATCAACTATCTTCACTTGCCATGGCCGCTAATGCTGACTATTCTGCCCATTCTAGCCTTAACTTGCAACAACCTTGGCATACCTATCCGGTGGAAACCACCCTATCTATCCTCGGTAGTTCGGCTGTTAATGGCCTCAATAGGGAGCAAATCGCCCAAAGAATTAAATATTATGGCAAAAATGAACTAAAAGAACGTCCAGGGCGCAGTAATTGGCAAATTCTCCTAGATCAGTTTACCAATATTATGCTCCTCCTCTTAATTGCCGTGGCCATAATTTCCGGAGGACTAGATTTACTGGAATTGCAGCGCGGTCATCTGGCTAAAATTGGTGTTCCCTTCAAAGATACGATCGCTATCTTAACAATTGTCATCCTCAATGGTATCCTCGGCTATCTGCAAGAAAGTCGCGCCGAAAAAGCTCTGGCCGCTTTAAAAAAACTTTCCTCTCCCCAAGTTAATGTTATTCGCGAGGGTCAACGCACAGAAATAGATGCGGTTAATCTCGTCCCCGGGGACATCATGCTGATTGAAGCGGGAACCCAAATCAGCGCCGACGGCCAAATTATCGAAGCTTTTAACCTGCAAATTCGCGAATCGGCCTTGACAGGAGAGGCAAATAGTGTTAATAAATCCGCCTCCATTGACCCCTTAGACAGGGATACTCCCCTTGGCGATCGCTTAAATTTTGTCTTTACTGGAACAGAGGTACTGCAAGGCCGGGCCAAGGTCATCGTTACCAATACGGGGATGACAACGGAATTAGGCAAAATCGCTCAAATGTTAGCAACAGTCGGCAATGAACCCACTCCTCTCCAAAAAAGAATGACTCACTTGGGTAATGTCCTTGTTGCTGGTTCTCTCATTCTAGTGGCCCTGACTATTACCATCGGCCTGATCAATGCCGGTTGGTCGGCCCTACAGGAATTGGTCGAAGTTTCCCTTAGTATGGCAGTAGCCGTCGTTCCCGAAGGATTACCCGCAGTTATCACCCTAACGCTCGCCCTAGGTACCCAACGCATGGTCAAACGTCAGGCCTTGATTCGCAAACTGCCGGCAGTAGAAACCCTTGGTTCTGTTAATGTGATCTGTTCCGACAAAACAGGGACGCTAACGGAAAATAAAATGATTGTACGCGAGATAGAGACAGTTAATCGCAGTTTTTTAGTTACTGGGGAAGGATATAGTCCAAAAGGACAATTTTTAGACTCCGAGCAACGGGCGATCGATCCCAAAACCGATCTAGAATTACATCATCTTTTAATTGCCAGTATCCTCTGCAACGATGCCAGTTTAGACCTCGATAACGGTCACGATAGCATTTTAGGCGATCCCACGGAAGGAGCCTTATTAGTTTTAGGGGCGAAAGCGGGCTTAAATTTATCCCTAACCAAGCAAGAGTTCCCTAGAATCGCTGAAATCCCCTTTTCTTCTCAAAGAAAGCGAATGTCGGTCATTTGTCAAGGAGTCAATCGCGTACTATTTACCAAAGGTTCCCCGGAATTAATCCTTGAACAGTGTCTCTCCTACCAATCGGGATTAGAAAGTCTTCCTTTTGGGGATAGGGAAAAAGAAAAAGTCTTAGTCGCTAACAATGCTATGGCTAACAGGGGTTTACGAGTCTTAGGATTAGCCTATAAAACACTAATTTATCCGCCAGAATCAACTGAAATCAGCGAAGATAAGCTAATTTGGTTAGGAATGGTCGGTATGATCGATGCACCGCGACCAGAGGCACAAATCGCCGTGGCTAGGTGTCGAGAAGCGGGAATCCGTCCGATTATGATCACCGGCGATCATCAATTAACCGCTCTAGCGGTGGCTAAAAGTCTTGGTATTGCCCAAGCGGGAGCTTTAGTCATCTCAGGGCAAGAATTAGATAAATTATCACCAATTCAGCTAGAAAACATCATTGACAAAACTAACATCTATGCCCGTGTTTCTCCCGAACATAAATTAACTATTGTCCGCGCCTTGCAAAAAAAGGGTAAATTTGTTGCTATGACCGGAGATGGGGTGAATGATGCTCCGGCCCTGAAACAAGCAGATATCGGCATTGCCATGGGAATCGCCGGAACCGATGTCACCAAAGAGGCTAGTGATATGATTCTCCTCGATGATAATTTTGCCACTATCGTCGCTGCCACGGAAGAAGGGCGAGTGGTTTATAACAATATTCGCAGTTTTATTAAATATATTCTCGGCAGTAATATCGGGGAAGTGATTACTATCGCCGCTTCGCCTCTTTTGGGTTTAGTTACTCCTCTCACTCCCCTACAAATTCTCTGGATGAATTTAGTTACTGATGGTTTACCCGCGTTAGCTTTGGCAGTGGAACCCGCTTCTCCTAATATTATGCGTCGCCCTCCTTTTAGTCCCCAAGAAAGTATTTTTGCTCGCGGTTTGGGCAGTTATATTGTGAGAATTGGGATTATTTTTTCGATTATTAATATCACTCAAATGTTGATCGCTGTGCGCTTGGATCCACTTTTTGGTAATACTGGTTCATGGAAAACTATGGTTTTTACTACTCTCTGTTTAGCTCAAATGGGTCATGCCATTTCCGTGCGATCGAGCGATCATCTTACCATAGAAATGAATCCTTTGACTAATCCCTATCTCTGGGTAGCAGTAACCCTGACGACAATTTTTCAACTGATGTTAATCTATGTTCCTGCCCTGCGGGATTTTTTCGGTACTCAATTTTTAACTAAAGAAGAATTATTAATCTGTTTGGGATTTAGTACCTTATTATTCGTTTGGGTGGAGTTAGAAAAATTATTTACCCGTTGGT
Source organism: Microcystis aeruginosa NIES-2549 (assembly GCF_000981785.2). Taxonomy (NCBI): domain Bacteria; kingdom Bacillati; phylum Cyanobacteriota; class Cyanophyceae; order Chroococcales; family Microcystaceae; genus Microcystis; species Microcystis aeruginosa. The sequence continues at coordinate 2,532,127 of NZ_CP011304.1, read as the reverse complement.
ATCATCGGCGATAACCAGAGAGTTTTTTTCAGTGTTCAGTAAACAGTGAATTGAAAACTCAAATCTGATAACTGATAAACCCCATCCACAGGGAAAACCGTAGTTTGGCTTTTTCAGCTACGATTCTTATATAGCAATACTTTTAAGGTTTAGTGCCTTGGCCGTGAAATTCCAGTTCTCTAGCTGATTGCGGTTTGGCTTACTATTAAAAACTGATTTGATCTAAAATTGAGTTAGCAATATTTTATTGGGAGCATCAAACAATGGAACCAATTTCTCTGATTGTCACCGCCTTGACTGCCGGTGCGGTTGCTGCGGCTAAGGATACGGCGGAAAAAGGCGTTAAAGATAGATACATATCAAGGTTTGAAAACCTTGATTAAGCGTAAGTTTACTAATGATGCTTTAGCACAAGCCATGGTAGAGGCAAAACCAGAGGATATCAAGAAAGCTGAAGGTTTGTTAAAAGATAAAATTGTCGAAGCCGGGGTTGATAAAGATAATGAAATCACTAAATTAGCCCAAGATTTACTAGACAAGCTCCAAGAACAACCCGGTGGACAACAAATTATCACCCAAAATATCAGTAATGTTAAATATGCTGCTACCTCTGGCACGGGTAATGCTAGTATTAGCGGCATCACCGAGCATGGCACATCTAAGGATGACTGAGACTGTATTTTAATTAATCAGGATGGTTGATATGTCAGAACCAAGCGAAATTCAACAAAATATTACAAAAGCTCAATATGCTGCTACCTCTGGGACTGGCAATGCAACCATCACGATTACCAATTACTATTATCGAGAAGAAGCAAGAATAGCCCCTGCTGATTCTGCCGATGTTGCCGATGATAAACTGCCCTGTCCCTATCGTGGCTTGTTTCATTTTGGGCCAGGAGATGCAGAATACTTTTTTGGGCGCAAAAGCTTTATTAAAATCCTATTTCAGGAAACCCAAACCCGTAATTTTATCCCCCTATTAGGTGCGTCGGGAAGTGGTAAATCCTCGGTAGTTTTTGCGGGATTAGTCCCTAAATTGCAACAAGAAGGTCACTGGCAGTTTACCCATTTTCGTCCCGGTTCTGACCCTTTTCATGCCCTAGCTTTGGCATTAGTTCCCCTTTATACAACTAATTTAAATGAGACAGACCGCCTCGCCCAAGCGCGTCAGTTAGCCAATTATTTGCGTGATGGCGACATTCCTTTAGCTGATGTTTTTGCCCAAATCCAACACAATTATCCCAGTGAACGGGTACTGCTAATTGCCGACCAATTTGAGGAACTTTATACCCTCTGTCCTGATGAAACAATCCGCCGTAATTTTCTCGATAAATTAACTACATTCCCCTTTGAAAGGGTAGGAATGGTGTTGGTATTAACTATGCGGGCCGATTTCTTGGGGAATGCTCTTTCCTATCGTACCTTTGCCGATGTCTTACAAAATACTGACTTGAAATTGGGGCCGATGAACCGAGAAGAACTCACAGAAGTTATTGAAAAACCGGCGCAAAAATTGGGGGTGACATTTGAAGCGGGACTGGTGGAGCGCATCCTCGATGATGTGGAGAGTGAGCCGGGGAATTTGCCATTACTAGAGTTTGCCTTAACGGAATTGTGGCAGCGGCGACAGGGCCAACAGTTAACCCATCTGGCATATACAGAAATTGGCCAAGTGCAGGGTGCTTTGGCCCCCCATGCCAATGAAGAATATGACAAGCTGAGTGAGGCGCAACGGGAACAGATGCGGCGCATTTTCATCCAATTGGTACGCCCAGGGGAAGGCACAGAAGATACGCGGCGGCTGGCGACAAAAGCGGAATTAGGGGCGGTAAATTGGGCGCTGGTGAAACAACTGGCGGATGCGCGTTTAGTTGTCACCAGTCGCAGTGAAGAGGCACAGGTGGAGACGGTGGAAGTGGTGCATGAAGCACTGATTCGCAATTGGGGGGAATTGCGGGGCTGGATGGACACAGACAGGGTTTTTCGCGCTTGGCAAGAGCGTTTGCGGGGAGCGATGGGGCAATGGCAGCAGACGCAGGGGGATGAAGGCTCATTGTTGCGCGGGGCGGCGTTGGCGGAGGCGGAAGAACAACTGAAGAAACGCCCAGAAGATATGGCTCTACCGAACCTGTCATGTAAAACTATCAACAACTTGTGCTTGTAAAGCTTGTATACTAAGTTTTTGAGTTTTTGTTAGATTGATATTTATCAACTTTAGAGCCTTGCTGGGCAGAGAGGGAGCTTGAGGAATTTTCTACAGTGTAAGTTCGGAAGAACCGAAGATATTAGCCAAAGTGAACAGGATTTTATTAAGCGGAGTCTTCAGGAACGAGAACGGATAAAACAAGCCGAAGCAGCCCGCAGGCGGCGCGAAATTAGAACCGCTTGGGGGATTGCGGCGGGTTCCTTGGTGGCGGTGGTGATTAGTACGGGATTGGGTTTGATGGCTTGGCAAAAAACACAACAAGCGGAACTTAATCTGACAAATGCTCGCGGGTTTTCTTCCTTGTCTTTGTTTGATAAAGGAAAAGAATTAGATGCTTTCGTCTTAGCGATTAAGGCAGGAAAAACTCTACAAAAGCAGCAGGCATCCGACAAGGAGGTGATGAATGCCTTACAGGAACTTCTCAACCGCAAAAGTGAACGCAATCGCTTAGAAGGGCATGGTAGCTATGTCCATAGCGTTAATTTTAGTCCCGACGGCAAGACATTGGTGAGCGGTAGTGATGACAAAACTATCATACTCTGGAAAGTAAAAACAGGCGAAAAACTCCACACCCTCAAGGGGCATGATGACTCTGTCATAAGCGTTAATTTTAGTCCCGACGGCAAGACTTTGGTGAGCGGTAGTGTTGACAAGACTATCAAACTCTGGAATGTAGAAACAGGCAAAGAAATCCGCACCCTCAAGGGGCATGATAGCTATGTCTATAGCGTTAATTTTAGTCCCGACGGCAAGACATTGGTGAGCGGTAGTGTTGACAAGACTATCAAACTCTGGAATGTAAAAACAGGCAAAGAAATCCGCACCCTCAAGGGGCATGAGGGCTATGTCGAAAGCGTTAATTTTAGTCCCGACGGCAAGACTTTGGTGAGCGGTAGTTGGGACAAGACTATCAAACTCTGGAATGGAAACAATGGCTGGGATTTAGATGCTTTAATGGGGCGTAGTTGCGATTGGGTGCGGGTTTATTTGCAGAATAATATTAATGTCAGGGAGGAAGATAGACATTTGTGTGATGGCATTGGTACAAAGAATTAATTGTAAGCTAAGTTAGTTCGGGTTAAGGAGATTTTGCCATGACTTCCACGAAAGAATAGAGCTAACCAGCTAGGGTAAAATTAGGGTTTCGGCTTATCCTCAACTCAGGTTAACTAGGAATAGGCCGATTTATCTTGCTAAGGCTATATTTTGAGCAACTTTTGTCAATTTATCCACAAACAGAAACATCAATCGTAGGGTGCGTTACGCTTTGGCTAACGCACCCATTTAATAATTAAGTTGCTGCGTGGGGTGCGGATTATTAATTGTTTTTTTTGTCAGAGATTATCGATGCAAACACCCACCCTACAAGATCGGCTTATACAAAAAAACAAGTTTATGTTATTATTAAAATAAATCTCAGTCAATAAAAAATATTTATTATGAATATCAAAGTGGTTGTCTGGCAAGAAGATGATGTTTGGTGTGCAACTGTACCAGCTTTGTCTGGTTGTCATACTTGGGCAGAAAATTATGATGATTTGATGGTCATGGTTAAAGAGGCAATAGAAGGCTGGTTAGAAGTTTCTCATGAAAAAAAATTACTTGATCGAAAAGAGAATCAGCAATTAGTGGAGATTTCTGTATGAAGTCAATCTCAGGTAAAAAATTATGTAAAGTCGTTGAAAGATTTGGCTGGAAATTGGCAAGAATTAAAGGAAGTCATTATATCTATATCAAAGAAAATGTTTCTGCAATTATTGTTATACCAACTCATGGAAATCGAGATTTACCGATAGGAACATTAAAAGGTATTCTCAAAGATTCAGGATTAACTGAAGATGATATTTGACAACGTAACGCACCAATTTGATGATAAATTTGGGCGTTACGGCCGATTATTAATTTGTTTTTTTGTCAGAGATTATCGCCGCAAACACTCACCCTACAAGAATTTATAAAACTAAAATCAACACAGATAAATGTATTAGTCATGATTTTCTCTATTCATTTACAATTTCTTCCATCAATTGCCGATCTCTTTCTTCTCTCAACCGCTTGGATAACCGAGAAATAACCCGTTTAAAGTCATATCCCCCCGTAAGCAAAACTAGCCCGACTTTTTTAACAATTGTCGGCAAAATTTTGCTTGCTTTTTTCAGGGCTTTTTGCCATAATATTTTTATAAGACTTTATATATAATGGAGTGTTAGAGTCTAACTAAAAAGGCAAAGATTCCCATTATAAGAAAAGTATAACCGAAGCCGCCGCCCAAGTCAAGGGGTCACTCCTCTTTTTTTTGAGAAGTTTTCAAAGAAAAAAATCAAAGAGGCAAAATTTTGCTTGCTTTTTTCAGGGCTTTTTGCCATAATATTTTTATAAGACTTTATATATAATGGAGTGTTAGAGTCTAACTAAAAAGGCAAAGATTCCCATTATAAGAAAAGTATAACCGAAGCCGCCGCCCAAGTCAAGGGGTCACTCCTCTTTTTTTTGAGAAGTTTTCAAAGAAAAAAATCAAAGAGGCAAAATTTTGCTTGCTTTTTTCAGGGCTTTTTGCCATAATATTTTTATAAGACTTTACATATAATCGAGTGTTGGAGTCTAACTAAAAATGCACAAATCCCCATTATAAGAAAAGTATAACCGAAGCCGCCGCCCAAGTCAAGGGGTCACTCCTCTTTTTTTTGAGAAGTTTTCAAAGAAAAAAATCAAAGAGGCAAAATTTTGCTTGCTTTTTTCAGGGCTTTTTGCCATAATATTTTTATAAGACTTTATATATAATGGAGTGTTAGAGTCTAACTAAAAAGGCACAGATTCCCATTATAAGAAAAGTATAACCGAAGCCGCCGCCCAAGTCAAGGGATTACTCCTCTTTTTTTGAGAAGTTTTCAAAGAAAAAAAATCAAAGAGGCAGCCAGAGATATTCGGTTTTTCTTCACTATTTGGGCGAAAAAACCCTTTTAGGATGCCTATAATAGGAGATAGAAAGGGTTAAAAACTAAAAAAAAATGGCGGAGAGAGTCCAGAAAATCCTTGCCCAGTGGGGAATTGCCTCCCGAAGAAGGGCGGAGGAGATGATCGTAGCCGGCCGGGTGAGACGGAATGGCAAAATCGTGCAGTTAGGAGAAAAAGCCGACCCGGAAAAAGATCACCTAGAGATAGACGGAAAAAAAATTGAACCGGCCAATCGTCCCAAAAGATTGTATATACTGATCAACAAACCCATTGGCGTGGTTTCTACCTGTAAGGATCCACAAAACCGGCCGACAGTAATCGACCTTTTGCCCGACTCCCTCGCCAGCGAGACAGGGTTACATCCCGTAGGCAGGTTGGACATCAACACCACTGGGGCTTTACTCCTCACCAACGACGGTCAACTGACCCTCACCCTCACCCATCCCCGTTATCATTTGCCCAAAACCTATCGGGTTTGGCTAGATGGTGCGATTGATAGACTTGCTCTCCAGCGTTGGCGAGAAGGTATCCTCTTAGAGGGAAAAAAAACCTTACCCGCACAGGTTGAGATACTCAAGCAAACCGACCAAAAAACCCTACTAGAAGTTATTTTAGTGGAGGGAAGAAATCGGCAGATTCGCTCTGTAGCCGAAGAATTGGGCCATCGCGTCCTGAAACTTCATCGCAGTGCCATCGGTCGTATTCAACTAAACTCTGGTAATAATTCCCCCTTACCCTTGGGTGATTACCGTTTTTTAACCCTTGATGAACTGAAATATTTAAAGAACCAGATTAACTAAGCTGAAAGTCAGCCCCTAATAGCGATATGTTTCGCCTTCTCCAATCACAACTTGATCCCCAGCATAAACAGCGAACCAAATTACTGGAAATCGGCGTTTATTTGCAAAAAAATCGCCTAGAACAGTCCCTTTCTCTCGAGGAAATTGCCCAGAAAACCTTAATCCCGCGCCATCGCCTAGAAGCACTGGAAGCGGGGGATTTGGAGGCATTGCCCGAACCGATTTATATTCGTTGGTTAATCAAACAATTTGCTGATAGTCTGTCCCTGGATGGTGAGACGGTTAGCCGACGTTTTCCCACCAAGGTCAATAACTTTTTTAGGGGAACAAAACCATCTTTATCGCTGCCGAGTCTTCAAATTCGCCCGATTCATCTCTATTTTCTCTATTTAATCCTAGTTATTGGTTCCGTACAAACCCTATCCCACGTCCTGCAAAAATCGGTACTGCAATCGAATCGCTTACCGCCGCCTTCCTTGCCACAACAGCAAATTGTCCAACCGAAAAGCAATCCCCTTCAACCGGTAGCCAACAAAACCAGTAATAATCAGCAGCTGGTGGTGGGGGTAAAACTGGAAGATGACTGCTGGCTGCGGGTGGTGGTGGATGGCAAGACAGAATTTGAGGGTGTGCTGCCCCAGGGAACCCATCGCACTTGGCAAGCAAACCGGGAATTAACCGTGAGAGCGGGTAATGCTGGCGGGGTTTACGTTGCCGTTAATAACGCCAATGCTAAACAACTGGGGCAACCGGGCAAAGTCGGGGAAGTAACCTACCGGGCAAATTGAGCTAATTTATGCAAAAGGTCTTTTCACCCCTTGATCGCCTTCAGGGAGGGTTAATCGGGGCATATATTGGGGAATCCTTGCATAATCAACCCCTAATACCAGCCTTTAACTATGAGGCTACACCAAGGACGACCCTGCTTTTGCAAGCTCTGCAATCTCAGGAGGATTTTTCCCTTGCGATCGCAGCTAAGGAGCGGTCGGAATCGGCGTTATTATTTGTGCTGTTGCCGGAGATTTTAACCTGGCCTGACCATGGGGAACGTTGGCAAGCTAGATTAAATTTTTGGCTAAAAAAGGGCTTAATTTCCGAGTTAACCCGACAAGAAGCGATAATTTGGGGAGAGGCAGTGGGTCTGTTATTACAGGGAAAAAGGCCTTTAAATCAGTTAATGGGGCAATTACTAACTATTAACCCCAAGAATAAGCTATTAGAGCAGATTCAGTCAGCTTTAAGGCAAAATCGTCCCCTAGAGTCCATTTTATCGGCTTGGGCGAAAGATAGCTCACCTTTAGGAATTGCGATCGCAGCTTCTCTCTATACCTTTCTGCAAACGAGCGAGGATTTCGCCGTGAGCGTGCGTCGCGCTAATTCTAGTCCCTATCAACGGCAATTAACCAGCACTTTAGCGGGAATTTGGGCGGGATTATACAACGGTATCGAGGGGATTCCCCTAGCTTGGCGGCAAAATTTGCCGAAAGAGCCAGTTAAACAGCAATTAATGGATAAAGCTGGGGAAATTTATCGAATTTCCCTGGGTATATCTCCTCATCTTGTCCTATCTCCTCATACTGCCGTCGCTTACGGGGGAACAATCCAACCCCGTCCTAGCTTAAAATTGGTCTCTCAAGATAAGTAGGGTTTGCTGAAAAAGTCATTGAAAAGTACAGGTCTCTTAATCAATGATTTCACTTAGCTACAAGCATAAGCTTTAGTTGTTGATTAATTTTTAAGTTATAACTTATCCTAATCATTGACCGAGAAAAAGTGCTGTTTTTCCATTTCAGACATAAAAAAGCCCAAAAAACCTGCCTCAACAGGTTAGAAAGATTCATGACTAAAAAAGTAATAGCAATCGCTGAAAAGGAAGTATGAGGAAGTTTAGCCATCACTTTACCTAAGCTAAATCTTCTTTTCCCCTGTCCAAATTTGCCCTCTATACAATTCCGAATCCTCTCATCATCGGTAGCTTGTTTCTTTTGTTCTTTACTAACATTTTTGGCTGGTCTTCCTAATGGGGGACCACTGATTCTGATTCCCCTTTCTTTACACCAAGCTCGGTTTTCTCTGGTTCGATAAATTTTGTCCACATGAACTGATTCTGGATAGTATCCTGTATAGTCATAATAAGCTTCTATTTGTGCTTTTAAATCTCCTGATTCATTAAAGTTATCCCAACTAATTCGGTCTAAAAATATGTAACCATCTATACAGCTTGCTGAGAATTTAGCCCCAAATTCTACGGGTTTTCCAGCTTTTCCTCTGACTATCGGACGGATGTGGGGTTGAGTTAAGCTGACAATTCTGTCTTCAATACTCTGTTTGTTATTTTGGTACATCCAGAGTTGTTGACGATAAACTTCTGTGACTACTAACAACAGTTTATAGTCTCTTTTTTTCAAGCTTTGTAGAGAGGCTCCTTCTGCTAAAAGTTGTTCAATATGGTCGAGATTTCTTTTCAGATATTGCAGTTGTCTTTTCAGAGCTTTTCGTCTTTGTTTGACGGTAGGTTTTCTTTTTTTCGCTACTTCTAAATAACTTTTTCTGGCTAGAAGACGATAGGTTCTCGGTTTTTGAACAAGTTTTCCTTTTAAAGTTTCATAGAGAATATCAATAATTTTTTCGGTTTGTTTTCTTCCTTGATTTAACAGGTTTAAATCCGTAGGATAACTAATATCTGCGGGCGCACAACTGGCATCTAAAATTAATTTACCTCGATTTTCTGGTTGACTTTGGGTTTCGCTCTCTAACTTTTTTTCGGTGTTTTCTTCTTCTTTTATTTCTCTCGAATTTTTGACCATAAAGCGATTCACTTTATTAATTAGTTCCAGAGTGATTCTTTCTCGAAAGTGAACCAACATTGACGCTTCAAACCGGGGTTCATTGCTGTAGGATGAAAACCCCAAGAAGTATTGTAAATAAGGATTTTCTTTGATTTGTTCTACCGTTTCTCTATCGCTTGTTCCTAATTTTTCTTTAATAATTAATGCTCCGAGTGCTGTCCTGAATGTTTTGGCGGGTGTGCCCATTTCTTCTGAAAAAAGTGATGCGTATTCCGCTTCAAATTCTGACCAGGGAATGAGGTTGGCCATAATTACCCAACGATTGTCTTGGGATAATTTCCCCTCAAAGGGCAGCTCGAAGTTTTCTGGTGGGGTTGAGGGTAACTCGCTTTTACGGTACATTAGCACTAATTAGAGAAGATGCAAGGGTGATGCAAGGGTTTTAAGAGATTCTAGCAGATTTAAGTGCATTTGGGAAGCTCTCAATCAAGCTAAAAGCCCTTTCCTGTAAGGTTTTTACCATTATTCAGCAAACCCTAAGTAGGGTTTGCTGAATAAATCTAAAAACCTTGTTGGACAATATCTTTAGGCTTTTTTGACCTCAAAAATTGCCAGTTCTTGGAGTAATCGGGGGGAAATTGGCTCTCTTATTCTTTGTCTGATAAGTTTAACTTATAAGCGATCAATCTTTGCGTCCTTTGTGTCTTTGTGGTTCGTTCCACACCCCACCAACAAACTTTTTCAGCCAACCCTACTGAGTTTGAAAGATATTTTGTACCATTTTTTTATCCAAACCTGCGGCAATTTTATCTAATTCTGCTATTTCCCCACTGTCTAAACTCCATCCTAAAGCCCCTAAATTATCCTCAGCTTGTCGAACATTTTTAGCTCCGGGGATGGGAATTGTTCCCTTACAGATACACCAATTTAAGGCAACTTGGCTAATAGTTTTATTTTTAGCTTGGGCGATAACTTCTAGACAACTTATCAGAGGAGAAATAGCGGGAATTAATTGACCAAAAAGGAAGCGACGTAATCCTGGGGGTAAGTTTTTATTATCTCGATATTTCCCAGTTAATAACCCCAAAGCTAGGGGACTATAGGCAATAATTTTAATACCCAATTGATCACATAGTTCCTTTAATCCTAAGTCAGTGAGAGGATAGGTAGAAAGGAGAGAATACTGTACCTGTAAACTGGTAATAGGAATGCCGCGACTGGCAAACTTTTGATAGGCAGACTTCAATCTTTTCGGTCCAAAATTAGATAAACCAACCCCTTTAACTAACCCCTTTTCCAGACAATCCCCCAATCCGTCTAATAATCCTCCCTCCTGCCATGGCGCATAATTGCCCGTTGACCAGTGCATTTGCACTAAATCCACCGGGCGGCCTAGTCTGGTTGCCGAAGCTTGACAAGCTTTCACCATGGCATGACGGGTTAAACGCCAAGGATAAGGGGCGAGTTTGGTGGCAATACGGATATGATCAGCGTTATAACCGCTATATTCCCCTGTAAAGCGTCCTAATAGCTTCTCACTCTGTCCGTTGAGCTTGCCTGTCCCGTAGGAGTCTCCCGTATCAAATAGGGTGACACCCCGCTCGACGCAGAGATTAAAAACCGCTTGTAACTGGCTATCCATACTCTCATCATAACCCCAGAGAAGACGATTTCCCCAGGCCCAAGTACCGCAGCCCATGGGGGGAAGGGATAGAGTTTGATGTGTGACTGTCAAGGGATTCATGGGTTAGTTTCTCTGGGTTTTTTCTCAAGCTTTCAGCAAGATATTTTACTACTAAATCGACTTGGGTTTTTGTTTAACAAATAATCCCCGCAACCAATAGTAAAAACTATCGATGTAAGTAAAGATTACCGGCACAACCACCAAAGTTAATAGGGTGGAAGTGGTAAAACCACCAATAACAGCAATCGCCATCGGTGCGCGAATTTCCCCATCTGCACCCAAAGCTAAAGCAATCGGTAACATCCCGGCAACTGTGGAAACGGAGGTCATAATAATTGGTCGTAAACGAGAGACTCCCGAATCAATCATCGCCTTAAATTGCGGTTTCCCTGACTCAATGCCACTCAGGGCAAAATCTACTAACAGAATCGCATTTTTAGTGACTAATCCCATCAGTAAAACTATGCCAATTAAAGCGTATAAACCTAACTCTTTTTGGGTAATTAAAAGAGCGATTAAAGTACCACCAATCGATAAAGGAAGGGAAGTTAAAATCGCTAGGGGATAGAGGAAATTGTTATACAACAATACCAGAATCCCATAGATAGAAATAATTGCTAAACTTAACGCCCCCAAAAAACGAGCAAAGATATCGCGCATAATGCGAGCATCACCAAAGGGTTCTTCTGTCACCTCTGGGGGTAAGTTTTTCATGATTGGTAAAGTGCGAATTTGTGTCACCGCACTTCCCAAAGAAACTCCCTCTAAATTAGCTCCAATATTAACCTGACGTTGACGGTTAAAGCGTTGAATTTCCGCAGGTCCACTACCTAAGCTAATTGTCGCCACCGAGTTAAGCGGTACTAACGTCCCATTACTGCTAGGAACCCGCAAATTTTGCAGGGTTTCTATCTCACTGCGTCCATCGTTGGCAATTTTTACCCGGATGGGAATTTGTCGGTCAGCAAGGTTAAATTTAGCTAAATTAAACTCATTATCGCCGATTAAAGCTAAAGACGCAGTACGGGCGATCGCTCTGACCGAGACTCCCTGATCAGCAGCCCGGACTGGATCCGGTTGAATAATAATCTCCGGTTTAACTAAACTTACCCCGGAACTGACCTCGACAAAACCGGGTAAAGCCCGCATTTCTCGCTCTAATTTTTGGGCAGTTTGGGTTAAAATATCGCCATTTTCACTTTTTAGGACAATAGCCACATCTTTGCTACTTCCTGCTCCCCCCTGCGCCCGAAAAGTCACTCTTGCTCCCGGTATCTTCTGGAAATCCCGACGGGTTTGTTCCTCAAATTGCCGTTGAGTTAGCGATCGCTGTTCCTTAGGAACTAAATTAACATATATTAACCCCGTATTTACCCGTCCCGAATCTCCCGGAATAGCCAAAACATTAGCGACGGCGGGATTTTTTTGCAGTAAACTATTCACCTGATTGGCCACGGCAACAGTATCATTCAAAGTCGCACCGGGAGGCAATTCTAGGCTTATGGTACTTAATCCAGTATCCCCAGAACTAAATAACCCTTTTGGAATCAAGGGAACTAACTGTAAACTACCGATAAAAAAGGCCAAAGCCGCCAATAAAGTCAGGATTCGATGACGTAAAGCCCAAGTTAACAAACTTTTGTAGGGACGAAAACGGGGGCGCGAGGAGGGATTATCATCACCAGTTTTCAGCTTTTTCGGCTGTAAAATATAGGCACTTAACATGGGAGTGACGGTGACAGCGATCAAACTGGAGAATAGGGTAGAAACCGCCACCGTAACGCCGAAAGGTTGAAAGAATTGCCCCGGCACACCGCCCATAAAAGCAACCGGCAGGAATACCGCCATAATTGCCGCTGCACTGGCTAAAACGGCTAATCCAATCTCTTTTGAGGCATCAAAGGCCGCTTGCAGGGGTTTTTTACCCATAGCTAAATGTTGATCGATGTCCTCCACCATACACACCGCATCATCCACCAGATTACCCAAAGCTAAAGCTAACGCCAGCAGGGTCATACCGTTAAGGGTATAATTTAGGGACTGCATCACCCAAAAAGTCGGGAAAATCGACAAAGGCAGGGCCAAACCCGTGATAATCGTGGCGCGCCAATTGCCTAAAAATAGACCCACCGTGATCACCGTCATGATGCAACCGATGATCAGATCGCTCAGAAGACTTTCGTAACTAGCACGAATTGAGTCAGCACGGGTAAAAATTAATTGAAATTTAATATCTTCGGGCAGTTTTTTCTTTAAATTCTCGATTTCTTGGCGCACTGCTGTTTCTACCGTCACCAAGGTGCTGCCAGTCCCCCGTAGAATCGAAAAACCCACCACTGGCTGCCCATCTAAGAGGGCCATTTGTCGAGGATCACTGGAACTATCGCTAACTGTCCCTAAATTGCTTAAGGGGACGCTATCACCGTTAGGTAAAGAGATTTGATAATTTCTTAAATCTTCGATAGTTTCAGCGCTGCCGAGGGTGCGGACAGTTTGTTCACTGCCGGCGATTTCCGAGCGCCCTCCGGGTAAATTAATATTAAAACTACGAATTTGGTCATTAACTGCCGTGGCCGTGATACCGTAGGCGATCAGACGACCGGGATCTAAATCTACACGCACTTCTCGATCAACTCCCCCAACGCGATCGACTCGTGCTACCCCCGGCACTCCCGTTAAAGCGCGGCCAATTTGACGATCAACTAGATCACTTAATTCGGCGATCGATCTTTTCGGGGAGGAGATGGTATAGTTCATCACCGCACCCCCGGCAAATTCTAAACGTTGGACAATTGGGTCATTAGTATCTTGGGGTAAATCCTGCCGAATTTGCGCTATGGCATTGCGTACATCATTGGTAGCGCGATCGCTGTTAGTGCCAAGGATAAAGTTAACGGTGGTGGTGCTGCTGCCTTCGTTAATGGTAGAAGTAATTTGATCGATATTACCCAAAGCAGCCACCGCATCCTCGACTTTTTTGGTGACTTGGGTTTCCAATTCCTCCGGACCTGCGCCGGGTTGATTAACGGTGATAATCACGGCCGGAATGTCAATATTAGGAGAGCGATCGATCCCTAATCCTAGAAAGGCAATGTATCCCATTAGGGCCATAACCAGGGAGATCAGGATCGTCGGAATGGGATTTTTGATAGACCAATTAGAAATATTAAAAGCCATAATTTCAGTTATCAGTTATCAGTTATCAGTGGGTAAGTTATCAGTTTTTAGTTATCAGTTTTCAGAACGTAGGTTGGGTTGAAGCATGAAACCCAACGACCCCATGGTTTACGCTACCGCTAACCCATCCTACAAATAATTGTGCCTTTCTACTTAGCTTAACAAATTAGGTTTTAGATTCGTCCATTGTTATCAGTTTTCAGTTACCATTTTTCAGTTATCAACTGATCACTGATTACTGATTACTGTTTACTGATCACTGATTACTGATTACTGATCGCTGATTGCTGTAATTTTGTCGCCATCACCGAGATAGGCTGCCCCTTTGGCCACAATGCGATCGCCCGCTTGTAAACCGGTGAGAATTTCCACGCGGTTATTCGGCATAATTTGACCTAATTGCACAGTTTTGGCAGTGACAGTGTTATCAGGTTCAACTAAATAAACTAGAGCTTGATTATCTTTTTGAGGTAAAACTGCGGTCATGGGGACGGTTAAACTATTGCTAGTATTCGTCACGATCGCACCTCGTAAAAACATCCCCGGTTTTAACCCTGTATTGTCGGTTAAATCGACTTTAACCGTCGCCTGACGGGATGCCTCATCGACGATGGGATTAATTTCGCGCACCTGTCCCGATAATTTTAAACTGCTATTAGCATCGGAAGTGATAGTAACGGGCGCTCCGACGCGGATTAAGGGCAATTGATTCTCAGGAACCCGCAATCTTAGCTCTAAACGCCCATTTTCGATGATTTTAAAGAGAGCATTTTGACCGTTGGTGGTGTCCCCGATGCGGCCATTTCTTTCGGCAATTTTGCCACTGACCGGGGAAATCAGGCGAGTCTCGTTTAATTGGGCGTTAACAATGGCTAAACGGCTTTGAGCTTCCGCTAATTGGGCTTTAGCTTGGGCGATCACTTCGGGACGATTGCCGGCTTGCAATTGTGCCAGTTGCTGCTCTGCTTCTCCTAAACGGGATTGGGTCTGTTGTACGATCGCCGCTTGCTTTCTTTCTTCATTGAGGACTTCATCGAGACGATCCCGGGCGATCGCTCCTTCCGCTTCTAAACTTTGGTTTCTCTGGACCCGTTTTTTAGCCAAATCCCAATCCGATCGAGCTTGACTAATTTCGGCTTTTATGCGTTGAATAGTTTGTTTAGCTCCAGCGATCTCCTCTTTACGGCTCCCCGCTTGCAATTCTGCCAAACGCGCTCGGGATTGGGCGACATTAGCCTGTGCTTGGGTTAATTGCGCTTGTAGGACGGTATCATCGAGACGAGCCAAAATTTGACCTTGGCTAACGATATCACCCTCATCGACAAAGATTTCTTTGATTTGTAGTCCCGTCGCTTGGGAAAGAATCGGGATTAATTCATCGGCTGCCACGCTTCCAGTCGCTTTCAGGGTGCGGGCCACGGGAGTGGATTCTACCCTAGTGGTGGTTACTGTTTGTGCTGGTGCCTCATTTTTTGCCGCTACGGGCTGAGTATTGAGGTTTTGGGCTGTTTGGGGTCGATTAGCGAAACGAGTCGCCCCTAGGGTCAATAAAACCCCTAATCCCACACCGATAAATAAACCCCTTCCTCCCGATAGCCACGAGTTGGTTTTTGTCGGTTTTGGCGAGTATTCGGTTTTCTCTGGCTCAATTTCAGGATTAAGTGCGATAATTTCGGGAACTAGCGAATTATCGGCTGAATGCTGGTTATTTTCTAGGGTATCTGGCCGCACGGTCTGCCCTCTCGGTAGATTTTGGATAAAATGTTAAGTTTTGTATCCATTTATAATCTAACGGAAAAAGGTCGCCTGTGGGGAAAGTGAGAAAGTCTCGTTACTCTCCAGCGATCGCCTAGGGATTGTTGCCCATAAAAAAAGCCCAGAATCCCACAGCAATCAAGGAACCACTCAAGATAGTTATTAATGTCCAAATTTGGTTGCTTTGGGTTCCTTCCACCTTTATTAGTCGATTATCCATACTATCGACTTTCTCTGTTAAAGTTGCTAGTCCTATCTTCACATCGGTGACATCTTTATCTAAGGTTTCTAGCTTTCGATCAAGACTTTTAATGCTATCTTTAATTTCCTTGAGGACAGATTCGAGGGAATAGGTAACGGCTTCTGCTGTCATTACGGTTAACTCCTATCAGTCGAGAGATAAGTAGCTGGTTATAATTAAATTAAAAATGGATTTTGCCTTTAATCCCCCCTTGATAAGGGGGGATCTGACAACTTTTAACACCTACCTACTTAATGTAATTATCGATAAAAATCCTCTTAATTCTCTACTTGATTTTTTTCGAGAAATCCCGCCTCATCTTCCAATTTATCGCTGATTTCTGGCAGTTTTAGCAATATTCCAGCGAATAACCAATAGTAAACAGAAACAGGCTCGACGGAGAGAGGATAATAGTAGGGATTATAGCTAATAAAAAGCAGGAAAATCCAGATACAGAGACCCCAATGCTTTAAAGCAGGATTTTTTACTTTTAAATAGGCTTTAAAGGTGAGAATACAGAGAATTGTCACCAGTACCATAAAAGCGATAAAACCGACGATACCGACTTCGTAGAGGAGTTTAGCGTAGTAGGTTTCAATTAGTCTTATCCCCTCTTCTCCCACTATATGACGAGATCCACTGCTGGCCGTGCCTAAACCAAGACCAAAAAGCTGTGCATATTTAAAGACCCACTGCATTTGATTGCCTACAAAGTCAATGGGAGACGAATATAGCCAGCGATCGATAAAATTTAGCCCTCTTTCCCGAATAAAGGGAATTAACGTCACTGAAAGCAAGGAAAGCAGCCCCAAGATTCCCAATTTTAATGGTAACTTTCGTTTATTTTTGCTAGTAGCAATAAAAAGAACTAAATAAAACAAAGGTACTAGCAATAAAGGTAATCTTTGTCCAGAAACCAGAGTCGCAAGGAAGACTAAAACCATTGCTACCCAACCAGCGACGCGCCATCTTTTTTGCGGATCACTAAAACTGGCTGCGTAACTGATGACGCTACTAGATACTAAAAACCAACCCCATTGCCAAGGATCGGAAAATGTGCCTGGGAGACGAATTAAGCCTCGATCGGGATTATACAACACCGAACCCCCGACAAAACATTGAGCTTTCAGGCTGGCTTTGTCGGCAATATTCGGATAAAATTGGGTATCGGATTTCGGGGCAGTAACTTCGAGTTGATTGAGGAATTCATTATCGGGACAGATGCCTTGGAGGAGTAAGAAGTATTGAATTAGAGCTAAAACGCAACAGACTAAGATCATCACGATTAAAAGCCGATTAACCACGAATAGATCCCGTTTTTCCTTGATTAGATAGTAGCCACAGAGAACTAGGGGTATATAACCGAGGAGGGTTTTTAATCCCACAACTCCCACAGCAATTGCTCCTTGGGGCAGATTGATAGAAAGAAAAGTTATCAAACTGCTGGCAAGTAAAATCAAAGCTGTGATGAGAAAAGGCTTGATTTGGGGTCGTAATTGCTTAAAAGTTTTGGTTTTAATTAAAATTGCCGCTAAAGCCGGGAAATAAAAGGCATCCTTGGCGATTTTGTAGAGAGAATATGATGGCTCTTCGCCAATGAAGTTGCCCTTTACCTGAAAAACTCTCGCCACAGCAAAAGTGACGGTACTACTCAGGGGAAGATAGATGATTAGGGCTAATAATCCCAGACGGGGATGGATAAAAGAAGCGACCATGGCGGGAACCGCCAAAATTCCTAACAAGGCGGCTTTTTTGTCCAATACAATCCCTAAAACTAGACTAATTATTATGGTAGAGATCGCTAGTATATTTAGTAAGAGATAGTTCCTCTCTTTCATATCGTGCAGCTTGGAAATATTCAAAGGAAAGTGTAGCAGATTTTTGCTGAGATTCTCATTCTCAATGGCGGAGGTGGGGAGCTTTTCAGTGATCAGTAAACAGTAAACAGTGAACAGTAATCAGTGAGGTTCTTTTTGTTTGTGTTAGGCAATAGACGGGGTTATAAGAGATGAAACCCTTATAGAGAAAGACATTTGGCGATTTTTGTCAATTGTTTTCGATCTAGAACGAACTAATCAATTAAGTCTCTTGCCAGATAAGGATGTAGTCTATTCATGCCACCCGATTGAACCATAGCAAGTAACGAAGAACCCATCTGATACTGATCAAAGTTTCCTTTTGCTTCTTAGCTCTTGCTATACTTATGTAAAGTTTTATTGATCTCGATCTTGACTCCGTGGCCGAAAATCTTTCTTTTCAAGACCTTTATCAAGCTGGCATCAGTGCCTTTGAGCGTGGACAATATCGTCTTAGTATCCAGCAATTAAATGCGGCTTTAGCCTTAATTTCCTTAGGATCCCGAGAAGGGGGTGAGATCCAAATTTGGTTAATTTCTGCCCATCAGGGGTTAGGAGAGGGGGAGAAAGCCAGTGAAATCTGTAAGCAACTTATTAGCCATCCTATCTATCAAATTCGCGAACAGGCCAAGCGTCTGCTTTATATTATCGAAGCTCCCCGTCTCAAACGCCCAGATGAGTGGATGACGAAGATTCCCGATTTAGAGAAACTTCCCGATAGTACAGCGCAATTTAAAAAGGGAACAAATAAACAGAAAAAAGAAGAACCCCCCGCACCCATGCAGTTAGAGCAGCATAAAAATACTGTTTTTAGCGGACTGGCGATCGCTGTTATTCTATTAATGCTCTGGTTTTTTGCTAAAAATAGCTAAATTAGTTGACAATAAGCTTCTAATATGCTAATGCAGTTGGCTATGGCTCCTAAATGGGCGATTTCATAACCGTGGGTGTTTTGGGTGGGAAAACCTAAGCAAGCGGCCTTAGCTATATGTCCGAATTTCATGGCAATGGAGGCATCGCTACCAAAACCACTAATAATAGCTAATTGCAGGGGTATTCCTGCCTTTTCGGCCGCTATTCTCAATTCTTGATTTAATTGCTCATCATAGATACCGTAACCATCCTGAGACAATAAAACAGGACTGCTGCCATCCTTAATCGGATATTCAGGCGCGAGGGGACAGATTTCTAGGGCAATTAAAGCATCTAAGCGGTTATTTGCGGTAAAAAATAATGCCCCTAAGGCTCCTACCTCCTCCTTAGCTGAGGCAACCAGATATATATCCACTGCAGGGTTAATTACTCTGGCCGCTAATTCTAAAAGAATCGCCACGGAAGCTTTATTATCAAGGGTATAACTGGCAATGTAGTCTTTTAGTCGAAAGGGTTGTTTTCGGTGTTTTCCCACCACGACTCGACTACCGACGCGCACCCCACAAGCGTCTAATTCTTCCGGAGTCAATTTCGTCTCTATCCATGCGGATTCCCAGGTGACGGGAGTGTTTTCCTGCTGCACTTTTTGCGGGGATTGATGGGAAATATGACGGGAACCAAAGGAGAGAATTCCCGATCTGGTTTCCCTATCACCGATAATATCTACCACTCCCTCTCCGTAAATCCAAGGAAAAGCTCCCCCGAGTCGCTGAATTTGCAGAGTACCATCGGGATTAATTGCCTTGATAATAGCGCCAATTTCGTCTTTATGACCGGTAATGGCGATTTTTTTGGTCGAATCCTGTCCTTTAATTTTTCCAATGACATTTCCCGCTTGATCTTGCCATGTTTCTAATCCTAACTCTTGAAAGCGTTCTAGTAACAGGTGATCGATTTCCGTTTCCATCCCACTGGGGGAATGATGGAGGACAAGAGTAGCAATGCTGTCAAAGAGGTGATCAAAATCCATATTTGTCTTGATTTGTGGGTCGAAAGAGAATTATTATCGAAACTGGAAGTCGAGAAGGTTTTACAGTAACAATAATTGCTAGTTACCATTTAATGATTAATCAGAGGTGCAGAATTAGCCAGAAAACCGGCAACTTTTAGAGACTCTAGCACCGAATTGTCGTCCTCTACCCAATAGTTTTGTCCTAAACGCACAAATTGACGCTGAGTTCCCGCACCGATGGTGGCAATAACGGGAACTTTTGCCTTTTGTTTGTCTCCCGATTGCAGAATACTTTTAAGAAGATTTTGACGATTTTGGTTGACGACATCTTGCAGGGATAAATTAACCATCACCATTTTAATGGTTTCGATCGGTTCCGCATCTTCGACAATTAATTGTACCCGATCATCTCGGCGATCAACTTTTCCCCACACCATTAAAGTTGCTTCCTCAACTAATAATTTTTGCAGACGTTCGTAGGTATCGGAAAAAATCACCGCTTCCGACTGTCCCGAGGCATCTTCTAGGGTTAAAAAAGCCATGGGAGTCCCTTTTTTAGTCATAATTTTCTTGACGGCATTTAATAGGACAATTGCACTGACTTTTTTTCTGGTTTTGTGTTCTTCTAAGTCAGCTAAATTGATAGGAGATAGGACTTGAGCGGCTCTTTGTAAAGCTTTTAAAGGATGTTCGGAAACATAAAAACCTAAATGTTCTTTTTCCAGTCTTAACTTTTCCTGTAGGGAAAAATCTTCTACTGCTCGCGCACTGGGAGACTGTTCAAACTCAGACTCTTGTTTATTTTCTATGCTACCTCCTAGCATATCAAAAATATTCATTTGACCACTTTCTTTCTCTTTGGTGCGTTTTTGCGCCCAAGCAACTACTAATTCTAAATCTTCAATTAATTGATGGCGATTGGGTTGAATTTTATCAAAAGCACCAGAATAAATTAGCGTTTCTAAAGCTCTTTTGTTGACCAATCGTAAATCAACACGCTCGCAAAAATCCCCTAAGGAAGTAAACTTTCCTCCTGTTGCTTCCCGGGCTTTTAAAATAGCCTCGATCGCATTTTCGCCCAGATTTCTAACTGCGGACAAACCAAAGAGAATTTTGCGTCCAATCGGGGTAAAATGTTTTTGCGATCGATTGATGTCGGGAGGTTCGACATCGATATTCATTTTCTGACAGTTTTCTCGATACTTTTCCACCTTATCCTGATTATCGCTACTAGCAGTTAGTAACGCTGTCATATATTCCACAGGATAATTAGCTTTTAAATAAGCAGTTTGATAGGTGACGTAAGCATAAGCGGTAGAGTGAGATTTATTAAAACAATTGGAGGCAATTAACCCGTTGCCCAGCAAAAAATTATGATCTTTCTCCACCCCAATATCGTAAACTGGTTTCCTTCCCAGGGATTGACGACCGATAATTTTAACCATATTAGTAACCCAACTCTCCAGAGATTTTGGCAACAGTGCTAATAGAAATATGGCATTTCTTGGCCATATCAGACGGCCAAGGTCACCAAAATGGCTTTCTTATTCCTTGTGTCATAAGTTTAACTTATATAGTAGTGATCGATCTCTGTGTCCTTTGTCCCTCTGTGGTTCGTTCCACTCACTCGCCAGCAGGACTGTATCTTAGAATACATTTTACCCACCAAACCTAAGAGAGCCAAAAAATTACCCTATTGATAACTAAAGTGTATATTCTACCTACAATAGGTTACGATCAATATTCACCGACGAGAAAAAACAAGAAGAACCAGACTTCTTGAATAGGGTTAGCTGTGGCCCTTTGCCACAAGGTTTAAGACACCTGTAGCTTTTACTAATTTCTTTGCTGGTCCTACAAAATTTGGTTAAAGGGTAGCAACGCAAAGCGGGACAAAATCCAGCAGTTAAGATAGCCAAGAAACCTTGTCACTGACGGCAAGGACTTATATCGCACCTTGACCAGAGGTCAGCAATGGGTGGTTCAGGGATTGTGTTATAATTCTGGCCAGGCCATCAAGGGATTTGAAAAGGAGTAACACCATGAGTCTATCTTCAGAAGCCTATCGCCAAGCCCTCGTGCGGGATGGAGAACGGCGTTATCAGGAATGGCACCAAAATTATCACAACCAATGCCGTCAATCAACGGCTGAATACCAAGCTCGTTCTGCCCAACAACGCCCAACAAACCAACAACGTCCAACAAAGCCTTGGATTTCCTCGGAAGCCTACCGCCAACTTTTAGTCAAAGATGGGGAGCGGCGTTTTGCGGAATGGCACGGCGAGTTTTTAGACTATCAAAGACAATTTCTGGCCAGTCAATCCACCTAAACGGACGTCAGCCAATCGCCATTACAGCAATCTCTGAAAATAGTGGCTACAGTCCCCGAAGAAATAGCTGATACCAATTTTCAATAGTCGTGACTAACATCTGAAAGTGCAATTCCTTTCTCCGAGAGGGATTGCGCTTTGAAATGATCAACTAAGTCTGTCATTACTTTTGAAAAATGATATAAAGATGAATAAGTCCAGAATGCAAGACTTATCACGAATGCAGCCAAGAATTCAAGATCAGAAGGAATAAGAATCCTGTCAACAAATGCTGATGGGCAGTCAGGAGTTTAAGCTTGTGGAGAGACTGTAAGACTGGTTGGGACTCTCTCAAAAAGCAGGTTTCTGTGAAGCAAGAATTTCCCATCACACATCTTCGCATTGTGATGGCTAGATTGTCAAGTCTGTCCACCCCTCAGCCTCGCAAATAACACCTAAGATAGCGATCATTAAAACTAAAATTTCAATACATTTGTACCTTAAGCACCTAAAAGCCTTGCAAAGCAAGGCTTTTACTATTAGTTGATTCGTTCTATGTAAGTTCTTGGCTAGAGCCAGCGATCGCTTAATAATGAAAGCATAGGTGGGCCTTTTCTGAGAATTGATTCCATTTCTTAACCCCAAAAATGAGAATTGACTACATTTCTTAACTAAGGAATCGTACATTTCTTAACCAAAAACTTGAGATTAGATATTGACAACGACAAAATAAGGGTGTTACTCTTAAAAGTGCCGAAGTGATGGGGGCAGAAAAACTAAATGGATTTCTGAATCTCCCATGATTTCAGCACTGTACACTTTCTATGAAAACAACAAAAAGGTCTATCTACCATGGCAGTTGAAAAAACTAACTCTTCCTCCAGCTTGGCTGAAGTTATCGATCGTATCCTTGACAAAGGTATCGTCATTGATGCTTGGGCTCGCGTCTCTCTAGTGGGCATCGAATTATTAGCGATCGAAGCTCGTGTAGTTATCGCTTCGGTTGAAACCTACCTCAAATATGCTGAAGCCGTTGGTCTAACTCAGTCTGCAGCGGTTCCTGCTTAAGGGTCGGTCACAGATTTTCCCATCGGCTGAGTTAAAACCCTTCCGGTTTCTCCAGATTCTTGGCTTTTCTTTGATCCATATTGAGTTTAGTTACCCCTCTCTTGGGGCGCAATAGTCTATAATTGATAGATTTGGCGCGGCAGTGGATAGCGACAACAAAGCTAGACCCATACAAATTATTTTTGTAACCGTCATTTCGACCTTTGTAGCTAGGTTTACCTCCTATCACTAGAAGGTTGACTATTGTTCGCAATAGAAAGCCTCTCTTTGGGGAGTGAGCGGCGCCCCTTGCTCCGGGGCAATTCACTATCTCAACTTTTGGATGATGAGAAAAGTCGGAATCTATTGTCTCTCCCCCCAGTCGCCGTGAATGTTTTTTCAACGGGTGATTGGGTCTAATCCATTCAATAGCATTTAGTAATTGAGGACAACCCCATGCCTGCTCTCATGGAAAAGTTCCGCGAGGAGCGTTTATCGATTGCTGAAGAAGTAGCTGAACTCTCGCGAGAAGTTCAAGGTTTTCTGTTGGATGTCAAAACTAAAAGAGGACAACAAGCGCAAGAACAGGCAACTGCTTTGCGTAACTCTTTCCAAAAAGTTCAACAAGAAAGCAACTTGTTTTTAACAGCTACCCAAAAGCAGCGTTTAGCTCAAGCGGAAAAGCAAAAAGAGGATCTACGTCAATTTCAAGAAAACCGTTTAGCTGCAGCGAAAAAGCTAGACGACGACTTACGTCAACAGCGTTTAGATCGAGCCAAACAGCTAAAGGACGATTTAAGTCAATTTCAAGAACAACGTTTAGCTGCAGCGAAAAAGCTGGAGAACGACTTACGTCAAGAGCGTTTAGATCGAGCTAAACAGCTAAAAGACGATTTAAGTCAATTTCAAGAACAACGTTTAGCTGCAGCGAAAAAGCTGGAGAACGACTTACGTCAACTTCATCTAGATCGAGCCAAACAGCTAAAGGACGATTTAAGTCAATTTCAAGAACAACGTTTAGCTGAAGCGAAAAAGCTAAAAGACGATTTGCGTCAATTTCGTCAAGAGTTGTCTATCTATGTTTTTGGCAAATAAATCTCTAGGTTAATTCCAACCCACTTAAGCCTAGGGCTAGAGTGAAAACCCTCTAGTCCCTTTTCCTGGCTAAACTAGAGGACTATCTGAAAATACAACAATAAGCCTCTGGTTTGACACCTACCATGGTTATCCTGCTTTTTTAAGTTTCTAGACTCGACCTAGTAGTGGTGGGTTACTGTTTGGGCGACTCTAGGGCTTTGGTAAATTGAGAAGTATTATAAAACTTCACTTAGTTTATAGTTAATGTTGTCATTAATAGTCTTTTATTGACAAAGGAGGTAAGTGAAAAGGACTGCATCTGCCTAGAGCTTTTTATTAGCTCCTTGACTAATGAATATCCTGAAATACCTTCAAAATCAAGGTTCTAGGGCTAATTGATGACAGTTACTAATATTTTCGGATATTATTGAGGTAAGACTTAAAAGCTAAAGACGATTAAACTTGCCGTAAAATTCGGGTGACACAAGCGTCCTTGCCGACTCGGTTATTAAGAGAAAACCTGAACAGGCGGTTGTTAGCTCAAGAATACCCGTCCGCTTAAGGCGGGGATTATCAATGGTATTTACTAAATTTCAACTATGACAGTTACTGAAACTCAAACAAGAAGAGCCGTTCTCTCCCTTCGCCCAGGTCAATTTGTTGTTACGCCTTCGATTGATCAAATTGCCACCCGCGCCTTACGTTATCTAAACTCCGGCTTTTCCGTTCATCTATGTGGTCCAGCAGGAACGGGAAAAACCACATTGGCAATGCATCTGGCCAATTGTTTAGCCAGACCTGTGATGCTCATCTTTGGCGATGATGACTTTACCAGTTCTGATTTAATTGGTAGCCAATCTGGTTATACCCATAAAAAGCTGACGGATAACTATATCCACAGCGTTCTCAAAGTTGAAGACGAGCTAAAACACAACTGGGTGGATTCTCGCTTAACAATGGCCTGTCGAGAGGGTTTTACCCTAGTTTATGATGAGTTCAATCGTTCTCGACCTGAGGTCAACAACGTTTTACTCTCTGCCTTGGAAGAGAAAATTCTCACCCTGCCACCCACTAGCCATCAACCCGATTACCTACAAGTCAATTCTCAATTTCGGGCAATTTTCACCTCCAACCCAGAAGAATATTGCGGGGTTCATGCTACCCAAGATGCTTTAATGGATCGGTTGGTAACCATTAATATGCCTGAGCCGGATCAACTGACTCAGACCGAAATTCTTGCCAAAAAAACGGGGATTGGTCGAGATGATGCCTTATTTATTGTCAACCTCGTCAAAACCTTTCGTTTGAAAACCGAGGCTGAAAAAACGTCAGGTTTGCGCTCTTGTTTAATGATTGCTAAGGTCTGTGCCTCTCACGATATTGTGGCTAGCTCCTCTGATGCGGACTTCCGTGATATCTGCGCCGATGTTCTTTTGTCCCGCACGAATTTATCTATTGATAAGTCAAGAGCAATTTTATGGGAAATCCTCGACGACGATCTGGTAGAACCCCTATCCGTTGTAGAGGAAACGGAGCCTTCCGAGGGCCAAGCGTCAACTTCTGAGCCTTCCACAGGAAATCAATCGTTAAAAGCCATTCAATCTTTACTGCGAGGCAACTTGCCCCAGCGGAAAGACTAATTTTATACTCTTATTGAGTGAAACCAACCGTGACTTCTTCCACTTTTGCTGGCTCGCTCAAAACCCAATCAAACAACGCTCTGAAAACAGCAACTCAAGGTTCGGGTTTAGCGGATATCCTCGAGCGAGTTTTAGATAAGGGAATTGTGATTGCTGGCGATATTTCCGTTTCGATCGCCTCCACTGAACTTATAAATATCCGCATTCGTTTGTTAATTGCTTCTGTTGATAAAGCAAGGGAAATGGGAATCAACTGGTGGGAAGGGGATCCCTACCTCCATAGCCAATCCCAAGCTTTACTAGCAGAAAATCGGGAACTTTCACTCCGACTCCAAACCCTAGAAACTGAGCTTGAAACCTTAAAATCCTTAGCCAAATTGAGTGCAATGGAGAGCCATGATACCAGTCCGAACGATGAAGCACATTCCTCAGATGCGTGAAATTCCTCACTTGAATCCTCAAAGGTTAGGAAATTTACACGAGTTGACAATTGCCCCCCTTGATAAAGCCAGGGAAACGGCGATTAACGGCTTGCAAGGTTATCCCTACCTCCCTAGCCAATCCCAAGCTTTATTCGCAGAAAACCTGGAACTTTCACGCCGACTTCAAGCCTTAAAATCCTTAACCAAATTTAGTGCAATGGAGAGCCGTGATAGCAGTCGGAACGATCAGTCACATTCTCCATATACAGTGAAATTTCTCAATTGAATCCTCAAACGGTAAAGAAGTTTACACGGTTAACGATTGCCTCTGTTGATAGAGCAAGGGAGATGGCAATTAATGGCTGGGAAGGCGACTCCTATCCCTATAGCCAATCCCAAGCTTTATTAGCAGAAAACTAAGAACTTTCACGCCGACTTCAAACCCGAGAAACTGAACTTCAAGCCTGAAAATCCCTACCCCAATCCAGGGCAATGGAGAGCCATGATACCAGTCAACCATGATCAAGCACATTCCTCCTGTCGGCGAAGTTCTTTACTGGAATCTTGCCAAGGCAGAGGAAATTTGACATTGTTTAATTACATCATTTTTTCCCTCAGATAAAATTTCTTGGCCAATCTCCCCACTAGAGACTCACCGTTAAAAACTGCTAATTTACCAATTCCAACCATGACCCTTGCTTGCACACCTTACGATTCTGATAATCAAGCCTTGCTGACCAGTCCAGAAAGTAATAGCCAAGCCGGTTTAGCCCCTTTACTGTTAACTGTCGTGGAACTGGTACGCCAATTGCTCGAAGCCCAAATCATTCGCCGGATGGAAAAAGGGGTTCTCAGTGAGTCCGATTTAGATAGAGCCGCAGAAAGTATCCAAAAATTGCAAGAACAAATTCTCTATTTGTGTGAAATTTTTGAGGTTGAGCCAGAAGAGTTAAATGTCCATCTAGGAGAGTTTGGCACTCTTTTACCGGAAGCAGGGAGTTATTACCCAGGAAAGGAGGGTATTAAGCCTTCTGTGTTAGAATTAGTGGATAGACTCCTCAATACAGGAGTTGTTGTGGAAGGAAATGTTGATCTGGGTTTAGCTCAACTAGATCTAATTCACCTCAAGCTTCGTTTGGTTTTAACTTCTCAGCCGCTTTAATTTGGGAGAATACTGATGACAGTGGGTCTTTATTTATATGGAATATTTCCCGAACCAGTTCCTGACGGACTGGTTTTGCAAGGGATTGATAATGAGCCAGTTCACAGTGAGATGATTGATGGTTTTAGTTTTCTCTACTCCCTTGCTCATAAAGAGAAGTACTTGGCATCCCGTCGCTATTTAATTTGCCATGAAAAAGTATTAGAAACTGTCATGGAGGCGGGGTTTACAACCTTGTTGCCCCTGCGGTTTGGCTTAGTTATCAAAACTTGGGAATCCGTCACCGAACAATTAATTAATCCCTATAAAACCCAACTGAAAGAATTATTTGCTAAACTGTCAGGCCAACGAGAAGTTAGCATTAAGATTTTTTGGGATAATCAGTGGGAATTACAAGCGGCTTTGGAGTCTAATCCGAAGTTAAAGCAAGAACGGGATGCGATGATGGGTAAAAACTTAAATATGGAAGAAATTATCCATATAGGTCAACTCATTGAAGCCACTGTATTGCAACGGAAACAAGACGTTATTCAAGTCTTTAGAGAGCAATTAAATCATCGCGCCCAAGAGGTGATTGAAAGCGATCCGATGACGGATGACATGATTTACAATGCAGCTTATTTAATTCCCTGGGAGCAAGAGCCAGAATTTAGCCAAAAGGTTGAAGCAATCGATCAGCAGTTTGGTGATCGCCTAAGAATTCGCTATAACAATTTAACCGCACCCTATACCTTTGCCCAACTTATCTAAGGAGAGTATTAGTTATGTTTCTCGATCTTTTACTTCTTCCTGTTACCGGTCCTATTGGGGGTCTAATCTGGATTGGGGAGAAAATTCAAGAACGTGCAGATATAGAATATGATGAGGCGGAAAATTTGCACAAATTATTATTATCCTTACAACTATCTTACGATATGGGCAATATTTCTGAGGAGGAGTTTGAAATTCGGGAAGAAGAACTTTTATTAAAAATTCAAGCCTTAGAAGAAGAGGCGGCAGAAAACGAATCTGAATCTTCTCTCTAAACTGGCAATCTTTCCAACCCGATAGCCCATGAACAAAATCAAAGATTGTAGCGGTGCTTAGTAAGGGCGGCTTTGACAAGCTCAAGAACTGGTTGAAGCTCGGTCAGAACTAGCCCTTGATTAAGCCTTAATATTCTAGATAAAAAGCTTGGAAATTACTAGAATCATTAGAGGAGTGAGCAACAGTTTTGGGGGAATCAGGTTTTTTAGCTAAACTTAAACTAGGAGGATTGGCTGTACGCAAATTTTGAATACTTTGTTCTGTGGTCTCAATTTGCTCTGTCACAAACGTGAGACGATTTTTTAATTGCTGAATCTGCCGCTCCATCATTTCTAATTTTTCTTGGATACGTTGTTTTTCAGTAATTAACTTATAAAGCTCAAGTTGGTGATCTGCTTCAGATTGTTTCCGAGGCATAGTGCTAATTTTAGATCTAATTGGTCTGGGTGGACGAGTGGTTGTCATAAAAATCCCTGAATAACTTAGAATATTCTAGCATATCAACGTCCCAATATAAAAATTTGTAAAAAATCGTCAATTTTCCTTTGGTAAACTCTATGAAATTGTACAATTTATATACTTACGCTTTTTTGAAAACCCCAATAGAAAGCCTAACATTACCCGTTGGAATGGCTAACCCATTGTTACTGATAACTGGTGGAGACCTCTCGGCCGTAGTCGAACCCGAAGTTAGTTTAGACACTTTACAAAATGATGATGAACGGTTGATTCAATCCGTTTTATGTCACGATCAAGTCATCTGTGAATTATTTCAACAAACCACTATTTTACCCTTACGTTTTGGCACATCTTTTTTAGAGGCAGAAAATTTACTGACTCATCTTTGTTCTCATGCCCAAGAATATCAAGAAAAAATTGAAGAACTTGAGGGAAAAGGAGAATATCTTTTAAAATGTATTCCCCGTAAGCTAGAGGAGCCAGTACTCCCTTCTGAAAGCAGGGGCAGACAATATTTTTTAGCCAAAAAACAGCTTTATGAAGCCCAACAGGATTTTTATACTTTGCAGGGTTCAGAATGGCAAAATCTCGTGGATTTAGTCAACCAAAGCTATCCATTAACGAGGATTGTTACTGCTCCAGGGACAGAATCACGAATTTATCTTTTAGTTGATTTTCAAGAAGAACCTTTACTAATCGAGCAAGTCTTGCATTGGCAGAAAGCCTGCCCCCGTTGGGAATTACAATTAGGACAAGTTTCTCCCCCCTATCACTTTACTTAACTTGATTTCTCTATGACTAACTTTAACTTGGCAAATAACTCTCTAAGTCCTTATGACACTCGACATTTAGTTATGTTTAGTGGCAAAGGAGGAGTGGGAAAAACCACCCTTTCCTGTGGATTTGCTCGCCGTTGGGCTAAATTATTTCCCGAGGAACAAATCCTATTAATCTCAACCGATCCTGCTCATTCTTTAGGGGATGTATTGCAAACAGAAGTTAGCGATGAAGCATCACCTGTAAAAGACTTACCCAACTTAAAAGTTAGGGCATTAGATGCGGAAAAATTGCTCTTAGAATTTAAAGAAAAATACGGAAAATTTTTAGAAATTTTAGTAGAACGGGGCAGTTTTGTTGAGGGAGAAGATTTAACTCCTGTTTGGGATTTAGACTGGCCAGGTTTAGATGAAATCATGGGTCTATTAGAGATTCAACGATTACTTATTGAGAAAGTTGTAGACCGAATTGTTGTTGATATGGCTCCCTCTGGTCATACCTTGAATTTATTGGAAATTAAAGACTTTTTAGAGATTATTCTCAATTCTTTAGAGTTGTTTCAAGAAAAACATCGTGTTATTTCGCAAACTTTTTCAAAAACCTACAATGCCGATGATGTGGATGACTTTTTAGTCAAAACAAAATCAGAATTAACCGAAGGCAAACAACTCCTACAAGATCGGGATTTTACCCTTTGTTTAATTGTGGCAATTGCCGAACCGATGAGTTTATTAGAAACCGAACGATTACTCAATAGTTTGCATCACTTAAATATTCCCTGCGGCAGCTTATTTATCAATCGCATTCTAACGGATCCTAATCAAAATTTAGATCGCTATAGTGAGCAACAGCAACTCCTCGATAAATTCCTAAAAATTCCAAGTCAAGAGACAATTTTCACCCTGCCCCAACAGGCAAAAGAACCCCTAGGAGGTGAAGCATTAGATCAGATCATGAGTCAAATTAAAATCCTCGAAAAAGTAGAATTTATTACCCCGCCTCCCATTCAATGGCCGCAAAAAATTCTGCCGAGTTTTAGTGATTTTATTGACGACAAACGCCAACTTATTATCATTGGTGGCAAGGGTGGGGTGGGAAAAACCACGGTTGCCGCGGCCATTGGTTGGGCGTTAGCTAATCGTCATCCCGATCAAAAAATTAGAATTATTTCTATTGATCCGGCTCATTCTTTGGGAGATGCCTTTGGGACAAAATTAGGACATCAATCCACACAATTAACTGCTAATTTAAGTGGTCAAGAAGTTGATGCTAATATCGTTTTAGAAAAATTTCGAGATGATTATTTATGGGAACTGGCAGAAATGATTAGTGGTGAAAGTAAGGAAGAAGGAAATATCAAACTAGCTTATACTCCAGAAGCTTGGCGACAAATTGTGGCTCAATCTCTGCCAGGAATTGATGAAATGTTGTCCCTAGTAAAAGTAATGGAGTTATTAGACCAGAAACAACAAGATTTGATTATTTTAGATACGGCTCCTACCGGTCATCTCCTGCGATTTTTAGAAATGCCAACGGCTTTAGGAGATTGGTTAAGTTGGATTTTTAAGCTTTGGATAAAGTATCAAAAAGTATTAGGGCGTGTAGATTTAATGGGACGATTGCGAATCTTAAGACAACAGGTGATGTCTGCCCAGAACAAACTAAAAGACCCCCAACATACAGAATTTATTGGAGTTTTGCAAGCCCAAGATGCCATCGTTGCCGAACAACTGCGATTGACAGCATCTTTGAAAAAAAAGGGAGTCTATCAACGTTACGTCGTGCAGAATCGTTATCACGCTAATGAGGAAATTGATCGGGATTTATTCCCAGAGCAAACCTTGATCCGCTTAGCCAGTTTACCCCGGTCAGTAGAACCTCTAGCCCGGGTAAAAGGCGCGGCAGATCTGTTATTTTAAAGGTAATTAGTCTGCTCAAGTCGGACTTCTCAACCTCATCTATTACCCAGTCCCCATCCTTCAATTGATTCAGGAGAAATTTTATGGTAGAATTATTCAAAGGCTTTGAGCAATTAGTAGAACTCGCTAAGACCTTAGAAGAGAAACTGGAAAAAGGGGAAATTAAAACCGAAGTGCAATTTAACTCTCGTCCCTTGAGTAACATTCCCCGCGCTGGCGGTATTCCCCGTCCAGGGGGAGTTTATCGCCCGAACAATTCTGGTGGGGATGATTTTGAGGTCAATCGCAATCGGTCATCCCCCACCGATTCAGGGGTTGAAGACAGTGTGACACCGCCCGAAGAACCGACCACGGCTTCTCTGAAAGATGTTGGTGGCTTGACGGAAGTGATTAAAGAACTCAAGGAACTAATTGCCATTCCTCTGAAACGCCCGGACTTGTTGGCCAAGTTAGGACTTGAACCCACTCGCGGCGTTCTCTTAGTCGGACCGCCTGGAACCGGGAAAACCCTGACTGCCCGTGCTTTGGCCGAAGAACTCGGTGTTAACTATATTGCCTTAGTCGGACCAGAGGTGATCAGCAAATATTATGGGGAAGCCGAGCAAAAACTCCGGGGAATTTTTGAGAAAGCCAGTAAGAATGCGCCTTGTATCGTTTTTATCGACGAAATTGATAGCATGGCACCCGACCGCAGTAAAGTTGAAGGGGAAGTAGAAAAAAGACTGGTGGCCCAATTGCTCGGTTTAATGGATGGCTTTGCCCAAAGTCAAGGGGTGATTGTTCTAGCGGCGACAAACCGTCCCGACCATCTTGACCCTGCCCTCCGCCGCCCCGGACGGTTTGACCGAGAAGTCCTCTTTCGGGTGCCTGACCGGGCTGGTCGTTTAGAAATCCTGCAAATTCTCACCCGTTCCATGCCCCTAGATGAATCAGTTTCCTTAGCTCTGATTGCCGATAATGCGGTGGGATTTGTCGGGTCAGATTTAAAAGCCGTTTGCCAGAAAGCGGCCTATAGTGCTTTGCGACGACAGGTTCCTACGATTGACTCGCAAATTCCCGAAACAATGACGGTGGTGCAAGCCGACTTTTTGCAAGCCCTTAAAGAAGTTAAACCGGCGGTATTGCGGTCTGTGGAGGTGGAATCTCCCCATGTGGACTGGGACAATATTGGCGGACTTGAACAGATTAAACAAACCCTACAGGAGTCCGTGGAAGGAGCATTACTCCATCCGCAATTATATACGCAAACCAAAGCCCAAGCTCCCAAAGGTATTTTACTTTGGGGTCCCCCCGGAACGGGAAAAACCTTATTGGCCAAAGCGGTTGCATCTCAGGCGCGAGCTAATTTTATTAGTATTAATGGACCTGAGCTTTTGAGTAAATGGGTGGGGGCCAGTGAACAGGCAGTGCGTGAGTTGTTTGCCAAAGCTCGTCAGGCAGCACCTTGTGTGGTTTTTATTGATGAAATTGATACTTTAGCGCCGGCAAGAGGTCGTTATAGTGGGGATTCGGGAGTGAGTGACCGGGTTGTGGGACAAATCCTCACGGAGTTAGATGGGTTGCAAACGGGGGCAACGATTTTAGTGATTGGAGCCACTAATCGCCCCGATGCCTTAGATCCAGCCTTATTGCGAGCGGGACGGTTAGATTTACAGTTAAAAGTTGATTTACCGAATGCCTCCAGTCGTTTAGCAATTCTGGGGGTTCATAATGATGAACGTCCTTTAGAGGATGTGGATTTAGGCCATTGGGCCGAGGCAACCGAAGGCTGGAATGGTGCAGATTTAGCTTTATTATGTAACCAAGCGGCACTGATGGCAATTCGTCGTTATCGCCATCAGGGAATGACTGACCCGGCTGATATTCGCATTACAACGGCTGATTTTAATCATGCTTACCAACTGTTGGTTGAACAGCGTGCCAATTGATTTTTTTTTCCCCCTTTACTTAAAGTAAGGGGGGATAATCTCAAATCAGGAAAACCATGCTAAAAAGAAAAATTTGCCAAAATCTCTGCAATAACGGGTCTAATTAACTGACGGTTCGCTCCTTTTCTACTGACAGTTTTTTTAGATAAAATGATTCACCACCCATATTGGTATAAGTTTAGTTTATGACAAGTGGGAGGGAAAAACCAAGAAGGATGACTTGAGAGAAATGGTCAAGGAGGTGATGGAATGGGGGTAGTCCCCTCATACATAAGTTGGGACAGATGTATCTATGGTATTATTGGGGTGATCGGATAGTTAAGGTTCCTATCTCTTGAGATTTAAGCAATATTTCTGATGCCAAAATTGCCACCGAAGTTGCCAAGAAATTTATCATGACTCAACCACCATAAAATATAGTTTATGTCTCTTTAATTTTGGACGATGAATAAATTAAATAACTGGTAATTATAGTCAAATTTATCACCAATATCAATTATAGCGTTTTTCAGTCTGCTGAGGTACAAAAGTTATGGGTTTTAGGCACTCATGCAAGAGGCAAAAGGCAAAGGGGAAGAAAAACAGGTGTACCTCACTAGCTTAGGAAACGCTATATATTCAGCTAGTTAATCCGATTAATTATCCTAGCTTAGGAGAGGGACAATCTCGCAGAGAGACAGTCAATGATACTTAGGTGCGATTGTCTGGTTTTAAATAATTGCGGTAAAATTAACCTAAATTCTCTATCGGCAAATTCGATGACTGCCTTCACTACTTCCCTGACTCTTTTAAGTCAATTTAAATTGGGAGATTTAAACTTAGAAAATCGTCTTGTGCTTGCTCCCATGACGCGAGCGCGAGCCGGAGAAAAACGTCTGGCCAATGAGATAATGGCCGAGTATTACCGGCAAAGGGCCAGTGCGGGATTAATGATTACAGAAGCGACGGTAATTTCTCCCCAAGCTAACGGTTGGCAAAATACCCCCGGTATCTACACCGATGAACAAGTGCAAGCATGGCAAATGGTGACAAAAATCGCCCAAAGAAAAGGAACACCAATGTTTTGTCAATTGTGGCACTGTGGTCGCGCTTCTCATCCGAGTTTTCAGGAAAATGGGGCTTTACCGGTTGCCCCTTCCGCAATTAAGATTAAGGGGGAGTTGCATACACCCATAGGCAAACAGCCCTACGAGACCCCTAGAGCCTTAGAAACCGAGGAAATCCCCGCAATTGTCGCCGATTACCGCCAAGCCGCTCAGAGGGCAAAATTAGCGGGGTTTGATGGCATAGAAATTCACGGGGCTAATGGTTATTTAATCGATACTTTTCTACAATCGGCCACTAATCAGCGTCAGGATAAGTACGGTGGCAGTTTGGAAAATCGCTATCGTTTTTTACAGGAAGTAGTCGAGGCAATTTTAACTGTTTTTCCCAGTCATCGGGTGGGGGTGCGTCTGTCTCCCAATGGCGTTTATAATGACATGGGTTCCGAGGATTTTCGAGAAACTTTTCTCTATGTTGCCCAAAGATTAAATGAGTACAATTTAGCTTATTTGCATCTGCTAGATGGCTTGGCTTTTGGGTTTCATGAAAAGGGTCAACCGATGCTTTTATCTGAGTTTCGGGCTGTTTTTAATAGTGCTTTAATCGGCAATTGTGGTTATACAAAAGAAACTGCTGAGGCCGCTATTCAGTTAGGAGATGCAGATTTAATTGCTTTCGGTCGCCCCTATATCAGTAATCCCGATTTGGTGGAAAGATTCGCCAATAATTGGCCCCTTAATCCCGATGCTGAGATGAAGGATTGGTATTCTTTTGACAAGGAAGGTTATATCGATTTTCCCAGTTATAAACCCTAGATTTCATCGTCAAACCAGGGTGGGGACGAGGATAAAGTTATCGCCTCACCCAACCTTACTTACCAACGATTTAAGAAACCGCCACCATTACCCCAGCGCGGTCGGGAATTAAAGAAACCACCACCGTCAGACCAACCATTGCGCCAGGGCCGCCCATTAACAAAACTACCACCGCGACCATCTACCCAACCACCGACACGACTATTCCCCCAACCGCGATTGCCACCATCTCCCCAGCCTAAAGCTTGTAAACTAGGATCGGCAGTACCTTCTGGCAGTTGGTTAACTCGTTCGCGTACAGCGCTAGATAGACGACTTAAACGCGCTTCAATGGGATTACCCTCGTCTGAGGCGGCCTGAGCGGTGCTAGTCAGACCGAAAGCAGATAAAGCGAGAAGAAAGCCGACTAAACCGGTTTTATTGCTGATATTCACCTGAATTTCTGCTCCTATTTGGCTTCTTGGGGATTAATTTGGGCGTGTTCGATAACTTTGAAGGCAAAAAACCCCTTTAATAATTCTGGGGGGATGGGAACCATGCCTTGACTACCGAACCAGCGATCGATTTGACTAACGGTGGCCGTATCATTGGTGATGTAATCCTGCATCATTTTAACAATGGCATAGTTGACATCATCCAAAAAAGTAGAGTTATTTTCGGGAACCATGCAAGCGATGCCAAAATTAGCTAAAGCTTCTTCGGGGACGATTTCGTAGATTTTAGGGTTATCTCTGAGGATTGTTCCCGCTAAAGAGATGCTATCCCCCGCTATGGCGTCAATTTTACCGGTTTTTAAAGCTTCGAGGGCTTCTTCTACGGTGCTGTAGGTGGTAACAATTGTCGCTTGCGGTTGTACTAATTTAATCACATCCACGGCCGCAGAAGTGGGAACCAAGGCGATGCGTTTACCGATTAGGGATTGAGGAGTGGAGAGATTGCTACCTTTTTTGGCTAAAATCCTAATCCCAGAAATGCTGTAACTGATGGAAAAATCGACAACTTTCGCCCTTTCCCAAGTAAAAGCCGTACTACAAGCGATATCGATTTCCCCGCTACGAATGAGATTAATTTTCTCTCCGGGTTGGTTAGCTTCAATCATTTGCAGGGTGACGGGACGACCGAGACGAGTTTGCAATCGTTTTCTAATTCGTTCCAACACATCCATAGAATAGCCGACTAATTCCCCCTTCTCATTGACGTAGGAGTAGGGAATCGCATCAAAACGGGTTCCTACGGTCAAAAACCCCGTGCGAGCCACTTTTTCCACCACTGTTTCCGCTAAACTTGCACTAGCGAGGAACATAGGTAATATACAACCTAGTCCCACTAACTGTAAAATTTTCTTCATAAATCGAGTGCTTGCTCCCGTACAAACATAACTATACTAGAAGTCGCTAAAAAATCTTCAAGGTTTCCATAATAATTTCTGTGAACTTTTACAAATTAGATGGTGGTTCAAGGCGAATTAATTGACCGTTACCTTCATCGGTGAGCAGGTATAAAAATCCATCGGGACTTTGACGCACATCCCGCACCCTCTGACCGATGGGAATCGCTTCTTGATTGATAATTTCACCCGATTTATCCACTGACAGACGACGAATATCCCTGGAAACTAAACCACCAGCGAATAAATTTCCCTGCCAATCAGGAAAGCGATTACCGGTATAAAAGACCAATCCTGAAGGAGCGATCGCAGGTGTCCAAATTGTTTTCGGATCAATCAGACCGGGGCGCGATTCTTCGCTGGAAACTGGGGTATTAGTGCCGTACTCTTGACTGGCAGAAACCAATGGCCAACCGTAATTTTTGCCCTTTTCAATTAAATTTAATTCATCCCCTCCTTTCGCTCCGTGTTCGGTTGCCCAGACTCGTTTAGTCATCGGATCGAAGCTGATTCCTTGAATATTCCGATGGCCATAACTCCAAATTTTAGAACCCGCAAAAGGATTATCTTTCGGTATAGAACCATCGTCATTGATGCGGATAATTTTACCTAAATGACTTTGCCGATTTTGGGCCTGTTTTCTAATTAAATCTCCCGCTAATTGTAGGGGAGGATTACCCCCGTCCCCAATCGCTACCAATAAAGTGCCATCTGGTAGCCATAATAACCGCGAACCGAAGTGTTGAGAGCCAGTTTTTGCCTGGGAAACTTCAAAAATAACCCGCACATCTCGCAAACTTGCACCATCATAAACCGCACGAGCGACGCGGGTACGATTAGCCTCCTGGTCTCCGTGGGCATAAGTTAGATAAATCCAGCGATTTTGGGTAAATTGGGGATGAATTGCCACATCGAGCAATCCTCCTTGTCCGACGGCAAAAACTTCGGGAACTCCAGCGATGGCTTTTGGTTCTAGTTTACCCTCTCTAACCACCCTTAAACGACCGGGGCGCTCTGTGATCAGGATTTCCCCCTTAGGTAGCCAAACCATCGACCAGGGATGCTCTAAACCCTCGATTACGGTCACTTTTTGCCATTGATTTGTCTGGGAATTATTCGCCGAAGTTAATACATTTGAACCTTGACAACTAGAGATAATTATGGTATACAAAACGCCAGATACTATAGGCGAGAAAATGCGATTAAGAGAAGTAAGCATTAGTTGGTAACTCCCCATACGAATATTGGTCAATTTTCCCCGACTAATCAGGCTCACCCTACAATTTTAGCAACCGGGCAGTTTTAAGAAATAGACCTCTTGCAAAAGTCTTAAGTCGATCCTTGTACAGCAACATTTTTGAAGATTATCAACTACTAATAAATAATTAACTGAAAGTCCCTCCCATTATTGTTTCTATCGTTTGTTTTCGGATTTATGCAAGAGGTCTTATGATTATAAAAATTCGGGAGCAATCGGACCAAAAGCCAATTTAACCGGTGCTTATCTCAATAATGCTAATCTTAGATTTGCCGACCTCAGTGGTGCTAATCTCCGGGGAGCTTA
The DNA here is from genome assembly GCF_000981785.2 of Microcystis aeruginosa NIES-2549. Classification (NCBI taxonomy): domain Bacteria; kingdom Bacillati; phylum Cyanobacteriota; class Cyanophyceae; order Chroococcales; family Microcystaceae; genus Microcystis; species Microcystis aeruginosa. Next base: position 2,494,200 of record NZ_CP011304.1, on the reverse strand, counting down.
TTTAAGCGGGGCCGACTTAACCGGTGCAAATCTGGCAGCTGCGGCCTTAAGTGGAGCTAACTTGCAAAGAGCGTCCTTAACTGGAGCTTTTTTGCGTGACGCTCGTTTAGTTGGGGTCGAGTTACAGTTTGCGGATCTGCGAGGTGCGGACTTAACCGGTGCAATTCTAGAACAGATCCAGAATTTAGAAGGGGCCGATTTCAGTCAGGTGGAAGGATTGAGCGATTTAGAGCGCTCTTATCTCTGTGGTCGTTCCTCCCGGGAGTTAGGAACTTGGAACCCCTACACCCGCTCCAATACTGGCCAGAGTTGAGGCTGTTTACCGCGTTAGAGTGGGCCTCTTTGACCGACTACCGACTCCCCAATCGGCCCTGAAATCGGCAAGGCCCAAAATAATTAAGCCCCATGTAGAATCGGAGTTACCAGACAATTTAGCGGCTTTTCTCCTCAACACTTAAATTAATCGTGCCGCGGGGGTTTATTGGTCGCAGAACCCGCCGGAACAACCTTAGAGGTGGGGGGGATACCTTTAAGGGAAATGAGCGTATTCATCACCGTTTTTGCCACGGGAGCGGCAACGGTGGAACCAAAAGTATTCGCCCCCTTGGGTTCATCCACCACCACCAAAACCACATAACGGGGCGATTCGATCGGTAAAATCGCGACAAAACTGGTAATTTTGGCGTTAGGTAGATAACCCCCCGTCGGACTGGCTTTTTGTGCGGTTCCCGTTTTGCCTCCGATGCGATAACCAGGGATTTGGGCTGCTACCCCCGTCCCCTTGCTGACGACGGTTTCCATCATTTCCACCACTTGCCGGGCCACGGTGGGAGAAAAGACTTTTTTGCTGGGATAATCGGGCTGCCAGTGCAAACGGCCGCGGTCGTCGGCTAATCCTTTGATCACATGGGGAGTCACCAGGGTGCCACCATTGGCCAGCGCACCGTGCATCTGTACTAATTTCAAAGGCGTTAGGGATAAACCTTGACCAAAGGAAGCGGTGGCTGATTCAATGGCATTATCCAGAAATTCTTGTTCGGGTTTGAGATATCCTGCCACTTCTCCGGGTAAATCTACGCCAACCCTTTGATTTATTTCCAATCCTAATAAACTTTTATAGAAATCAACTCGCCCCATTTTTTGGGCAATTTGCACCATGGCCACGTTACTAGAGGTTTGCAGAACTCTGGCCATATCTAGCGCCCCATAACCCTGTTTAGAGGCATTTTTAATCGTCCAGGGGCCGACAGTAATTGCCCCCGGATCATTGACTACTGTATTAGCTTGAATTGCCCCCGCTTCCATGGCCAGGGCGATAATAATTGGTTTAAAAGTTGACCCCGGTTCGTACTGATCGGCTACGGTCCAATTTTTAAATAGAGCCACATTGGCTTTATAGTATTCATTGGGGTTAAAAGTTGGCTCACAAACTAGGGCTAAAAGAGAACCATCAAGGGAGTCCATGACGATGACAGCCCCCCGTTTAGCATTAAATTTTTTTAGCTGTTCTCGTAGGGCTGTCCTGGCGGCTCTTTGTAGTTTTAAATCGAGGGTTACTTCTAACTGTAATTCATCAAACTGAAAGACACCATCAGGAACAAAAGCTGGTAAAATTCGCCCGTCTCCCATGCGTCTTGTATTGACAGAAAAAGGATCTCTTTCTAATAACTGACTGGAACCTCGTTCTAATCCTGCCTGCCCACGATGTTCTTTATCTACATAGCCAATCACGTCGGCTGCTACATCGTCTTGGGGATAATAACGAGCGTATTTTTCCTCTAATTCTACCCCGTCAAGAGATAATTGTTTTAAGCCCCTAGCCACGGATTCAGTTAATTGATTGGCTAAACGAATTCCTGTTTCTTTTTCTTTAAATTTTTGAATGAGTTGATTAGTAGGGATATTTAATAAAGGAGCTAATTTATCAGCCACTTCTTCGGGCGGAATAGCAAACAGTTTTGGGTGTACATAAAGAGTATAAATTAAGCGATCAGTCGCCAAAACATTACCATTACTATCGACGATCGCACGTCGGGGAATATAGGGTCTAATACTTGTAGTTTGCTGTTGTCTGGCTCTTTTTTGCAATTCCTGTGCTTGTACTATTTGCAATTGGTACAATCGCCAAGCTAAACCCAAAATACCCATGACTAAAATCAACCACACCGCCACCAACCGCCCGTTACTCAAAGGCAAACTTTTTAACTGTTTTTGCTGTTTTTTGTCGTTTAAATAAGACTTTCTGTCCCGAATCCTGCCCGAGGGCGATCGAGTTTTTTTACCTCTAAATCCGGGTCTTTTGGTGTCAGTCATGAGCAGTATCTTTCATTTATCAGTAATCAGTAACCAGTGAACAGTAACCAGTGAACAGTAACCAGTAAACAGTAACCAGTAACCAGTAAACAGTAATCAGTAAAAAGACAGCAGGAAACTTCTATTTAATACTGCACACTTAAAAACTCACATCTGATAACTGTTAACTTACCCACTGATAACTGATAACTGATAACTGTTAACTGTTAATAGGCACTTCTGGGTCGAGAATTGACGGTAGATTGGGGTGGAGAAGCGGGGGAAGGTTTCAGGTTCGGGGCAGATTTACGCTGTAAAAAGATAGTTTGGAAGGGTTGGGGATGAGTCAATCCGGTTTCGGGTTTTTCTGCTTGTTGAGCTAGTTGATGTTTAAGGGTTTCATTGGTGGCCAAAAGATGGCGCTCGTGACGTTGCAGCGTTTCCAGTTTACCAAATTCTTTGTCCCAAACCTTGGGAATATATACCGTCCAAGCATATATTCCCAGAGTCGAACCCAACAGACAAAAAGTAATCACGGCCACTATTCTTTCTAGGAGGCAAAGAGAACGTAATTGACGCGAGGCTAATTGTTTTTGTGTCGGGGCAACGGGAACTCTCGCCACCGATTTAGTCGCTGGTTTGACGGTGGGAGTCGGGGAGTATTGAGCAACTGGTTTAGTAGTGGGGTTGGGGGAAGTTACCCGCGACTGGGGACGGTGTTGACTCGGGTGGCTTTTTTGGCGAGGAACGGGAACGGGAATATAGGACTTATGGGCAGCAGACATGATTTTCTCTCAATATTTCTAGCTAGTTGTCGTTGTCAAAAATTAAGTTTCTAAAATCAGGAGTCGGTCATCAGGAGTAAATGGAGTAAATATTTAATTGATAACTGTTCCCTTTTTTCCTTTTTCCTTTAAAATCACTGTTCTAGTTCTAGACGTAAACGAGATAAAATAGTTTGCGGATGAACTTGAGCAAGAATTTGATTAATCACCGTACTCGGTCCGGATGCCCCCCAACTACAACCGCGTTCTAGATAGATTTTGGCGGCTTTCCCGATGATATAAGTTCCATAAGCGGCAATTGCTCCCTGTAGGAGAGCGGTGCTACCGTAGAGGGTTAAAGAGGTGGGATTTTCAAAAATACTCGTCGCTGCCGCTGCCGTTTTGCCCAAACCGATAATCACAGTGCCGAGGATTTCCCCCACCAGCAACCCCGCACTACTCAAAAGTAGAGTCCGCCAGAGTTGACCAGCTTGGTGACTGGTAATCGGCAAGCCGTACAAACGAGCCAAAGCCCGAACTAGAGTCAAATCGACGATTGAAGCCCCTAGGAGGTCTAAAATAGCGATCGGATTAGCCGCAATCGCTAAAGCCTTATATTTCGCGTATTGCCAGATAATTTCCTCCGCTTGACTGTCCCGCAGTTCTAGGGTTTTTCTAGCGATATTTTCCTCCGCTTCTTGCCCTTGCACTAAAGCATTGAGGGCCAGCAGTGATCGCCCTTCCCGATTTAAAATCGTTAAGAGTTTATCTTGCAGCTCCTCAATTTGGGGGGGAGGGGTTTCCCACTCAGTCACCACGCGCCCATCGGGGTATTCCACCCGGACGGGAATCGGTTGCGGTTCGGCGGCTACCATAACTATCTCATCGCTAGTTAACAAATCTTCTAACGTTTTTTCGTTCCGATTGGTTCCTAATCTCTGTAACTGCTGAAAAATCTGGCGGCGATCAGCCTCCGGATAGAGGTCAATCTTATTAAACACCAAAATGATCGGTTTTTTCGCCTGGCGCAATTCTCCTAAGGCCTCGTATTCAGTGCGGGTAATATCCCCCGCAACGATAAATAAAATCAAATCGGCACTTTTAGCGACTTCTCTGGCCATATTCGCCCGCGCTTCCCCTTCAATCTCATCCAATCCGGGAGTATCGATTAATTCTATCTGAATTTTACCCGTGGCGGGGATCCAACGCACCGATCGCGGCCAGCGTGTCACCCCGTGCAGGGGGCCAGTTGTCAGGACTTTTTGACCGACTAAAGCGTTTACCACCGAGGATTTACCGCGACTGACTAACCCGAAGGCCGCCACCCGAATCACCGTTTCATCCAGTTTATCCAAGGCCGATTTTAAGGACTGCAAATCTTGTTTAACGGCGGCCTGAAGTTGGGGATCGGGGGGATAATTCCAATGGCGGCGAAAACTGGCATACCAAGTTAAGGCCTGTTGTAAACTAGCCTTAGCCTGATTGTAATGAGTTTCCTCGATCGATGGGGTCTTGGTCACGGTTGATTTTTTTACTGTTTATTGATGCTGCTGCCTTTATTGTAGAGTTTCGGGGCGGTAACTGAGATGAGGTTATCTGGGGTTAGGGGAAGACTTTTCAGGAATCAATGAAAAGAAACTAGGGAAGTTTTCCACTAAAACCCTAACACCTAATATCCTACTCCGCCAATCCCAATTGCCCCAATAGCTGAAGGATAGTTTTTCCAGTTACGGGATCTGGCCAATCGGGGGCAATTTCTGCCAGGGGAAGCAGCACAAAGGCCCGTTCTCGGCAGCGGGGATGGGGTATCTGTAATTCGGGCGTTTCTAAGATCAGGTCATCATAAAATATTAAGTCTAAATCGAGGGTACGCGGTCCCCATCTTTCCCGTCGGACTCTGCCGAATAACTGCTCGATTTCTAATAATTTATGCAGTAAATCTAAGGGAGATAAATCCACTTGCACAATGGCGCAACCGTTGAGATAATCGGGCTGAGGCGGCCCGACGGCCGCGGTTTGATGCCATTGGGAATGAGCTTCTAGTTTAATTCCTTTGACTCGCTCTAATTCCCCTAAAGCTTGCCCTAAAATTGTCGCTGAATCCCCTAAATTACTGCCCAGAGCGATCGCTGCCCGCTTCATCTACATCCTTCCTCAACAATAATCTCGGCTAATTCCCCCGTCGCTCCCAAAGATTTACCTAAAAATATATTGACATTTGGATGCTTTTGTGATATGTCAAAAACTTGGGCTTCGATCGCATCCGTAATTCCCCCGGCAAAGAGGAAATAGGGCAGTATAGCGATTTTTTGGCTACCTTGAGCGATTAAAATCTCGATTTGTTGGGATAAACTCGGTTCTATCGACCAATAAGCTGTAATTGCCCCAGAAAACGCCGCTAGATTTTCCACTTCCCGATTACCCCCGGGGCGACGACTACCGTGGGACAGTAAAATGCGGTCTTGGTGGCTTAAATCGGCAAATTGTCGGGATAACAGCGATTTTATGCCCTGATAACTGCCTAAATGGGGCTTTAACTCTAGCTTAATTGGCGATCGCACTTTGTCCACGGCCGCGGGAATATCTTCTTTAACGTGAACCCCCGACAGGAGAAACAGGGGGATAATCTGCAACCGGTTACATCCTTGGCTTTGTGCTTGTTGGGCAAAAGCTTCTATTTGTTGATTGAGAGGTGTTATCGCTAATTCTAGGGCGGCAGTCCCTACTAATACCCGATTATCTGCTTCTAGAACCGCTATAGATGGGCTAAACTCCGATTTACTCGCCAATCTTTCGGCGGGTTGACTAATTTTTTCTTGAACTAAGGCTGCTAATTGTGTCACCGCCATGGCTGGACGCGGATCGCGACTACCGTGGAAAACCAATAAGTAGGCTGAGGAGGTCTTCAAAGAAATCTTGCCAAAATATTTCAGCTTTTAGCCTAATACATTTTCTCTCCCTTTAGGCATAAATGCCCCTGATATTCTCAATTTAGCCTATCTGAATTGGTAAGCGGGAAAACGTCACCATTGGTGGGAAGTGCTACCATTTTACGCGATGTAAAGTGTGAGCAAATCAGCCCGCCGGCTTGAGTTAGCCTAGATATTGAGATATAATTGCTATTGACAGAAACTGCCAGAGGTATGTTTGTATTATGCGGGTAATTAGCCGTCGAATACTTCGCGATTTCTGTATGACCAACGCTAATTCCTGCGAGTCTCTCTATGATTGGTATTGTAAAGTTTTGTAAAAAATATATGCAAATGACTGCAAACAACTGCTAATATGGTTAGTACAAGTTTACGTTGCAGTTCATATAAAACTATCAGATTATGCTAAGAAAAAGGGATCAGTTATGACACTGCTTGGAGAATGTGGAATCGAGGGCAGTTACAAGGAGAACGTCTTCCTACAGGAACAATTATTATTTTTGAAGATGACCGTTCTTGCGGTGAAAATAAAGTAGCTATTTATGCGCGAGTTTCTAGTTCAGAAAATAAATCTAACTTAGAGACTCAGGCAAAAAGATTGGAAGCTTATTGTATTGCGAAAGGCTATCAAATTGTTCGAGTAGTTAAAGAAGTAGGAAGTGGAGTCAATGATCATCGAAAGCTATTATTAAAACTTCTAGAACAAACTGATTATAATTTGATTGTCGTAGAACATAAAGATCGTTTAAGCAGAGTAGGGTTTAATTATCTGAAAGTTCTTTTAACTCAAACAAATAGAGATATAGAGGTCGTGAATCTAGCAGAAGAAAGAAAAGACGATTTAAGGCAAGACTTCGTGAGCATAATTACCTCATTTTGCGCTCGATTATACTCATTAAGACAACGAAATAGAAAGACAGAATGTTTAATTAAATGCCTTGAGGAGAATGATGAAATTAGTTCAAAAACATCTAATTAAATTTAATCACAAAAATTATTCAGTAATTGATAAATTAGGATTTTTATCGAAGAATCTGTATAATTGTGCTGTTTATTTAAACCGTCAAGTTTTCTTTTCACATCAACCATTTTTAACAATGACTGAGTTACATCATGCCTTAAAAATGAGTCCAGATTATCAAGCCTTACCCGCCAAAGTAAGTCAGTTAGTATTAAAGCAAGTAGAAAAAACCTTTAAATCCTACCAAAAAGCGAAAGAACAATACAAAAAATCGCCAGATAAATTTACAGGAGAGCCTAAGTTGCCAAGATACAAAGACAAGGAAAAAGGTAGAAACGTTTTAACTTATAACTATCAAGCCATTTCTAAAAAAGCGTTGAAGCAAGGTTTAATCAAGCTATCAGGGACTAATTTAGAATTTAAAACTAATTTAAAGGAAGTCTTAGAGGTCAGGATTATTCCTAAATTGGGTGCTTATTGTTTAGAGATTGTCTATGAACAACCATCCTCATCAAGTCAAGAGGGAGAAAGATATGCTTTTATCGATTTAGGCTTAAATAACCTAGCTGCTGTTACCTCTAATATTCCCGAATTTCAGCCAACTTTAGTATGTGGAAAAGCCTTAAAATCCTGCAATCAAAAGTACAACAAGACACTAGCTAAACTCAAATCGGAATTACCCAGTCTACAGAAGACCAGTAAAAGAATACAAGGTTTAACTTTAAAGCGTAATTGCCAGGTGGATTATTACCTCCACACCGCTAGTAAATATATTATTGATAAATTACTAGCTCATCAACTTAACCTTTTAGTTATTGGTCATAATCAAGGCTGGAAACAAAACATTAATATTGGAGATAGAAATAACCAGTCATTCGTAAATATTCCTCATTCAAGGTTGATCGAACAACTTACCTATAAAGCAAATTTAGTAGGAATAGAGGTCAAAACAACTAATGAAAGCTATACCTCTAAATGTAGTTTCTTGGACTTAGAGTCTATTCAAAAGCAAAAAAGCTATTTAGGCAAGAGAATTAAAAGAGGACTATTCAGAAGCTCGTCGGGTTATTTCTATGGAGCAGATATTAATGGTTCCTTAAATATTGGAAGAAAGGTAGTCGGAGAGGCCGCCTTTAGCGGGAATCCGATAGAGAGGTTCGTAGTTAACCCAGTACGGGTCAAAGCGTACAAAGCTAATTCTAGATGCAATATTTGCGTACAGAATTAGTAACTATAGAGTCGCTAGTAAAGCAGCATGGCAAAATCTAATCGATGTGCAAGCCACTTATATAGCGCTTTTCACGTTACTGACGTATCGACAAGTTTTGCCAACAAAGGGTTTAAGCCCCTTGCCCATGCCTCATTCTGATGAAAACTGCTATATCTCCTTCTAAGCTCAATTAACATTATATTAATAATCCGCCAATAGTGAGCGCTTAAAAACGGATTTACTATCATAATGTGTTGTTTTCCTGATTGTCTGAAGATTGAACGCGAAAGGGAGGCGCAACATAATCGGAAGGTAAATAATTTTCGGGGATAGTTGTTGTATTTCCATCTCGTAGGGCGGTGTAACTGGGAGAGAGAATCTCAATCCCGGCTTCATTACACTTATCTTGAATATTTTGATGGAGTTCTGAATAAATTATTACCATCAAATTGGGTTGGTTAGTGTAAGCGTTTAATTGATAACTGATGTAGAAATTATCTAGGCTAGTTTGCAGGACAAAAGGTGCGGGTTCTTTGAGGATATGCTCGGTTTCTAGAGCAGCTTCAATTAAAGTTTTGTGGGCTTTTCGCCAAGGCAGATCGTACCCTAGGGTAATCGTTGTCTGAATAATTAGATGTCTGTTTAATTCCCGCGAGGAAATACTAAAGTTAATTACATTACTACTTAATAAAGATGAGTTAGGAATAGTAATGATTTTATTAGTGGGAGTGCAAATGCGAATGACTAGGAAGTTTTTTTCAATTAGGTCGCCAATTACATCTCCTACTTGAATGTGATCTCCGATGCGAAAAGCCCGGGTATAGATAAGAATAATTCCCCCAATAACATTGGCAATCGCTGACGTAGAACCAAGGGATAAAAGAAGACCAATAAAAACAGAAACACCTCGAAAAGCAGGGGAATCAAAACCGGGCAAATAGGGAAAAGCCACTATTGCTGCTAAGGCAATAATTATGACTAATAGGAGATTGTAAGTAGGTTTAGCCCAATCAGTATAAAAACCAGGAATAACCAGAGTTCCTCTTTCTATTGCCGCAAAAAAGGGCTTGATTAGCCGGATTAAGTAGTAGGTTATAAAAATGATTATGGCAATAATAAAAGCATTGGGAAGATATTGGCCAATAGAGGATAAAACCAGTTCTAATGATTGATAAAAATAACCTAAAATACTCTCGCCAAAAACTCTTGTCCAGGGAAATAAACGCAGTACAAATGTAGCATAATTAAATAGTAATAAAAACAGAACAAAGAAGCGAATTATCCGAAGAACTCGCAGCCAAAAGAAGCTAATTTTAGAGGAAGATATGAACTCAACATTCCCGATTTGAATGCCCGGTGTCAAGGATTCAATTAAACGTCTAATAAAGGGAAATAGTTTTCCTGAAATTTTGATAACTGCAAAGCTAATAATCAAGAAAGCAAAACTAGCTATAACCGTATAAATGATGTTCTTAAGTAGTTGTTCTGGTTTTCGATCTTGGCGATATTGAGCGATAGCAAGCTGAATTTTTTGTAAAGCTTGTTGAGCTAAAACTTCTGGCGTTGAACGATAGGCTTTTGCGTCTCCCTCAGTCACCGTTAGAATTACTTCTTGATCTACACTTAAATAAAGTGAGTTATCATCGGGAATCTGCTCAATTGTCAGGTTCTCAATAGGAATAGAATCATTTTGAGCAATTCTTTCAATTCTCCGGGTAATAGCGTTAGCTCTCTCCTCCGCCGAAAATGAAGAAACTCCCCGTCGGATAAAAAAGAGGGGTTTTCCATCTAAAATAACTGGAAAGCCGTCAATTTTGTTTTCTGGTTGTGTCGGATTTTGAGCTATTCCCAAAAGAGGAGAGGTGAGAGTCAGTAGTAAAACTACAACAAATATTAGCAAAGTATGCCCAATTTTTTTTATCCATCCTCTAGCTCTAGATGGTGTAGTTAGCATTAAATATCTTTGATTAATATCGACAACTGGTACAAATTTCATAGGATTAAGTCAGATTTTTCTGTGTGTATTCTGGTAATATTTAGACATTAATTTCCCAGGGTGAGGTGCAGAGAACCTAGACTGAGACAGGAGAGGAAATTAAGTCAGAAGTGCTAGATTTAATTTCATTGCTATGGCATTGACGAAAGCTCTTATGAACCATAACTTCCTTAATAGAATATCTTTTTTGCTGAGATTAAATTACCAATCATTCCCAAAATAATAGCAATAATCGAGACGGATAAAAAAGAGAAAAGCATCCCGTGGGTTGCTACCAGCCGCCGCATTGCCGTACTATTAATACTTGTATCGGAGGTTTGATAACAAGCCGCCATACAAAAACCTTGATAGAGAAATTCCGTCCCATTAGGTCGATCGCAATCGGGAAAAACTAGGCCTTTACCATCATGATAGTAGCGCACTGCATATTCTTGGCTGTAGATCGATTGACCAAATGTCAGCAGAAAGTTAGCAAAATCATCTAGTCACACCAGTCAATAAAACGCCGTAGCAATTCTATCTATCCTAGTACAATTGCTCAGGAGCTAAGATCGATTAACCTAGAACAGTTAGCCAATAACCAAATTCAGGCGTTGACAAGTTGATGTCACTTTTCTCATCAACCCCTGGCAAAAGTCAAAAAGTAATCAATAATAATATGCAGGGGTTAATTATTGCTACTATGGCAAGAGTGCCTCTTGCCTGACTGGCATTAGGAGTCTGTTCATAGCTTCGGGAATTGTCAAAACCGAGATGTAGTTACTCGTTGAACACCACAAAGGCTCAAATATGGAGTGTTATTTATGGGCTATTTATCCCTATCCGAACAGATTACCGCGGAACTTCTGGCAATCCTGATCGAAGAAGAAGTCACCTATCCCTGGGATGTAACCGCTGTTGAGAGTAATGATCCCTTAGACGTGACGGAAACGCCTTTTTCTCTGTGTGAAGGACTAGAAGCGACGGCGATCGAGGCACAAGCTCATAGATTCTTTAGCAGTTTACACCAAAAATTCCCGACAGTTTCCGTTTCATCTCGGTCTAATATCTTTGATAAATTTGCCTCTTTACTGCCAGCCGAACATTTAAATCGTCTAGTAGAAAGTGCTGAAAATCTAGTTAATAGTCAATTAGATAACTTTGATCGCCTTGTTGTTTGTCTTAGCCAGCTTTTTCCCCAATGGTCTCCAGAAGATTTAGAGGTTTTTGCCCGTCCCTACGCCTATACTATGCGTAATGGCCAAAGCGAAACCACTATAGAAACCGAAGATTGGCAAAGTCTTTCCGAAATTGAACAAATTCGCCGGAGTGCAGCCATCGCCAGCCAGATTTTCCGCGACTTGTCTTCCCCTGAATAGTCATCTCGTTATCAGCTGCACTGCATTTAAACTACCCCTTAGATATTTTAGTACAAATGCTCAAACTGCCTCTCCCAAGTCCGGCGCTCCCTTCTCCCCTATCCCCTTACCGATTACTGTTTACCGATCACTGAAAAAACCCCTACTCCCAATTCGGAGATATTGCTAGGGAAAAACGAAAAGTGCTGCCTTTACCTAATTCACTTTCTACCTCCATGTGACTTTGGTGTAATTCCACTAAACGACGGGTAATTGCTAAACCGATACCACTACCCCCAGAATAACGGGAACGAGAACGATCGGCCCGCCAAAAGCGCTCGAAAATAAAGGGTAAGTCTTCTGCTGCGATACCGATTCCCGTATCGATAACGGCAATTTGTAGGTGATTTTTGTCCCTTGTCACTTGCAGGGTAATTGCACCCTGATCGGTGTAACGAATGGCATTACCGAGCAGATTAACTAAAATTTGTTCAAGGCGATCGGGATCGGCTATTACAGATGGTAAATTGGGGGGACAATCTAACTGTAAAGTCGGTCCATCTTCTAATAATTGATCGGCAAATTTTTCGATAAGAGAATTTAACAAAGTTAATAAATTAACAGGTTGTAGTTTAATCGAGAGATAACCAGATTCCGCTCGCGATAACTCCTGTAGATCGTGGGTTAAACGTTCTAACCTGCGGGTTTCTTTCACTAATTTCTGATAAAGTTCTGGATTAGGTTCGATCGCACCATCGGCTAATTCTTCCAGATATCCCCGTACCACAGTTAAAGGGGTGCGTAATTCGTGGGTAAGATCACCGATTAATTCCTGGCGACGTTTTTCCACATCGGCTAAACTAATCGCCATCTGATTAAAACTGATGGCTAATTGATTTAATTCTGGGATTTCGCTTTCTGGAACTCGCGCCGATAAATCCCCTTCGGCAAAATTTTTAGTGATTTGTTTCATTTGTTTTACTGGTTTCATAATGCGTTGAGAAACCAAAAAACTCAGATAACCAGCCGCACTTCCTCCTGCAATAAATGACCAAATAGCACTACTATCCCAAGCCGTCTCAAAACCCCTAACCAAGAAAGTTCTCGCCGAGCGCACGGTAAAAAATCCCTGCCTTTCTAACTGTTCCAAACGTAAAACAAACATTCGCGGAGAAGATAATTTAGCAATGATAATAAAGCTACTTAATCCCACCACCATAACGAGGAGATGGGATAAAAATAATCTGGTTCCTAAGCTTAATTTTGGTGTCCGCATATTTGTTAAAAAACTCCATTTGTTGTCAATATTATTGACAGTATTTCTCATAAAGATGAAGTATAACAGGATTGGGCATCGACGACCGACAACCGAATCCAAAAAACGAAAACTTCCTACCTGACCATTAAGATAACTGCTATATATAGCGTTTCCTAAGCTAGTAAGGTACACCTGTTTTTCTTCCCCTTTGCCTTTTGCCTCTTGCCTTTTGCCTAAAACCCATAACTTTTGTACCTCAGCAGACTGAAAAACGCTATATTCGGCTATAGCATCTTGAATAAACTGACGGGAGAAAAAATCCTCATAGATGTCTTCTGGGATGGCTCAATAAAAGAACTCTATCGGGTTCTTCCTGTGGAAGAATCTCCCCTTAAGCTATGCTGTGAGGGGAGAGTAGGTCGAAACTTAACTTTTTGCCGCTCTATGCTATGGTATCAAGAGGCGCTACTCTGTTAGGAGATGATTTTGCTTGAGTCATCTGCTCAAAGTAGCGTCTGTTTTTTAACCCTTACCCCAAAAAGAGAATCTTTTCTGTATGCTAGAGGCTAATAATCAGGGAGAGAATCAAATATTTCTCTATGAAGTTGTTTTTTCGGGTTCTTCTGGCTCTTTGCCTCAACGCTTCTCCCGAACAGTCCTGCGAATACCTAAAAGCCGCATGAGTCAAGAAACACAGCGCCTCCTGCGCCAAGGTGCCAAGATTCTCAGTATTAAGCCTCTTGACCCAGAAACTGTCTCCATCAAGCCTATTTCACCCCCTCAACCCTGGTGGGTAGAGATCACTACCAGTCAGCCGAAATGTCTCTATTATTTCGGTCCTTTTGAGAGTTTTTCGGAAGCTTTGTCCCATCAATCCGGTTATATCGAAGACCTACAATCAGAATCCGCCGTGGGGATTAATAGCAAAATTAAACAATGTCAGCCCGAGGTTTTAACTCAAGAAGATTTTTAATTTATGGTATCTAATTATACAGATTTTTAGGGATAGTTAGTCTCCTCCTGTTTTCGTTTAATGATGCCTTGACCTTCACAGAATTTACAGGGGATGGATTCATTCTCTGTCTCTAGATGGATTCTTCCTTTGCCTTGGCAGTGGGGACAAATAACTTTTTCTTCCCACCAATAATTCTCTAAAAAAGCCTCATCGGTAATATAGCTAAAATCTTCAAACATTGCCTTGTCCTCTTATCGTTCAGATAGCTTAATCTGCAGAAGTGTTGAATCCTGCAATAAAACTTCACAAAACCAGTATTTTACAGTGCTAAATTAGATTCGCTATTGAGAATGGAGTCAATAATCAGTCCTTTTTCGTATCATCAGAGCGAATACATAACTTGGTCATGATCTTCAAAATCTTAACATTCAACACTTCTGCTTAATCTGGGTTCATCTTTCCACCTGAGAAATTGAAAATCAGTTTTACCCCCATCCTAAAAAAGATCAGGTTCATTCTCTTTGAAACTTAAATTACTTCATATTTATTTATAGTTATTAATATATAATGAGTGTTCACTATCAATCCTTGCTAAGTAGCCGACGATAAATTTTCTTTCTCCTGCCTATTGCCCGTTAGCCCTTGCCTCCAAAAAATAGCCCGTCTGTTAGCTACGGTGAGAAAATGGGCATAATATAGATGTAGTGGGCTGTACAATCTTAACTGGCTCTATTCCATGTCATCAGCAAACGAGAACCCCCAGACCAAGCTGCCTTCCTTTGCTCAAAAGTTAGTGCAATCGGGTTATATTACCATCGGGCAACTAGAAAAGGCAATAATCCAGAAGCAGAAAAGTCATTTATCTCTACTGGCAATTTTACCCCTGATCACCGGTCGTCCTTTACCCAAAGAGGTACTAGCATACTACCGACTCGAACAACTGTCAAAACTAAAAGCCAAGTATGGGTTAGAATATCTTGACCCGGAGAGTGAGACGATCGACTGGATAGAAATCGAAAATCTGTTTCGCACAGTCCTTCCCTTTGAAATTTGCCGTCGTTATCAGATCCTGCCCCTACAAAAACAAGAATCCGATCCCAAAGTCCTTCACCTAGCCATGGTGGATCCCGCTAATCAGGAAATTCTCGATGATTTACGTCGTATCCTCCGGGATAAAGAATTGCAGTTTGAGCGTCGTGTCATCGCCCGGGCAGATTACCAGAAATTGGTCGAAATCTATCGTTCTCGTCAAGAAGAAGCCTTATCTGGCCATCGTCTTCCCCAAGAACAGGATCTAAAGACCATAGTTGACATAACCGATATTTTTGAAGATGGACCATCTCTCCCCCATCTCAACCGCGAATTAGCCGACGAGGATCTCGGTCTAATTCAACAGGCCAATCAAGGGACGATCGTCAGTGTCGTTAATAATATCCTTGTTCAAGCCATTGAAAGCAAAGCGACGGAAATTCACCTAGAACCCCAAGAAAGTCAATTAACTGTGCGTTTTCGCCAAGATGGTCTGCTGCGTTCTGCCTGGGAACCGATTTCTCGGGAAGCGACCCCGGCGATTATCTCACGGTTAAAAATTCTGGCTAACCTCGATGTCAGCGAGAAATCGCGACCTCAACAGGGAAAAATGACCAAAACTTTTTCCGGTCGCAAAATAGATTTTCGTCTCCACACCCTACCCAGTCAACACGGGGAAAAAATTCTCTTGCGGGTTTTTGATTCTCGATCCCCACTTTGGCCCCTCGATGAGTTGATTACTAGCCAAGAAACCTGTAAACTGGTACGCACCATGATCGAGCGCCAAGCGGGGTTGATTCTGCTCACCGCACCATCCGGAGGCGGTTGTTCTACCAGTTTCTATTCTCTACTAGCCCATCGAAACCAGGGCGAGGTTAATATCGCCACCGTGGAAACCTCGATCGAACGCGGCCTTAACGGTATTACCCAAGTGGAAATCCCTGATGGTCAAGGTCAAGATTATGCCTCGATTTTGCCCTCTTTCCGGAATCAAGATGTGGATATCATCGGCATCGATCGTCTGGCGGATTCTTCCACCCTTGCCCATGCCCTAGAAGCGGCTTTGACAGGACATTTAGTTATTTCTAGTTTACCCCTCAATAGTGCCTTTGCAGCGATCGCTCGCCTCAATCAATTAGCGGAGCCGGCCCTAGTCGCCGATACCCTAGTTGGAGTGATCAATCAAAGACTGGTGCGACGGGTTTGTCAGGTTTGTCGGCTGAAACATCAACCAAAAAGGGAGGAATTAGCTAAATTTGGTCTTTCTCCCGCCCAAGCTGCTCAATACAGCTTTTATAAAGCTAATTCCCTCACTGCCGAAGAAATCATCCAAGCGCGGGAAAAAGGGAAATTATGCCGTCATTGTCACGGCATCGGTTATCAGTCCCAGATTGGGGTCTTTGAAGTGATTACGATTACCCCTGACCTCAAAACTTGCATCGCTGAGAATAAACCCGCCGATATGCTCAAAAAAGTGGCAACACAGGCAGGATTCAAGTCTCTCCTCGCCTACGGTTTGGAATTAGTCCGCCAAGGTTATACTACCCTAGAGGAAATCGACCGCGTCATGGCCGATAAATTAACTTTACCCTCCCTCTCTGCTGCCAATAATCCTGAGATTCCTCTGGATGTTTTCGGAAGAATCGAGGCGATCGAGCAGTTATTACAGGCTCTCAATGGTGAATTACAGTCACTAAAGCGAGAAATTAGCCTAAATTCGCCCAAAAATTCCCCTAAAAGCGCAAATCCGACTATTATCGACCAGGAGCTACCTGATTTGACTAATTCAGTTCTTCCTTCCCGAAACTGGTCATCGGACAAGGAAATGATCGTTTCCGCTGCCCCTGTTTATGAGGAGTTAACCGACCCCGGCGATTGGGAACAGTTAAAACAGGAACTAGACGCGAATCAGGATCTGATTGTCTCCTCCGATTCAGACGATCCTTTCTCTGTCTCCGCCCTCGATCCTTGGTCCTAGTCGGGGAAAAGAATTAAAATTTAAGCTGGACAATATTTGAGAACTAAAAAGTAATGACCACAGAATTAGAAACCCAAAAAGTTACTCCTACTCGCTGTTTAGTTGGTGCGGCAATTTCGGCAGCACTGGGGACAATTCTCTATTATCTTACAGCAGCGATCGGTCATTCTTTTTACTCAAAACCAATGGTGGCGCACAGTCCGATCGCCTTAAGAATTGGCAGCGCTGTCCGGACTTTAGTTTTTGGTTTAGCTTCTCTAGGAACCTTTATTTTTATTTTTGTCACCATTGGTTTAATTCTTTTGGCTATCCAATTACTACTTAAACCCCCTCAACAAACATAAATTTGGAAGTGGCGAAGTGGCGAGCTTATCAGTGATCAGTTTACTGATCACTGAACACTGATAACTGATAACTGATAACTGATTAACGGACATTTTGAGCCACAAAATCTTCGATCAGTTGTTCTAAAGCAGCCGAGGAGGCGCGGGTAATCAGAAAACATCTAAACTCCTGGCCTTGACTGAGATATTGGGAATAGGCCGCCTGTAAAAAAGGTTTATAGCCGGGGTTTTTGCGAATATACACCTCAAAAAAGGCCAAAGATAGGGAATGGGCGTAACTATCGATCAGATATGGTGCCGGCAGGGTAAGATCGGCTACGGATTCGAGTGCTTCGTTAATTCCCGCATCTAGTACCGAAAAATCGACGTGAGCTTGACCTTCAATCAGAGTTAAATATTTATTGTCGGTATTGAGCAGAGGAAAAGAGCGCACCTGTTCAAAAATAGCTGGGGTGGCGGGATCGTAGGTTCCTGCCGCTACAAAAGTGGCAATTTCGATCTTAGCCAGTCCTTTAGCCCCAAAAATACTCCAATTAAACGGATTAACCGCAAAAATCGCTTTTATTCTTTGATCGCGAAAGTTGTATTCCTCTCGGGGTAAATCCAAAGCACGACACTGCAGCAAGAGGGAGACATTGAGAAAAGCTAATCTTCTTTGGCAGTCCCGTTGTAAATTCTCGAAATCGATCGTCGCTCCACCTACAGCTAGGGCTGTATAACCGCCGAAGGAATGTCCACCAACTCCCACATTATCTAAATCTAATTGCCCCTGAAATTCCCTAGCGTTGCGTCTTTGCAATTCATCGATCACAAAAGATATGTCCAATGGACGATTGACAAATTCGTTGCTATAAAAAACCGTCCGCGATAAACCGGCGAGTAGATTCTGTACCTGTAGGGTATCACTGCCGGGGTGTTGGGGTATGGCAACGAGATAACCGTAACTAGCCCAATGTTCCGCTTGTCGGACAAAATCTTCGGGACGGGAAGCTAAACCGTGGGAAAAGACGATAACGGGGGTTTTCTGGGTTAATTGTCCCTTGGGTTTGACAATAATTAGATAAAGTTCCCTCTGACGACGGCCATCGGTTAAATCCAGCCGCATCTGTTCCACTTGTCGCGGTCCCGGTTGTCGGGGGTCGGTCATGGCCGTAAAATTAATTTCACCGGCCTTTTTAGCTTCTTCTAAGGACAATTGCGCCACCTTTTCCGTAAACACTTTGGTGGCTTTCAGGACGATATCGATCGCCCGGGCTAATCTTTGCACTTTTGTCACATCAATCTGCATATTAGTGGGCAGATTACGCAGCAGGTTAAGAATAGTTACCCCTTCCGGTTCAAAGGCTGATTTAATTAGAGCAGAACGCAGGGCAAATTTACCATTAATACCCCCTTGAATGGTGATCAGTTCCCCTAAAAGGGTTAGTATATCTTCCCCCATTCTGGTGTTAAAAAAGCGCGAGATCAGGACGGGATTAACTTCTTTACTTGTGGTTAAAGCTTGGCGAAATTCTTTTTGTTGTTCGGCGGTTGTATTACCTAAATATTGTCTTAGATTAGCGTCAATTCTGCCAGTTTTGGCAAAGTTTTCTAGGGAACTAATTTCTAGGGTACGACTAAAGGGCGCTAAGATAAAAGTGATTCTCTCGGCCGAGAGGACAGGAAAGCTAGTCAGTATTGTTCCTAAGCAACCCAGAGCGATTGAGCGGCTAATTTTGGCTAATTGCAACAAGTTTTTCTGCTCCTTTTCTTCCTGCGATCCTATTCCTTCTCGATTATAACAGTAACCTAGCAGTTTTTAACGGTTTTCCTGCTTAATTATCAACAAAAATTATCAATATAATCTTGACCTAGAATAATAGTTAACAAGTCTCGAAAATTCCCATCTTGCCGATTTGAAGCTACTTAATACCCTCGGTAGTCAAGGATAACCGATCACCTTTCATGATTTCAGGGTAAAAATGCCAAAGTTGCCACCACTTTCACCCCAAATTCTTCCTCAAAAACAGGTTTTTTATAGTCTAGACTCCATAATTCTAAAGCACAATCATCTTCAGCATTATTGGGGAAAAGGTGCAGATGTAGGGTTCTATATTCAGGATCGTACTTACATTCAATCTTTTTAATCGCTCCTATTTGTCGCCGATCTAAAGCCACAGCCAAGCGCAGTATAGCACTTAAATGTCTGACCATATACTGATAGTATTCAGTTAATTTCATAAAATCATCGTGCCTTTTCTTCGGCTTACTTTTGCGATGATAACGAGCGATATTAGCGATCACTTCTAACTCTATTTCCGTATAGCCCAACAGTTCACCATTACGAATTAAATAATAGGAATGTTTATGATGGGCAGCATGACTAACATATAAACCACTATTATGCAGTATAGCCGCCGCCCATAATAAATCTTTAGCCTCCTGATTCCAAGAATGTAATTGTCCTTGAATTTGCTCGAACAAAGACAGGGAAAATGCCGCTATTCTCTCAGCAGATTCTAAATTAACTTGATACTTTTTCGCTATTTTCAAAACACTGCGCTGACGGATTTCACTCTGATAAAGTAACCGATTATCAATTAAACCGTGCGTCAGCATCCAATCGACGATTACCCCTTCTCGCAAGGCCCTTTCACAGAGAACTAACTTATCAACATCTAACATGGTCATCGCTTCCAAAAGCACGATCGAACCAGCTAGAATTATCTCGGCCCGTTTATCGGACATCCCCAGAATTGCCAGCCTTTGATGATAGTCCAAAGTTGCGAAACGTTTGACCAATTCTTTGACATCTTTGCGGGTTAATTGATAGCCATTTAAAGGATTGGGAATTTCCCCCAATTTCTCCAAAGCATGGATAGTCATCAAAGTTTCGATCGTCCCAGAAGTTCCCACTAACCGCGGCACTTCTCCCACCTGTAAATGATGTTTAATTTCCTCTACTGCTCGCTCTAACATTCCCCTGGTGTATGCCCTTAAATAGGCCAATTCTGTGGTACTAATGGGATCGGTAGTAATGAAATCTTGGCTCAAACGCACCGCACCGATTTTGGTACTACCAAGAAAGCGAATTTCTTGACTATCGGCTAAGATTAATTCCGTGGAACCGCCACCGATATCGATAATAATATGGGCTTGATTTTGGAAATCCATCCCCGAGACGACACCGAGATAAATCCGGCGCGCTTCCTCCTGTCCGGAGATGAGATTTACGGAAATACCGACTTCTTTCTCGATTAAAGCCAAAAATTCGTCACCGTTGGCCGCTTCCCGGGTGGCGCTAGTGGCAACGGCAATAATCTGATCCGCCTGGAGACTAATAGCTAGATCGTGACAGCGTTTTAAAGCCGCAATCGCTCTTTCCATGGCCCCTAGGGTTAATTTACCGGTTTTCCGATCTCGATCGCCCAGACGGACTGTATCCTTTTCTCGGGCAATAATCGTAAAAGCGGGTAAAGACGGTTCAATTTTCACTACTACCATGTGAACCGAATTCGTACCAATATCGATCGCCGCTAGGATTTGGACATCGGGGACTTTTGCTGGGGGCGCTAGTTCCCGATTGGGTGTAACTTGATTAGAAATATTCACCATCGCTTATCAGTGATCAGTTACCAGTCGGGGGATAGGTGTTAGGGCTGGTCTTATTATCCCTCTAATTGTCCGCCTCGGCGCCGCAATTTTAGCTTTGTCTAGCAGTTATCTTATTCGTCAATATACAATTTTCGCTGCTCCAGGGCCAATTGCCGGAATTCCCCTTCCCCAAAATCTCCCTCCCTGGGACGGCGCTCTTCCTCGGACTCGACTAAATAGATATAATCACAATCAACCCCTTCTAAATTGGTATTTTCGGCGATTTTCCAAGCTTCGATACAAGCACCCGTCAGGGTGGCTGCCTGTAAATTGGCTCTCATCACGTTACTATGGGCTAAATTGGCCCCTTCTAGATTGGCGTAGGCTAAATTTGCCTCGCTGAAATTTGCCCTAGTCAGGTTGGCATTTTTGAAGTTAAACCCGTAGAGATTCAGTCTGCGAAAATTATAGCCAATATAAGCTTTATTTTCCCCTTGACCAGTCACCAGAAGATTTCTCATCGCCACTTCGGCCAAAATTGTCTTTTCCCAACGCGCTCGCTCGATGCCCAATACCAGATAAAATCGAGTTCTAGTTAAATCTTTTGCCCTTAAATCAGTGGCTTTTAACTGCGCTCCCGTGAAATCGGCTTCTTTAAGATTTGCCCCGCAAAAATTTGTACCTTTACTGGCTAAAAAAGCAATTGCCATGGATTTCGTGATCGTTTCTCCCGATTCTTCTAGGGATAACCAGGCCAGATAAGCGGTGAATAAAGTACCACAAACCCCAACCATAAAAGCTATAGAAAAAGTTCCATTCATCACGGCTATCCCTGCTAATGCTCCTTGAAAAGCTAGGATAATTACTGTCAATAAAATTAAAATTAAGTTGATAAAAATTGCTAAGGTAAAACTTATTGCTTGGCCAGAAATTAAGGATAAAACTAAGGGCAATCCCCCAACTCGTTGACGATAAAATATTCCGTAAATTAGAGATAAAATCGTAATTATCACCGCACCAATGATTTTAAATTCGGTTACATCTGTCACCAGCATTAAAGCTAGATAATAACCAGCTAATCCCCACACCAAGCCACAGATAGCCGCTATTAACCAAGAAATTAAAATTAATTGTAGCCGACCGCGCTTTAGTAATCCTGCCCTAGCCTCGGTAAATTTAGTTTTCTCTAAAATAGCCCCTTGAAAATTAGTGCCACGGATATCCGCTTTACTAAAATTAGCCCCCGATAAATTCTTTCCGTGAAAACACTGTCCTTTTAATTTTACTCCTGTAAAATTGCGTTTCCCTTTGGCATATAAATCCAGTACCTCACTTGCTTTCATAAGACCTCTTGCAGAAATCAAAAATCGTTTTTAGGGTTAGGAGTCAGTAGCCAGTAGTCAGGAGAATTAAGAATGAATAATAATCAATTAAATGGTCTATTTAAAGATTTTGTGTTATTTAATCCTTATTATTGCCGTTTTTGAACCATCAAAAATTAATTATGCAGGAGGTTTATAGAAATTACGGATATCTGTTTTTTGCTTGATTAATTAATTTAATTCATAACACCTATTATCTTTTAAAAATTGGCTTTGGTTATTTGTTGGCTATACTAAATCCGTTGAGTATAGGCTAAATATCATCAGGATAGGCAGGGGACAAGAGAAGGAATAGATAATCAGTCTTTAATAACCGGATTTAGGATAATACAGGTATTTGGCTCCCTTATTCTTTGTGTGATAAGTTTAACTTATATAGTAGCGATCGATCTTTGTGTCCTTTGTGTCTCTGTGGTTCGCTACACTCACTGCCCCAAGACTGTATCAATTTATTGACCCGGACTTGGTGTTTCTATCGGGGACTCTGGGGAAAGGGGAGTCGATTCAACTATTGGCGGTGGGGCCGGGGGTTGGAGAATATTGCGCCAGCCTTGCATTTGGGAGCGAGCCGAACTGTAGGCGGTACTTTCCCGCGATACGGATTCAGCAAGGCGAATAGCTTCCAGATAACGACCATTATTAGCTTGGTCTGTGGCTAAAGACAAAAGCTGATAACTCCAACGTTCCAGCAATTCAGTCCGTTGCACACCCGCATCGGTTTTAGTGGAAATATTGGTAACTAAAGCAATCGCCCGGGTTAAACCTTCTGCGGTTCCCGTCGCCGCTAATTGATTAGCCTGCTGGAGATTTTGACGGGCCCGCAACTCTCGGCGCCAACGACGGATATTTTGGGACGCTTCCGAGGAAAGAGCGCGACCGGGGGGAATTTGATTGGCAGTTTCGATGGCTGTGCTATAGTCTTCGAGATTGGCCAAAGCTTGAGCCTGATCTAAAATGGGTTGATCCTCCATGCGTTCAATCCGCACTTGCCAGCCGCGAATTTCCCGTTGAGCATCTCGGTATAAGGCCCGATTTTTACCAATGGCCCGGGCCTGAATAATAGCGCTACTGAGGGAATTAATATCGCCGGGGAGAGCAATTTCTTGGGCGCGTTCTAAAATCGGCCGGTCTTCAATCACTTGTATTTGACGATTCCAAGAGCCAATTTCCTGCTGTGCTTGCGACCAGAGGGGATTATTCGGGGGAACCTCGCCCGCTTTCGCGATAGCGGCGCTATACTGTTCGATCGTACCTGCTTGTGCTAAATCTCTAGCCTCAGACAGTATTTTTACATCCTGTACCTGTAACTGCCAGCGCTCCCTCATCGCCAGGGCCGTTTGATGGAGGGGTCGAGAAGGGTCGATTTTTTCTAGTCCCAGTATGCCAGCTTCCAATCCGTCCACTGTGCCAGTTTCCGCATCTAAGGCCGCTTCGGACAAGACAGACCAATCGCTGACATCTGCTTTAATTTTGAGGTCTTTGGGGCTTTCGTTAGCCAAATCCCTGAGAGCTTGCCATTGCTTCCGCTCAATTAATCTTTCGGCGTATTCTTGCAGTTTATCCTCGGTTTTCCCGATTAATTTTTGTGCCTCCTGATAGGCATAACTGCTGGCTTGAATTTTTCTAGCTTCTTCGATGACTTTGAACCAATTGTCGAGACCGCCCCGGGCAAAGAGATTAAAGGCATTATCTAATTTACTGCTATCTTCCCGGGCGACGGTAATTTTAGCGAGTGCTTCATTATATTTAACCGTTGCCCAATATTCGTTATTTAAGTTTAATAAATCCACTGCTAGACGGAAAGATTGATTCCAGTTGGAAGCGCGGAGATTTTCCTCTAGTTTGCTTACGATATCGTTGCCTTCCGTCCAAGTTCCTTGCCACTTAGCGATTCTTTCTTCAATAATTGCCGCTACTGCCATATTATTGGGGATTTGACGAGCTTTAGCGATTGCTTGCTCTAAATTTCCCGCTTGATAGTCTTTTTCCGCCAAATTCAGGATATCTCGCGCCCATTCTTCCACCTGTTGATTAACTTGCGAGCGTAAGGGATGGTCTTCGGGTAAAGCTTCCACCAGGGCAATTGCTTCGAGTAAACCTGCCACGGTGCGACTATCGGCGGAAAGTTGAGCGCAGTAGAGACGCAGGGAAGCAGAAGCGACAGGCCAGAAGATTTTCGGGCAATTGGGCGACTTCTGCATATTGAATAACTGCCAAGTGGCGAGAAAGCCAACACCGCCAAAGACCACCACAAATAAAGCCGCCCAAACTTTCCAGGTGAAACGATGCTGGTATCGGTACCAAAAGAGAAAAAGAAAAGATTTAGTTTTCTCTGGCCAACGAGTCAGGGAGTCAATCGATTCTCGTTTGACTAGATTTTTGGTTAATTCTTTTCCTTTAGACATTCACTACTCCCCGGCAGATATTTCAGATAGATTTTACCCTAATGGCGCTCATTGCCCGACTTCTCAGCAAGATTCAGCCTGTAGAGACTGGACTAATTCGATTAATTGTGTCTCGTTGGCATTATACACTTCCCGACAAAACTCACAGATGGCTTCCGCTTGTTTATCTTTTTCGATAATGTCTTTTAATTCATCGACCCCGAGGAATTTTAAAGCTCCTAGGGCCCGTTCAAAAGAACAATCACAATCAAAACGCAGCAGCTGCACAGCCGGAAAAATTTCTAGACCCATATCTCCCAGAAGTTCCTGAAAAATATCTTCTAGACTTTTTCCTGCGCGTAAAAGGGGCGTAAATCCCGTTAATTTTCGCAATCTCGACTCTAAACGAGCCACCAAGACCTCATCCCGGGCTGCTTCTTTGGAGAGAACTTGTAATAAAATTCCCCCGGCTGCCGTTACTCCTGTGGTCGTACCGACAAAAACCCCCACTTGCAAAGCGGAGGGAATTTGTTCCGATTGGTCTAGATAGTAGGCGATATCTTCCCCCACTTCCCCAGAAACTATCTCGACGATGCTTTCTTGAAGTTCATTTCTCCCCTCGCCTTTTTCTTCGCGTAAGACTCGCACATAACCCTTGTTACCCACTGCGCGACCCACATCTAATTTACCCTTCGCATTGGGGAGTAATTCCACCTGGGGATAGTCCACATAACCCCGCACTGTGCCATCGAGTCCGGCATCAACCAAGACCCCACCCAGCGGACCGTCGCCTTTAATGCGAATATTGACCCTAGAACCGGGTTTTTTTAAACTGGAAGCCAGGAGTAAAGCCGATGCCATCGTGCGACCGAGAGCGGCGGTGGCTACGTTAGATAATTGATGTCTTTGGCGAGCTTCTTCGGTTAAACGGGTGGTAATCACTCCTACTACTCTAATTCCCCCATCGGCGGCCGTGGCGCGGATTAATTTATCTGCCATACTACTTACTGTTATCCTTGGAAAACGCTGTCCCGATTTTTAGTTATTCTTTAACTAACTTAACAAAAATTATTAGACAATAAAACCCAAGTAGGTTCTAACTGGGAGACAGTAATATGTTTGGCAATTTTCAACAAAGTCAGCTGCGTATCGAAATCTCGGCCAGTGAACAGGCTATCCGGGATAGTTTGCTCAAAACTGCTCATCTCCGTCAATGGCTGTGGCCGCAAATGCTCTCACCCAATCTACCCGATAAATTAGAGGAAGGTTTGACTTTTACCTCTTGGTTAGGTTTAATCCCCGTACAACATCAGGTTTTATTGGCCAATGACCAGTGTTTACGCTTGCTTTTGAGTCAAGGTATCGATGGCTATCACGAATGGTATTGGGGCGATGGTTGGTTACAATCCCGTTTAGAAGGCATTTCTCTCCTTCCCCTCAATCTCGGTCAAACTCTCAGTTTATTGAAATTACGACTATTTTTGAGCAATCAAAAGTAATCGGTAATCAGTAATCAGTAATCAGTAAACAGTAATCAGTAAACTAAAAACTCACATCTGGTAACTCACATCTGATAACTCACATCTGGTAACTGATAACTCACACCTGATAACTGATAACTGATAACTGATTAAGGTTGAGTTCCATCGAGACGGATTTCACATTGACGAGCATCGAGGTTAGTTAGAGAAGTTCCAGTATAAGTACCTTGTTTAACTATTCCTAGCATAGAAGCGATAACTAGACATTTTTTTTCTTGGTTGGGATAGGGATCGGCGGTGGCATCGGCGGCGGGATATAATACGATTATCGCTTGGTTTTGCGGCGGAGTAAAGGTTAACCCCGGCACATGACCCCGAAAGGAAAACTGCACCCCCGGACTGCTGCCTAGGGTGGGAAAATTCCTCACCACCATAAATATTTCCTGCGGCAGACTTAGGGAACCCGCATTAGTATTAGTCGCCACTAAACAACCTGGTTCACTGGCGGTTATTTGCGAGTAAACCGTGGGATTATTGCCAGTCCCGCCAGTAAAATTAATCGTGCAATTCCTCCCCAGACGGATAGCTTGTCTTTGGGCATCCTCTAGGGCTAATTGTATAGAATCGGTGGCTTCTTTGACTTTATTGCTATTTAACCAAGCTGATAAATTAGGTCCAGTTAAGGCGGCAAGAATTCCCGTAATTGCCAAAGCTACCAAAATTTCTAACAGGGTAAAACCCTGATTTTTATGGACATTTAAACGACGCATTGGGAATCACCTCGACAGAACTTTTAGCAAGAAATTTTCCTTCTTCTTCGTTTCTTTCGTCTCTTTCTTGAGTTTGATAGTCATTAGCTATTTCACCATCAGCTAACTTCACCTTATACTCTATACGGAGACGATGGGGATTATCTATCTGGGCTGTGCTTATGATAGAAGGATCAGGATGATTATCTTCTTCAAAATCATCAGGAAAAGTTCGATAGAGAGAATAGTTTTTACCTACAATTTCTCGTGTTGCAACTAATGTTTCTGCTAATGGTGGTAATGGTCTTGATTCTCGTGATAATGGTAGTTGAGGTAAATCAAAATCACTAGCGGGAATAGCATAATCATCAGGATCAGGAGGAGGTTCAGGATCTCTAAAATTTGGATCCTGGGAGGGCAAACGCCTTCTGAGTTCTCTGGCATAACCTTGATTTATATCTGAGCAAACATTAGGATATATTTCACTAAAACGATCGGGATCATGATTATCTGCATTGACGCTATCATCATTGTCATTAACATCTAAAGTCGAAGCTAAAAATTTGACATCCTCGAAGTCTTCTTGAATCCAAAAGTTAGCTTTAGCCTGTCTTTCTGCCCGAACTTTATATAAGGCAGTGAATGCCATTAACTGTAGGGTTCCTGTTGAGAAAGCGGTAATAGTTAAAATGGCAATCATCACTTCTAACATCGAGAAACCCGACTCGGATGATGACAGTTTTGACTGTATTCCCTTTTCTTTTGATTTCACTTTTTACCCCCCGTTTTTCCCGAAAACTACTGGCTTTTTTAGCTCTCAACTACAGAGTAACAAGATAATCGGATATTTTTAATTTTAGTCAGGGAATTAATTCCCCAAAAACCCTATTTCTCAAGTGAGTCAGATTGTCTAAGTAGCTGGTTATAATTAAATTGAAGATATATCCCCCCTTAATCCCCCCTTGATAAAGGGGGCATCCGCAAGTTTTTAAGACCTACCTACTTAAACTCTCATTCAGTTAGCATTGTACACTAATCTAGCTTTTGTCTGTGATCACAATTGGCGATCGAGATCACACTTAACCAGTAATATTAGATACACTAACAGCTTATCCGCCTAAAATAGCAATGCCTACGCCGATTAATAGAATTAATCCGCCATAAATGACTTCTTGGGCTGGTATTTCACCAAAAATGAACATTCCTAACAGACTAGCGGCGATTGGCTCTAATAAAATTACCATCGTTACTATTGTCGGTGCTACCCATCGCAAAGCCCAGTTAAAGCTAGTATGACCGATTAATTGCGGAAAAATCGCCATCATTAACACATAAACATACACGGATAAGGGATAGCTTTCGTAACCTTGACCGAATAAAAAAATAGCAGGTAATAAAGCTAATCCTGCGGTAGTGTAGGCTACAGTTATATAATTCTTAATATTTAAGCCCTTTCTTTGTGCTTCCCGTCCGAGGAGAATATAACCACTAACGAGAATTGCCCCAATTAAAGCCAAGCTATTGCCCAATAAAGGGTTAGGATAAGAACTACTGAGATCTCGATCGGCTAAAACAATCAATAATCCCCCCGTTAGAGCCACAAAAATGCCGATAAAGGTTAATTTGCTCGGTTTTTCTCGAAACCACCACCAACCCAACAGGGAAACCCAGAGGGGATTAGTAGTGACTAAAGTGGTGGAAGCGGCGATCGAGGTGTAGGATAGAGAAGTAATCCAAGTAGCAAAATGGAGAGCTAAACAAAATCCTGCCCCCACTGCGTAATAATAGGCTTGAACAGGGACTTTTTGGCGTGATAAGGTCAACCAGTTCGGAATTAGGACAACAGAAGCCAATATCAGACGAGAAGTCGCTAAAAATAAACTAAATGCGATCGTAGCATTACCTACCGCTTCGATCGCTAACCGGATAAAAATTGCCGATGCAGAAACCGACACCACACCGATAATTAAGATAAAAATAATTTTGGCGTTAGAAGGAGGCAAAATAGGCTACGCTTACGCGATGATTAATGATGTTATTCACCAGTTATTTTAACCGTAGTCAGGAGGCGGTCGTCAGTAGCCGGTCGTCAGGAAATAGGAGATTATTTTATTTATTCTCCCCACACCCCACACCCGTTCGGCTGAGCTCACGGCCGAAGCCCACACCCTACACCCCATTCACTTGATTATGGAACTACCAGAATTAAATATAGAGATAATTTGGGCGATTATTAACGATGAAATTGACGACGAAACCGTTAATAAATTAGTCTGGCAAAGTTTAGGTTATCGCTACGATGAAAGTCAAGGAAAATGGGATAATAGTCAAGTAGAGGAAGATTGGCGCTGTGAATATCCCGAACCCCCAGATTTTATTGCCAATCGTCCCCCAACAGTAAAATTAACTCGATCGATCTTGCCAGAAAATAAACAATTATTAAAAGATAAATTGGGGTTTACTGGTTATAAAATTGGCGAATTCAATCCCCGCATGACTCGCCGTGCCACTGCCGCCAATTGGTTGTGCTTTTATGCGTTAAAATAGATGAGGAAAGTTATTTTATCAAGCTTCTAGCATGGTCACTATCCCTGTCAAGTCCTCCTCTCATCCCCTAGCATCCTATATTGATCGTCTCACGGCTGGGGAAGCATTGTTAAAAGATACGCCCCAGAATTTGATCGAGGTGGTGGGTATCCTGAAAAGTTACGGAGTGGTGTTAGATGCTTATTCCAAAAATTTAATTTATATTGCCGAAAATCAGTTTTTGGTTTTTTTCCCTTTCTTTAAATATTTTAATGGTCAAGTATCTTGGCAGAAATTACTACAACACTGGTGGCATAATCGCATTAATTTTGAGTATGCTGAATATTGTATGAAAGCGATGTTTTGGCATGGTGGGGGTGGTTTAGATAGTTATGTAGATGGTGCCGCTTTTCGAGAAGTGACAGCCAAGGTTATTCAAGCCAAATTTAGGAATAATCCCCTAGTTTTAATTTTAAATAAAGCCTTTCCTGAATTTTTGCCAGAACAAATGCGGATGATGGCCTACTATAGCGGTTTAGGTCAATTTTGGCGAATTATGGCCGATACTTTTTTAAGTTTATCCGATCTCTACGATGCCAGAAAAATTACTAATATTCCCGAAGTGGTGGCACATATTAAGAAAAATTTAGTCGATAATGCTAGTCAAGCAATTGTCTATCAGGTAAAAATCAAAGGACAAACCTATGATCTTATCCCCAAATCGGCAGGATTAACCTTTCTTGCAGATACGGCAATCCCCTACGTTGAGGCGGTTTTCTTTCGCGGAACACCTTTCCCCGGTACAATTTCTTATAATGCCCAAGCCTATCAAATTCCCTACGATCAAGGAATGTTTGCCTATGGTGCTTTGTATGCGGATCCTTTACCCATCGGAGGTGCAGGGATTCCCCCCACACTATTAATGCAGGATATGCGTCACTTTTTACCTGATTATCTGCACGACATTTATAAAAAGAGTTTTCGTCAAGAGGAAGATTTATTAGTCCAGATCTGCGAAACTTTTCAAAAGTCGATGTTTTGTGTGACAACGGCAGCCATTCAAGGATTAGCGCCTTACCCTTTAACTACCACAGATTTAAAAGAACAAAAAGCCAATCGCATCTATCTAGAAGCATGGATGAACCGCTTTGTTAAGTCACGATTAGAAGCGGTAAATCAATAATTATTTTGCCGATAAATCCGTAGTTTTTGCAGTCAACAAACCCCCTTACATTTATGTCAGATATTAACGCCCAACTACAGGATATTTTAGCTCAATTGCAATCTTTAAGCGAACGGGTTGCCCTCATCGAAGCGCGGCAGATGTTAGTACCGGACATCGAGCGCTATGGTAAATTACAGCAATTCCTAGCTGAGGGGAACTTTAGGGAAGCAGACGCAGAAACTCTCCGAGTTATCCTCGAAGCTGCTGGCAGAACCCGCGATACTTTAACCCCAGAGGATATGATGCGGTTTCCCGTTAATGTGATTCGGGTACTCGATCGCCTTTGGAAAAATTATAGCGGCGATCATTTCGGTTTTAGCAATCAGGTGAAGTTATATTTTGCCGTCGGGGGTAGTATTAACACCCTGCGAACCCAAGATGCGGAAACGATTAGAAAATTTGGGGAATTGGTAGGATGGCGCGATAAAGAGCAGTGGCGTATCGATGATTATGATCACTGGGATTTTAGTCTAGCAGCTCCAGAAGGCTGTTTTCCCGCTCTCTGGTGGAAGTCTCCCTACGGGTTAAAAATGGTGACTTTTTGTTTTACTCGCCTGATAGAGTGCGATTTATAGACGATGAAAGGTATTATCGGCTATTTTCGGGCTTTATTATCCCCCCAATTTGCCCCCACTGGGATAAAAGTGGCTGTAGTGGTAGGGACAATTTTATTGACAATTAACCACGGTTATGCTATAATCAGCGGCCGCATGACAAGCGATCGCTGGATGGCGGCATCACTGACTTATCTAGTTCCCTATCTGGTCAATATTCATGGGCAGTATAGCAGTTATCGCCGTCAGCAGTGGCCGAAAAAATCCCAACAATAAAGGCAAT
Source organism: Microcystis aeruginosa NIES-2549 (assembly GCF_000981785.2). Taxonomy (NCBI): domain Bacteria; kingdom Bacillati; phylum Cyanobacteriota; class Cyanophyceae; order Chroococcales; family Microcystaceae; genus Microcystis; species Microcystis aeruginosa. The sequence goes on along the minus strand of NZ_CP011304.1, from coordinate 2,462,989 downwards.
TTTGAGCGGTTAGCTGACAGTTATTGAGAGCTGCGGACACCCCCTGATTAGTAGAAGACTGCTTTGATAGCGATCAAGACGAATATTCGGGAGTCCGATTTACCATGGCTGCTGTTTTATCGAAAACTGGAGAGTTCCGAGAAATCCCTGATGATCAGTTAATTTCTTTCCTCGAGGAAAACCGAGATTTGATTCAAGATCGACCATCACACAGAAAAAGAGCGATTAAAAGACCTATACAGTCCAATGTAACCTCTACCAGTACAAAATGACATCGATATTTGTTTCGTCATATTGGTAGATAATTAATAACCATCTACCTTTGGCCGCGGGTAATCCCAAAACTGTCAACTCGGAATCATAATTACTGGTAGTCATAGATCGCCGTGACTCTTTCTAGACTTGCTGGCCAGTATTCTAGATGAGGTCATGGCTAATGGGGCCAATTTTCTGGAAAATTTTCCGATTAAAATGAGGGGCGAATTATTTCGCCCCCCCCTTAAAAGTCTGCCCCCATCTATAGCTGAGGGAATTCTGAGGATTTTTAACTAAACTGCCGCGAAGTAAACTTTTGACTTCACAGGGTCGGGAACCATGGTAGCATCCCCTTCTTTCCAACCGGCGGGACAAACTTCATCCGGGTGGGATTGGACGTATTGAATCGCTTTCAGAGTGCGGAGGGTTTCATCGACACTGCGACCAAAGGAAAGATTATTAATAGTAGCGTGTTGGATAACACCTTCTTTATCGATGATAAAGAGACCGCGCAGGGACACCCCCGCATCCGGGTCAAGAACATTGTAAGCGGTGCTGATTTCTTTTTTCAGATCCGACACCAAAGGATAGGCCACATCCCCCACACCGCCGGATTTTCTCTCGGTTTGAATCCATGCTAGGTGAGCAAATTCGCTATCGACGGACACCCCTAAAATCTCGGTGTTGATGCTGGCAAATTCGCTAACTCGATCGCTGAAAGCGGTAATTTCCGTGGGGCAAACAAAGGTAAAATCGAGGGGATAGAAGAATAAAACGACGTATTTACCCCGATAATCCGATAATTTGATGGTTTTGAACTCTTGATCGAAAACGGCGGTCGCGGTGAAATCCGGCGCCGCTTGTCCGACTCTTAAGCAACCTTCGGCGGTCATACTTTTAATCTCCTTAATCTAGTTTCTGGGAAAATGCAACTATTTTTACATTCCTTAACAAATATATCATAGTCATAACGATTTTGAGTAGTTGGCCCTTAGTTGGGTGTTCGGGTGGGAAGTGGGGAAGTGAGGAAGTGAGGAAGTGAGGAAGTGGGGAGACCAGTTCGTGCTTGTTGCGGGGGAGGATAAATAAAAGCTGTCTCCTGATAGGTCAAGCAATCGCCTGTTTTAAACTGCGACAGAATTCTTCGAGGGATTTTAACCCATCGCCGGGGGAATTATCGGCCAGACGTTTAACCATGGCACTGCCGACAATTACCGCATCAGCACCCCAGTTTTTCACCTGTAGTGCCTGTGTCGGGTCAGAAATGCCAAATCCTACCCCCACGGGTTTATCGGTGACAGAACGGATAGAATCGAGCAATTCCTCCACTCTCGTGGCCACTTGATTCCGCATTCCCGTCACTCCCGTGACACTAACCAGATAAATAAAACCTTGGGATTGCAGGGCGATCGCTTGTATTCGTTCCGGGGGACTGGTAGGCGCTACCAATAAAATCACCTCAATTCCCTTAGCGGCAGCCGGTTGCAGCAGACTTGCCGCTTCCTCTAGGGGTAAATCGGGAACCACCAAACCACTCACCCCGGCTGCTTTAATTTGGTCTAAAAAGACATCTATCCCGCGATGATAGATGGGATTATAGTAAGTAAAGAGAATAATGGGAGCTTTCACCTCTCCCTGAGCATTTTTGACGATTTCTAGCACATCTTCCAACTTGACACCCCGATTTAAAGCGCGGGTGGCTGCCGCTTGAATAACCGGACCATCCGCAAGAGGATCGGAATAGGGAACCCCCAACTCGATCAGATCGGCCCCTGCCCGGTCTAAAATGCGTAAAGCTTGGGCAGTGGTAGATAAATCGGGATCACCGGCAGTGATAAAGGGAATTAAGGCACAATTCCCCTGGGAACGGAGAGAACGAAAACACTCGGAAACAGCAGTCATCGAAAATTACTGGAGACATAAAGCACCGTCTATTATCTCATGGTGGGGAATAGCTCACCGCCGGTCGCCGCAAGCTCAGGTAAAGAATTTTTCAAGTAATACTTAAGAAATATTGACAAAATGGCGATCGAGGTTAGAATAGGCTCAGTCTGACAGTTTTAAAAAAATTTCTTGGATAATAAGGGTTTTCATTCCGCTTTTTCCAGTACACAATAGGACTAATGCCCGATAAGGTTTCGTATAATCAAACACCATATTATATCTATGTTTTCCATTTACATTCTCACTCATAACGAAGAAATTGATATTGCCGCCTGTGTGGAATCGGCACTTCTATCCGATGATGTGATTGTGGTTGACTCCTACAGTAGCGATCGTACAGTAGAGATTACTTCTCGTTATCCAGTGCGCGTGATTCAGCATCAATTCGAGAGTCATGGTAAACAAAGAACTTGGATGCTAGAAAATATCGAGACTAAATACGATTGGGGGCGTTGCTGAATTAAGCTATGAATCAGTAAGGAATAGGCACTTCTTGAAACTTCAGATAATGAATTAATAAACGAATAGAGTATCCTAACATTTCTGTAGACTTAGAATAGCAGAGTGTTTTGCGATGCAATCGGGCTAGATAATGTCTTAAACGTGTGTTCTCACCCTCTACTCTGGTCATATAAGTCTTACTAATTATATGGTCGCCCTCTGCTATAAAACATGGATAAACTGACCATCCATCACTCACATAAAAATAGCATCCCCAAGACTTAACTAATTCCCATAATGGGCGAAACGTTTCGCTACTATGGTCTCCGATTACCCAACCTAAAATTCCTTTTTTAAAGTGGTCAACGGCTGTCCACACCCAGATTTTGTTTTTTTTGAGCCAACAAAGGTTTCCAATTCATCCAGTTCCCCTACTTCAGGAATTGTTTCTGGGTCATAGGCGACTGGCAATAATTCTCCCACAGATTTTACCCAATTAATTACGGTCGTATGATGAACTCCCTTTAGCCTTTCTATTCCTCTAAATCCCATCCCATTAACATAGGCAGTTAGGCATTCTCGCTTCGTTTTTTCGTCATAGCCTTTCTGTTTTTCATAGTTATTAATAAATTGACGGCCACAGGTTACACAAATATGATTTTGTTTACCTTGTTTATTGATGCCATTTTTACGGATATGGGTAGATTTACATTCAGGGCATTGCATTTTGATTTCCTCCATTCATATCTCTATTATGCAACGCCCGATTGGGTTTATATTCTCGAAGCAGATGAAAGGATGACACCCCAACTCTACGCAGAATGTCTGCGTGCCACTCAACAGACGGAATTTACTGGTTTTTATGTGGCCGAAAGAGTTATGTTTATGGGAACGTGGATCCGTCGCAGCACCCAGTATCCCCGTTATCAAATGCGTCTATTTAGAAAAGATCAAGTCTGGTTTAGCGATTATGGTCACACGGAAAGGGAAGAATGTCGGGGAAAAACCTCTTTTTTACAAGAAACCTATCCCCACTACACCTGTAGTAAAGGTTTAAGTCGTTGGATTGAAAAACATAATCGTTATTCTAGCGATGAAGCGGCAGAAACTCTACATCAGTTGGCTAACGGTGATGTTAGTTGGAAAAATTTATTTTTTGGTGAAACCGAAGTAGATAGACGGAGAGCTTTAAAAGATTTATCTCTAAGATTGCCTTTTCGTCCCCTGCTTCGTTGGTTTTATATGTATTTTATCTTAGCGGGAATTCTCGATGGTAAAGCTGGTTTTGCTTGGTGTACTCTGCAAGCTTTTTATGAGTATTTGATCCTCTTAAAAGTGGCGGAAATGAAACAGGGTTTACCCACTCCCCCCGAAGTGAGAAATCCTTTTCATCCCCCGCAAAATGGTAACAATAGTAATTCCCATATATCTGATTTCGTCTCCCTAAAAGGAAAAGTCGATTAAAATTCAACCATTATTAATCAGTCAGCAATCACCTAACAACAACCTAGAGACAAAAAGCAATCCTGATCCATTTTTTATTAGCTGTGACATCAATTTCACGGCTGTTGTCTTATGTCAAGCTGTACTGTATTTAAACTGCCTATTGGAATTTTAGTACAAATGCTCAAACTCCCCTCTCCCCACTTCATAATTCATAATTGATAATTCATCTCAAGCTGTACTGTCTTTAAACTGCCTATTGGAATTTTAGTACAAATGCTCAAACTCCCTCTCCCATCTCCCCACTTCCCCACTTCATAATTCCCTCTCCCTGATTAATAACGGATGCGAGGATCAATGTAAGCATTGATTAAATCGATTAAAATACTGGCAAAAACCACTATTGTCGCAAAAAAAGCCATTAATCCCTGCACTGTTGGGTAATCCCGCAGAGAAATCGCGCGATATAACTGATTTCCCAAACCCGGCCAAGAAAAAGTAACTTCCGTCAAGACTGCACCACCTAAAAGAGCCGCAAAAGTTAATCCTAAGACGGTAATTACGGGAATTAGGGCATTTTTCAGCGCATGGGCGATCATAATCGTTTTTTCTGGTATTCCTCTCGCTTTTGCCGCATCTACATAGTCCGCTTGCAAAGTTTGTTTCAGATTAACTCGCACCATCCGTTCAAAAATCCCACTCAAAAGAATGCCGAGAGTAAAACTAGGTAAGGCTAGATAATACAAAGCTGTGGGCAACTTATCTAGTTGTAGAGTCATCAGACTATCAAGGGTGTATAAACCCGTAATTGTCTGCGGTGGTGTTTCACTCAAAGGAAAACGAGTCCCCAAGGGAAACCAGCGCAACTGTACCGCAAAAATTAGCTGTAAGAGCATTCCCACCCAAAAAATCGGCAAGGAATAGGTTATCAGTCCAAATAAACGTCCCCCCGCATCTAAGGGGGTATTCGGACGGGAAGCGGTGATAATTCCCAATCCGACTCCCACTATCACCGCAATTAGCATCCCATAAAAAGTTAGTTCCACCGTCGCCGGAAAATGTTTAGCGATAATCTCCCATACCGTCACCCCCTTACTGGTTAAAGAGTCTCCTAAATTGAGGCGCATTAGGTGAAAAATATAGTCTAGATACTGGAAAAATAGGGGTTTATTCAGTCCTAATTGTTCTCTTAGGGCATTTTTGGCACTTTCAGGGGCGCGGTTGCCTAAAATCGCATCCGTGGGATCACCGGGTGCAACACGCATCAGCAGAAAAACCACCGTCACGATCGTCCATAACATCAAGGGAGCTAGGAGTAAACGCACCAGTAAATAGGATTGTAAAGCAGCGCGGCGAGACATGAGGGCTTTCCGATCAGAAAATAGATTCTCAAGGAACCATACCCCAAAATCGACCCAGCGATCGAGAGGTACTGAATAAAAAATTAAATTGAGGAAAATATTTAGTACAAATAAACTAACATATCCGTACCGCCAGTTCTAATCAAGGGACCAGCAAAAACCCCGAAGGTCCGAAAGGCTGATGTAGCAAGGGATAGAAAAAAGATCAAAAAATTTTGCCAAAAGGGGTTGACAAACCTGGGGAAGTTAGATACATTGGTAAATGCGCGGTTGAAGCAAAGCGAAAGCGAAGCGAAACAAACGACGCTGGAACCTAGACAAAACAATAGTTTGAAAGCCAAGTAAAACAGCCTCGTTTAGAAGCAATTCTATAACAAAGAAGTCAAACCCGCAAGGGGGAGACGAAAAAAAGTCAAAAGAATCAAACGATTCATCATGGAGAGTTTGATCCTGGCTCAGGATGAACGCTGGCGGCGTGCCTAACACATGCAAGTCGAACGGGAATCTTCGGATTCTAGTGGCGGACGGGTGAGTAACGCGTAAGAATCTAACTTCAGGACGGGGACAACAGTTGGAAACGACTGCTAATACCCGATGTGCCGCAAGGTGAAACCTAATTGGCCTGAAGAAGAGCTTGCGTCTGATTAGCTAGTTGGTGGGGTAAAGGCCTACCAAGGCGACGATCAGTAGCTGGTCTGAGAGGATGAGCAGCCACACTGGGACTGAGACACGGCCCAGACTCCTACGGGAGGCAGCAGTGGGGAATTTTCCGCAATGGGCGAAAGCCTGACGGAGCAACGCCGCGTGAGGGAGGAAGGTCTTTGGATTGTAAACCTCTTTTCTCAAGGAAGAAGTTCTGACGGTACTTGAGGAATCAGCCTCGGCTAACTCCGTGCCAGCAGCCGCGGTAATACGGGGGAGGCAAGCGTTATCCGGAATTATTGGGCGTAAAGCGTCCGCAGGTGGTCAGCCAAGTCTGCCGTCAAATCAGGTTGCTTAACGACCTAAAGGCGGTGGAAACTGGCAGACTAGAGAGCAGTAGGGGTAGCAGGAATTCCCAGTGTAGCGGTGAAATGCGTAGAGATTGGGAAGAACATCGGTGGCGAAAGCGTGCTACTGGGCTGTATCTGACACTCAGGGACGAAAGCTAGGGGAGCGAAAGGGATTAGATACCCCTGTAGTCCTAGCCGTAAACGATGGATACTAGGCGTGGCTTGTATCGACCCGAGCCGTGCCGAAGCTAACGCGTTAAGTATCCCGCCTGGGGAGTACGCACGCAAGTGTGAAACTCAAAGGAATTGACGGGGGCCCGCACAAGCGGTGGAGTATGTGGTTTAATTCGATGCAACGCGAAGAACCTTACCAAGACTTGACATGTCGCGAACCCTGGTGAAAGCTGGGGGTGCCTTCGGGAGCGCGAACACAGGTGGTGCATGGCTGTCGTCAGCTCGTGTCGTGAGATGTTGGGTTAAGTCCCGCAACGAGCGCAACCCTCGTTCTTAGTTGCCAGCATTAAGTTGGGGACTCTAAGGAGACTGCCGGTGACAAACCGGAGGAAGGTGGGGATGACGTCAAGTCAGCATGCCCCTTACGTCTTGGGCGACACACGTACTACAATGGTCGGGACAAAGGGCAGCGAACTCGCGAGAGCCAGCGAATCCCAGCAAACCCGGCCTCAGTTCAGATTGCAGGCTGCAACTCGCCTGCATGAAGGAGGAATCGCTAGTAATCGCCGGTCAGCATACGGCGGTGAATTCGTTCCCGGGCCTTGTACACACCGCCCGTCACACCATGGAAGCTGGTCACGCCCGAAGTCATTACCTCAACCGCAAGGAGGGGGATGCCTAAGGCAGGGCTAGTGACTGGGGTGAAGTCGTAACAAGGTAGCCGTACCGGAAGGTGTGGCTGGATCACCTCCTTAAAGGGAGACCTAATTCGGGTAGAAGACGAAAAAATAGTAGTCGAAACCAAGAATCAATCCCAAAAGGTCGGAGCGAGGCAAAATTGGCTTTCAAACTAGGTTCTGGGTTCATAAAAGACCTGAATCAGGAACAAGGGCTATTAGCTCAGGTGGTTAGAGCGCACCCCTGATAAGGGTGAGGTCCCTGGTTCGAGTCCAGGATGGCCCACCTGCACAGGTGGCAAAAACAAGAGAAGCGAGGAATCAGCACCTTATCTTACTTATATAGTAGGAGAGAATGCTGGCTCTGAGTACAGAGTCCAGAGGAACCTTGAAAACTGCATAGAGCTAGGTGAAAAAGCCAAAAAAGAAGACCGCAAGGTCAAGCTAATAAGGGCTAACGGTGGATACCTAGGCACACGGAAGCGAAGAAGGACGTAGTTACCGACGAAACGCTTCGGGGAGCGGGAAGCAAGCATTGATCCGAAGATATCCGAATGGGGCAACCCTAAACACGACCACCTGAATATATATGGTGGAGCGAGCAAACCTGGTGAACTGAAACATCTTAGTAGCCAGAGGAAAAGAAAGCAACAGCGATTCCCCCAGTAGCGGCGAGCGAAAAGGGAACAGCCTAAACCAAGTTCTTCGGAACTTGGGGTCGTGGGACAGTAACAAAAGACTGGGAAATTTAGACGAAGCGGCTGAAAACCGCACCAGAGAAGGTGAAAGTCCTGT